>JBKQUU010000017.1:0-20296 GCA_052325485.1 Acidimicrobiales bacterium | reverse complement strand
GACAGTTCCAAGAAGCAATTGTTCGTTTCGACCGCACCGTGGGGACCTGGGAAGTTACCGGGGAACCTTACGCTCGCCGCATCGAAGCCGACCGCCAGGACCTCTCGGCCAAGGTCGACCACCTCGAACAGGCCCAGCACGCCAGAGCCACCTTCTTCGAGCGGAACCCGGACATCACCCAGCGCGTGGCCGAGCTCGACCGCACCATCGAGCGTGAGACCGAGGCGGAGCGCCGCCGGCAGTGGGAGCTCCTCGTCGCCCGGGAGCAGTCACGTTCCCTGTCCCGCGGCTATCACATCGAGCACGACCTCGGCCCGGGCCTCGACCTGTAGAGCACCGGACCGGTCTCCCAAGCCGGGGTCCCCAAAGGCGTCCAACCAGCCGGCGGCCATGGAGCTTGTCTCGGTCTTCGAGCACGCTGGGACGGGCCGGGGGCGCCCAGCTCCCCCTGGCGGGGGAGCATCCCCAGGGTGCCCGCTGGCGCTGGCCCGCCGGTCAAGCCGCTGACCCTTGCCCTCCGCCATCCTGGCTGCGGGCAAGGCCTCGCCATCCTGGCTCGGGTGGCTCGACCGGCTCGGTTGGTTGCCCGGGGCCGAGTAAAGCCGTTCGGCCGGGCGGAATAAGGAAGGGGCAGACAACGCTATTATGGCCGTACTTTCGTGGCGTCAAAAAGTGTCTCCGACCAGCGCAGATCGCCGAATATGCACCATATTACCAGGGAAATTCGCGAATCGGAATTACACGCATAATAACCATTCTGGGGCGCTCAAAGATGCCGTTGGTCGCGTCGCTCTCGGGATGGGTCTCATCTTTCCGGTCGACTGGCTTGGGAAAGTTTCCTCCCCAACACGGCGAGATGGCGTCGGTCGGGCATCGCGCCACCCCGCGTCACAAGGCAGCACGGTTGCACCCCGGGCCCCTCGCCTCGTGAAGATCACTGCACGTCCGCTTGCGACGAGGCGTAAGCCGTGGCGGCACCGAACGCGCTCACCACGGCTCACCGTGTTCATGGCTTGGGACAACCCGTCCTCGCACCTCTTGCCGCGGACACTGCGCTGAGGGCCAGTTCCTTGAAGGTTCTCCTACGGCACCGTGACGACATAGGAGGGCCAGTTCATCCCGGTTCTTGGGCCCACGATGGTCCGTACGGGAGTGGGCGCCCCCGACGTGGCGAGCTGGCTCCGGGCGAACTCGACGGTAGTGGGTTTGTTGTAGTTGGAAACCCACACGTCACCGGAGGGGGTGAACGCCACCCCGTAGGGGCCCCACAGGGACCCGGCCGCGCCCATCTTGGTCGAGCTGATGGTGACGGCAGGCCTGGGCGACCCCGAGGTGGCCAGCTGGGCCTTGGTGAACTCCACCAGCTCATTGCTACAGGGGCTGCCGAAGCAGTCGTCTTTTGGGCCACCCCCGGTGACCATCCACAGGTTGCCCGAGGCGGTGAAGACGGGCGAGGTGCCACCCATCGAGGAGATCGTCACCGTCGGCTTGGGGCTGGCCATGGCCAGCTCGGCCTTGGAGAACTCGAAAAGACAGCCGTGGGGGCAGGTCTTGGACACTTGGGTCGTGACCCACAGGTCACCGGAGGGGTCAAGGCCGATACCGCCAGAGAGGCCCGGGAGGGCCGAAATAGTGGTGTGGGGCGTCGGCGAGCCCGAGCTGGCCAATTGGCTCTTGGTGAACTCGTAGACCCGGTCCGTTCTGCCACTGGCCCCCCACAGGTTGCCTTGAGCGTCAAAGGCCATGTCGTAGAAGTTGGTGAGGCCCGAGGCTGACGAGATGGTCACGGCCGGCACCGGGTTGGGCGTGGCCAGCTGGGCCCGGGTGATCTCGACGACAGTGTTGGTATTTATGGTGTCCGCCCACAGGTCGCCCGATGGGTCGAAGACCACGGTGAAAGGGCCGTACATGTCCTTGGTGAAGCTCGCCTGCGGTGCCACGTCACCGTTGGCACCGGGAGGGTAAATGTTCACCTCCCCGTTGGCCTCGAGGGTGGTCCCTTTCCCGCTCTTGCCGGACGCGGCGATCGTGCCCCCCTGGGAGACGACGACGCTCCCGGCTGCGAAGGGGCCTATTCCAGCAGGAGCGGCCGAGGCTACCGTCGGCGCCACCAGCACGGGGCTGGCCAAGCCGACAAGCGCGCACAGCGCGCGGGTCCTCGGCCTCGTTCGGCGCGCTGGCCGTTCGGCCTCATAGAGGCGAGCACCAGGCGCCCTGCTCGAGCTTGGCGTGGCGCCGCCGTGGCTTGCATATTGATGGGCCATCTTCTCTCCTTATTGGTGTCGTCATTCTTTGGATCTCGTAAGGTCAGGTACGCCAGGCCAGGCCCACATGAACTCCCCTGGGACCCACTCCGGGCTGACAGTGGCACCGTCTACGGAACAGCCGTCCAAGTTGTCGTTATCGTGAACGTCGATGATGTATCCGTTGAGCTAGTAGGCGCGCCGTGGAGGTAGCACTTCCCCCGCCTAGGGCTCCATCGCGAAGTATTGGGGGGTGTTCAGCCCTGTGGCTGCGCCTTTTATGATGCTTGCGGGCGTCGGTGAGCCCGACTTGGCGAGTTCGGCCTTGGTGTACTCGACCAGAGCGTTGTCGCCGGAGCTGAGCACCCACAGGTCGCCCGAAGAGTCAAAAGCGAGGTCGGACGGCGTAGATATAAGAGAAATAGGCCCAGCAATAGTGAGATGCACCGGTGGTGATCCCGACTTGGTGAGCTCGGCTTTGGTGTACTCGGCCACCGTGCTGCCATAGTACTCGGGCACCCAGAGGTTGCCCGAGGAGTCGAAGGTAAAATCCCAGAGCTGGTAGCCCGGGGAAATGGTGGCACGCGGTGCGGGCGGTCCCGGTTTGGCGAGCTGGGCCTTTGGGTACTCGCACACGGCGTCGCCGCTGCCACTGGGCGACCCCTCGACCCATAGGTCGCCGGAGGGGTCGACGGCAAGGCCGGCAGGGCCTGCGGCGGCAAACAAAGCGGCGTTGGTGAAATTGACCCGGGGAGCTGGGGACCCTGATCCAGAAAGCTCGGCTTTGGTGTACTCGATCACGGTGTTTGTGCCGCCGTTGTCGACCCATAGGTTGCCGAAGGAGTCAAAGGCGAGCCCACTCGGCCCGTTTAGTGCCTGGTCGGGGCTCGAGGAGATAATCACGGACGGGGCCGGCGAAGCCTTTGCCAGCTCGCTCTTTTTGTACTCGACCACCGTGTTGGAGTTGTTATTGGCTACCCAGAGGTCTCCCGAAGCGTCAAATGCCAGCCCATATGGCTGGTTCACGCCCCTCGATATTGTTAGGACAGGACGAACGTTGCCGGAATCGCGGACTTTGTACTCAGTCACCGAGCCGGTACTCCCTGCGGCCCCCTCATTCGCGACAAAGATTGCGGCGGTGCCCGGGCTGACCGTAGCGGCGTGTGCCAAGGTGGGCAACGCGGCTGCAGGTAGGGTGGCCAACCCAGTGCTGGTTGCCATCCCAGCCACGAGAGTGGCCCAGGCGGCCCTCCCGAGATGTCGAAAACGCGACCTCGCCGGTCCGGTGCTAGGGAGAAGGGTGGGGAGCGGTACGTCGGTAGCGGCGAGGGCGGAGGCCCCTGCCGGAATGGTGGCGACACCAACGTCCACCACCAGGGTCCCGGCTCCGGTGGGGACTCGGGCCCTGACAGCTCGGGTACCCATACTGCCCTTAGTCATATCGCTCCTTTCACCCGGGCCACGGGGACCCCGAGCGAACTATCAGCGGGATGACGCCGGTGAACATCTACCGCGGGGTTAGATCTTCTCCGACGGCTCGCGAGGATCCTCTAACCCCGGGGTAGATGCTCTGGCACACTTGCTGGTGCATGCTGAGAGCGCGGCAGGCCAACTCCACCTCGCCCGGGCCGCCTGGGGCCCGGCGCCGGTGGGCCCTGCGGTGATGGCCCGATATTTTGCGCTGCCAGCCGGGATGACCACCTTCTTGTCGGCCGACCTTGTGAGCTCGGGCTGGGACCTGGACGAGGCTGTGGACAGCATTGAGGCGGTTTTCGGCGCCGCGGTCGGCCGTCACGGCGGCGTCCGGCCAGCAGATCGGCGAGACAAGGGCACGATGCTGGCCGCTTTCCCGGGCCCGTCGGAAGCCCTCGCCTGTGCCCTCGACGTCCAGCGCCAGCTGCAGGCCAACAAGCTGTTCTGCCTGCGGGCCGCGGTGCATACTGGCGAGGCACGGGTGCACGGCGAGATCTCTTACTTCGGCCATGCCGTGGCTCGTACCGACCGGCTGCGAGACCTCGGCCACGGCGGCCAGGTCCTGGTCTGTCGCACGTCCGCGGGCCTGGTTGCAGACCACCTTCCTGACGGCGCCAGCTTGGCCGACCTCGGGGCCCACCGGTTGCGGGACCTGTCACGCCCCGCCGAGGTCTATCAGTTGTGCCACCCGGAACTTGCCGATGGTTTCCGGCCTCTTTCCTCGATCGACCGCTACCCCCACAACCTGGCGGTCCAGCTGACAAGCCTCGTCGGGCGCGACGCGGCGGTCGCCGAAGTAGGCGCGCTCCTGGCTGACCATGGTCTTGTCACGCTCACGGGCTCTGGAGGTTGCGGCAAGACCCGGCTGGCTCTGCAGGTGGCCGCCGACGCGCTCGGGGCCAGAGCCGACGAGGCGTGGTTCGTGGACCTGTCGGCCGTGGCCGACCCTGGGCTCGTCCCGGGAACTGCTATGGCCGCGATGGGTGCCCACGAAGTCGACGACCAGTCCCACACCGACACGCTCAAGGTCTGGCTCGCCGAACGCGCCGCCTTGATGGTGCTCGACAACTGCGAGCACGTCCTTTCGGCCGCGGCGGCCTTGGCTGAGGCACTCGTCCGCAACTGCGCCCGCCTTTGCGTTCTTGCCACCTCACGCGAGCCGCTCGGGGTGACGGGAGAAATGCTGTGGCGGGTGCCTTGCCTTTCTGTGCCAGAGGACCAGGGCCGGCTGGAGCTAGGCTCCTTGGACGCTTACCACGCGGTGCAGCTCTTCGCCGAGCGCGCTCGAGCGGCACGGCCGAACTGTTCCATAAACGACGACAACGCCGCCGCCGTCGCAGCGATCTGCCAGCGCCTGGACGGGATCCCTCTGGCCATCGAGCTGGCTGCCGCCCGGGCCCGCATGATGAGCGTCGAGCGCATCGCCGGTGCTCTGGCCGACCGGTTCCACCTTCTGTCCGGGAAAAGCGCCATACCCCGCCAGGCGACCCTCCGGGCGTCTCTGGACTGGAGCTACCAGCTGCTCTCCGAAGCCGAGCGGGCCTTGTTGTGCCGGCTTTCGGTCTTCGCTGGCGGCTTTTCCCTCGATGCGGCCGAGCACGTAGGCAGCGCCGGGGAGGCCGGCCGTTACGATGTGCTTGGGCTGTTGTCCGGCTTGGTCGACAAGTCCTTGGTCCAGGTCGACGACAAAGCCGAGCGCTACCAACTTCTGGAGACGATCAGGGCCTTTGGCGCTGAAGAGCTTGCCGGCTCAGGCGAGGACCTTGCGACCTGCGAGAGGCACCTGGCGTTTTTCACCGAGCTGGTCGAACGGGCAGAAAAAGGCATGTGGACCTCAGCGCTGTCGTCGTGGCTCGCTGTGCTCGACGCCGAGCAGCACAACCTGAGGGCAGCTATTGATTGGGGCCTGGCGACGGGAAAGGTCGAGGCCGCCGCCCGGCTCGCGTGCGGGATAGCCCATTTCCTCCACGTCCGCGGCCATCGGACAGAGGGCCAGCGCCGCTGCGAGGAGCTGCTCGCGTACGACCTTGCCCCGACCCGGCGGGCGGAACTGTACTACTGGGCAGCTAACTTTGTCAGCCGGTCCGATCTCGGCTCCTCCCGCGCCCATGCTGAGGCCCTCGTCAAGATCGGAAGAGAGCTAGGGGACGGCCAGGCCCTGGCCCGGGGGTTGGAAAGGGTGGGCTCCGTCCTGTACTGTTCCGACCCCGAGGCCGCCCTGGGGGTACTTGGAGAAGCGCTCACGACGGCGCGCGCCGTCGGCGACGCGGTCACTGTGGTCAACTGCCTCATCTGCAGCGCCGCTGCGAACTTCTCTCTCGGCCGCACTCGCGACTGTCTCCGCTGCGGCGAGGAAGCCTTGGAGGAAGCTCAGGAACTTGGCTACCAGCGGGCTCGCGCCACCGCCTTGCACACCGTCGCGTATGGGTCCCAGCACTGCGGTGAGCTCGACCGGGCAGCTGTGGCCACCCGGGCGTTGATGGAGCTGGCTCAGGACCTGGGCGACAGGGATTACATAGCAGTCGCGCACTGGTTCCGTGGTGCGCAGGGGATGTACACGGCCGATCCGTCGGCTGCAGAGTCTCTCGTAACGGCGCGCGAGCTGGCCGAGCGCATCCACAACTATGTCGACTTAGCAGGCATCCTCTGTGACCAGGGCGCCCTGGCTCTTGCTTCTGGCCAGCTCGACCGGGCACGCCAGTTCCTCGAAGAGGCCCTCCAGTGGGCCGATCGGGTCGAGCCGGTGTTCGCGGCGCGCAGCCGCTGCCTGCTCGCAGAGGTTGCGGTCCGGGGGGCTGAACTGGCCGAGGCCCGGCGCTGGCTGGACGACGCAGTGGCCTCGCCCTTGGCCGACCAGCTGTTCCACGCGACAAGGGCTCAAGCTCGCCTTGCGCGCGCAAGAGGCGACGACCACCGGGCCTGGGAGCTTGCTGGCCGGGGCCTCGAGGCCGCCCTAAGTGGGGGCGGGCGGCTTCTTGCAGTCGATTTCCTGGAGATGTTGGCCTTGCTCGCCGCCGACGCCCAAAGGTACGTCGATGCCGGGCGGGTACTGGCTGCCGCCACGGCCGAACGAGAACGCCTGGGGTACATCCGCTTCCCTTCTGACCGGCCCGATGTCGAGGTCGCGGTGGCAGGGGCCCAGGCCGCGCTCGGGCCCACGGGCTGGGCGGCCGTTTGGTCAGAGGGGGCGGACCTCTCGGTCGAAGAGGCCGGGAAGTACGTACGGCGGGGCCGAGGCCAGCGCGGCCGCCCCAGCACCGGGTGGGCGAGCCTCACCCCGACGGAGCTCCGCGTGGTCGAGCTCGTTGGAGAAGGCCTGAGCAATGCCGAGATCGGGCATCGCCTGTTCGTGTCCGCGGGGACCGTGAAGAGCCACCTCAACCACATCTTCCAAAAGCTCGGGGTAACCGACCGGCGTCAACTCCCCCGCCCCGCCCAGGCCAACGCCTGATCAGCTTGGCGAGCCGGGCGATCAGTTTGTCCGAACGGCTGCACCTGCCGAGGCGCCCGAAGGCGTCTGGCTCCCGGTACCAGATCGCCCGTCACGCAGCCCGTAGAAGACCAAGGTCAGCAGTTTGCGGGCCGCCGCCACCCGGGCGATGGGCGTGCCCCGGCGCTGCTGTATGCGCATGAACGCTGGCGCGATGGGGGCGCCGCCGTGGTAACGCACGACCGCCTCGACCGCCGCCCAACGCACCAGCGTCGAGCCCTGTTTGGTTATGTGCCCGCGGTGCGCAATGTTGCCCGACTCACGGTGGCTGGGGTGAGCTCGGCCCGGTAACCGGCGTTTACTGCCGCCCCCCGGGCCCATGGGGCAACGGCGGGGGCGGCAACGCCGGGGCGGCCGGGGGTGGTGGGGGCATCGAGTCGATACCTGGGGGCTCGTCCGGCCACACCAAGAGCACGGAGCAAGGCGCGTGGTCGACCACGAAGCGGGTGGCGTGGCCCAGGCTGTGCGGGCCGAGCCGGGAGCGGTCGCCGTCGCGCGCCACCACGAGGAGGTCGACGTCCTGGGCGACGGCGGCCACGACCTCGCGCTCGAGCCTGCCCCGCCGCTGGAGGAGCTCGGTGCCCTCCCGTCCGAGCCGCGTGGCGGCGGCGGTCAGCAAGTCCAAGGGCTCCCGGCGGGCGAGCTCGTCGAGGCGGTGGGAGGGCCTGTTCCTCGAGAAGGCACGTCCAAGAAGCCCAGCCGTCGCCGCCTCGGTGACCTCGTTCACGTCGGACGGGGTGACGTGAAGGAGGGCGACCTGGGCACTGGTAGGAAGGTCCCGGCGGGCGGCGTCGACGGCACCTCGCCAGGTGCCCTCGACCACCCAGACGACGGCCTTCACGGCTGCATCATCCCACCAATTTCAACGATGCCCACAGGGCCAGGGTGGCGGCGAGCAGCACGGGCGGTACCGTCACGGCGCCCAGACGGAGGAACTCGGAGGTGGGTAGCTCCTCGCCTCGCTGACGTAGGGCACGCCGCCAGAGGAGGGTGGCGAGCGAGCCCGCGTAAGTGAGGTTGGGGCCGGCATTGACGCCTATCAGGACGGCGAGCACCTCTCCCGGCCCGGCCGCCGCGGCCGCCGGGAGCAGGACCAGGACGGCGGGCAGGTTGTTCATCAGGTTGGCGAGGACAGCCGCCAGAGCGGCAACAACGAGGAGCGACCATAGCGAGACGTGGCCGGGCATAAGCCGGCCGACCAGCGAGCTGAGCCCGTGGAGGGACACCGCCTTTACGACGAGGCCGAGGGCCATCACGAAGGCGAGGAACGGGACGTCCAGGGCCAAGACGAGGTCACGCGCCGGCAGGCGCCGGCGCACCAATGCCGGCAGGGCCAGGGCGCTGGCGCCGGCGAGAGCGGCGTAGGCGGGGGCCACATGCACCAGAGAAGCAATAAAGAACCCAACAAGGGTGAGCACGACCACCACGACGGGGAAGACGGGGACGGGCCGAGGTGGCCCCAGGTCGGTCTCGCCCCGCCCGACAAGGTCGGAGGCGAAGAACCGTCGCAGCACGGCCCACTCGACGGCGATCGCCGCCAGCCAGGGCAGCGACATGATCGCCCCGAAGCGAGCGAACGACAGGCCGCTGGCGCGGAACGCCAAAAGGTTGGTGAGGTTGGACACGGGCAATAGCAACGAGGCCGAGTTCGACAGGTGGGTGCAGGCATAAGCATGAGGCTTGGCCCGCAGCCGGAGGCGGGCCACCGTCGTGAGGACGGCCGGGGTCAACAGCACGACCGTGGCGTCAAGGCTGAGCACGGCGGTGACCACACTGGCGATGGCGAACACCAGGGCGAGCAGGGCCACCGGTCTGCCGCCGGAAGCTCTCGCCATCCAGGCCCCGGCCGCGTCGAACAGGCCGTGCCGGTCGCACATGTCGGCGAGGACGAGCACGGCGGCCAGAAAACCAATGGTCGGGGCGAGGCTCTTGAGCTCGGCGCCGGCCTGGTCCGCCGGCAGGGCCCCCGACAGCAACAGGACGCCCACGGCGGGGACGGCGAACACGGCCTCGGGCCATCCCCGGGGGCGCACGACGGCGCACACGAGCGTGCCGGCGAGGAGCACGACCGCGAGCGTCTCGGCAATAGGGCTCGGCACGGTAGTACAGATGGTACGTCTGACGTGCGCCTTATTCTCTCGCCTGGACGTCCCGGCACCGCCTGGACCAGGGTTTATGGACCTCCTGGGCCGACCGGGTCAGGGGCCCCGGCGTCCGCTGGCCGTCGCTCGCCCGACCTTTCGCCACCATTCGGCGAACTCCTCGGCGGGCGCCGGCCGGGCCCAGTAAAAGCCTTGGGCGGCATCGCAGCCCAGAGATGAGACCTGGGCCCCCAGACGGGCGGTGCTCACTCCCTCGGCCACCACGCTCAAGCCCATGGCGTGGCCCATGTCGATGACGGCCTTCACCACCGGCCTCGAGTCGTCAGCCCCACCGAGCCGCTCGACGAAGGAGCGGTCGACCTTCACAGTAGTGACGGGCAAGGTGTGCAGGTAGGCCAAGGATGAGTAGCCGGTACCGAAGTCGTCGATGGCCACCTTCAGCCCGAGGTCCTCGAAGGCGTCCAATGAACGTCGTGTGGCCGCGCTGTCCACCATGACCACGGACTCGGTGACCTCGGCACATATCCGGCCCGGTTCGATGCGGTGGCGCTCGAGCACGGCGCGGACCATGTCCGGGGTCTCCGGGTCGTCGAGCTGGCGGGCGGACAGGTTGACGGCGAGAAAATCGAGGCACGGGCCGCCGTTTTCGCCATCCCACGCTGCCAATTGGGAAACGGCTTGCTCGAACACCCAGCGTCCGACCGGCTTGATCAGCCCGGACTCCTCCGCCACCGGGATGAACTCGAGCGGCGGGACAAGGCCGGCCGTCGGGTGACGCCACCGGATCAGTGCTTCCGCGCCCACCGGTCGCCCGCTGGTGGGCTCGACGACGGGTTGGTAGTACACCTCGAACTCGTTGCGGGACAGCGCTTGGCGCAGTTCGCCCTCCATGGCGAGACGTACGACTGAGCGACGGCGCACGGTCTCGTCGAACAACGCGTACCGGTTGCGGCCCTCGTCTTTGGCCTTTTACATGGCGGCGTCGGCATCACGCAGGATCGTCCCCGCGTCGGCCCGGAGGTTGGGGATGACGATGCCGATGCTCCCGGTCACCGTGAGGTCCTGGTCCCCACAGCGGACCGGGCGCTCCAACAAGGCCTGCAATCGCCTTGCCGCGCTGACCGCATCAATGACGCCGTGGACGTCCCGGATGATGAACACGAACTCGTCGCCGCTGAAACGGGCGACGGTCTCTCCGGCCCGGACGCCCCGCACGAACCGGTTGCCCACCTCCTTTAGCACCGCGTCGCCCGTTTCGTGGCCCAGGCTGTCGTTCACGATCTTGAAGCGGTCGAGGTCGAGGAACAGCACGGCAATATCCGAGCCGCGGCGACGGTGCCGGGCCAGTTCCTGGTTGAGACGGTCGAGGAAAAGGGAACGGTTCGGCAGCCCGGTGAGGATGTCATAGAACGCCTGGTGGGCGAGCGCCTCCTGGGCCTCTACCTCGTTGGTGATGTCCTCGACGGTGACGACGTAGCCGCCCTCGCGCCTTTGGCCTTTCGGTGCCGCCAAAAGGCGGGCATGGCGAACCTCGCCATCGGGGCGCCGGATCCTGAACGTGGTCGCCACCTGCGACCGCTCAGGACCGACACGGTCGACCAGCGCCAGCAGTTGTGGCCTGTCCTCGGGGTGGACACCGTCGACCCAGCCTCGTCCTATCAGTTCGCCGACGTCCATCCCCGAGATCTCGGCCATCCGGCGGTTGGCGTAGTTGGCCATACCTACTGGCGAGAACTCGAGGATGCCGATGGGCGCCGCTCCGGCCAGGCTCCGGAAGCGTTCCTCGCTCGCCTGGAGCGAGGCGGCGTCACGGAGCCGGCCGATGCCATAAGCCAGGGCAGTAGCCAGCTCGTTCAGCAATGCGACCTCGGCGGGGCCGAAGGCGTCGGGTTCGGCCGCGTAGATCCCCAGCGCGCCGATGACCTCACCTTTGACCTCCAGTGGCAGGGCGCAACTGGAGCGCAGGCCGAACTTGGCGGCCGCCGCTCGCCAGGGGGAGAAGGTGCTGGCGTCGTTGCTGTCGGCGTTGACCTGGACGGCCCGGGTACGCACGGCCGTGCCCGTGGGGCCGTGCCCCATCTCGTCGTCGCCCCACCCGACGGTGATCCCCTCCAGGTAGCCCGACTGTCCCGCCCAGGCCACCGGCCGTACCGTGCGCGCCGCGTCACGCTCGGCGTAACCCACCCAGGCCAGAGGGTAGCGGCCGGCTTCGACGATGGTCTGGCACGCACCCGAGAGCAGCGCTGCTTCGTCAGAGGCATTGACGAGCACCTGGTTGAACTTGGCCAGAGTACGCAGCGCCCGGGTCAGGTTCGTCCGCTCGGTGACGTCGCGGCCGTTGACGACGACACCCCCCACGGCTGGGTCGTCCAGGCAGTTGGTGGCCACGACTTCGAGGACCCGCCATTGCCCTGAGCCCGTCCGGAACCGGAAGATGACGGGGTGTTCGAGGCCGGGGCCGAGCACTTCATTGAAAAAGGCGCTGGCGGTCGCCTCGCGGTCGTCAGGATGGACGAACGTCAACATCTCGGTGCCGATGTGCGAGCCGACGAAGCCGAGCGTGCGCTCCGCTGCCGGGCTGGCATAGAGGAGCTCGCACTTGTCGCCGACGATCGTGATGAGGTCGCTGGAGTTCTGTACCAGGTGGCGGAAGCGGTCCTCGCTCCGGCGGCGCAGGATGCCGACAGACACGACATCGGCAATGGTCTGCAGGAAAGCCGCCTCGTCGTCGGTGAAGTCTCGCCTGGTGCGCGATTGTCCCCCGAGCACGCCGAGAGCTTGGCCCTGTTGAGCATGTACGACGACGCCGATCCCGCTCACCACCCCGTGCTCTGTCAACAAGGCAGAGGGCGTGAACCGGGTCTCGGTGCCATAGTCGGCCACCGGCACGGCATGGCCTTCGGCGACGACAAAGCCGGCGTGCGACCGACGCGCCCCGGCGGGCACGGTGGCCACGCCCACGAGGCCGTCCGGCCACCCCATCGCCGCTCGCAGTACGAAGGCGTCCTGGTCGGGGGTGAGCTCGAGGTACTTGGCCAGCTCGAGGTGAAGGGCCTCGGCTACGCAGCGCACGGCCTCGTCCAGTATCTCCGGCTCATCTGGGCCGCTAAGCGCGAAACGGCTTAGCCGACTGACCGTCGCTTGCTGGAGGGCTCTTTCCTTCAACATCGGGCGCGCCCGGGCGACTTTGGGGCGAAGGCGCCTGGGTCGTGCCGGCAGCGTTCCTCGATGGTCCACCGTAGCCAGGATCGACGGCCGGGCGCCCGACCTGAAGGCCGGTTCGCGTTACCGCCTTTGTCCTCGGCCAGAGCCAGCCCGAAGCGTGAGCTCCAGGGCTCAGAGGATGAACCGCAGGCTGTACGGCCGCACCCCGGAGATGCCTGACGCGGTGCCGGTTACCTGGCCGGCGGCCGTCCGGGCCAGGGAGCCGCTGAGCACGACGGCACCCGTTTCTAGCTGGGCAACGGGGTCGGACACGGTTATGATGCCGACGCCGACCCCGAACACCCGGGCGATGGCGACGGCTACCGTGGCTGTGCCTCCCAGGGCCCCGGCGAGAGCCAGCGTGCCCGTCACCGAGGCGATGGCGCCGCTGGGGGGTTTCACGTTGAGCGAGCCCGAGGTGGGCACGCCGTGGTTGGTATAGCTGAGCGCACCAGTGAAGACGAGCGAGACCGCCCGGGCGCCGCCGCCCTCGGCGTACGCCACTACCGGCGCCGCCTCGTCCGGGACAGCCGCCAGGCCGCTCAGCGACCGGTCGTACTCGGCCCGGCGCGCCGGGTCGGAGAGGACGTCGTAGGCGTCCTTCACCCGGCCGAAGAGCACGTCCGACCCACCGGCGTCAGGGTGCACCTTTTTGCTGAGGCGGCGGAAGGCGGCCCGGAGCTCCTCGGCGTCGGCGTCAGGGGCGACGTCCAGGATCTCGTACAGGGTCGCGCTGGGCACGGGGCCAGTTTGCCACCGGGCCTTTAGCTGCCGCCTGAGCTCCCACCTGGACCAGGGCTTGGACGCCGTCGAGGATCCGTTCGACCCCGAACAAGAACTCCTCGTCCTCGTGGGCCCCCGGGCCGTCGCCTTCGGGCCGAGCGGACCAGGCGATCCGATGAAGGCGAGGGTAGGTACGCTCATCGACCAGTTCCCGTAGCAGGGCCCTGAAGTCCCAGGGCGGGGCCGGTGCCTCCCCGGCGGCCGTCCCCTCTACTTGTTGGGCGGCGCGAGCGGCGTCATGGGCCATCCGGGCCTCGCTGAGGGTGTACGAGCTGAGCAGGCCGATCACCCGGAGCTTGTCGTTATCAGCCAAGCCTGTCCCGTCGAGGGTCTCGAGCCCGCGCTCGACAAAGCTGAGCGAGTTCGGCGCCAGAGGCGGCGAGCCCATGGGCATCTGGGTGATCCAGGGATGGGCGTCGAGCACCTGGCGCTGGACCAAAGCCCATGTCCTTAGCCGCGGGCGCCAGCCGTCGCCTTCCAGGACGAGCTCCTCTGCTCCTTGGGCACTGGCGTTCCACATCAGCTGGAGGAGCTCGTCTTTGTTCTCTACGTACCGGTAGAGCGACATCGTGGTGAAGCCCAGCTCGTTGGCCACGCGTGCCATCGAGACCGCTTCGAGGCCTTCGGCGTCGGCCAGGCGGACGGCGGCCTCGACGATGGCGCCGACCGATAGGGCCGGCTTGGGCCCGCGCCGACCTTGGGGGCGTCGTCCCCACAAAAGGTCGAGCCCGGGCGGCAGCATTGGTGGCTCGCTTGGCATGTGACCGGTCAGTTGCTCCTGTGAACTATCGCTTGACTATAACTGTGTGTTGGGTATACGGTAACGTATATGTCATACACAGTTGAGGCTTCCGGGATCCGCAAGTCTTTTGGCCGCCACCTTGTCCTCGACGGTGTCGACCTCAGCATCGAGGCCGGCTCGGTCTTCGCCCTGCTCGGCCCCAACGGAGCGGGTAAGACCACTCTGGTACGCATCCTCGCCACGCTGGTGCGCCCAGATTCGGGCCATGCCACCGTCGCCGGCCACGACCTGTGCACCGACCCCGTGGGCGTCAAACGTGGGATCAGCCTGACCGGCCAGTATGCGGCGGTGGACGACAAGCTGACCGGGCAGGAGAACCTGGAGATGATCGCCCGGCTCCTGCACCTTCCGCGCCAGTCGGTGCGGGTGCGGGCTGATGACCTGCTCGGCACCTTTGACCTGTGGGAGGTCCGTCACCGCCGGGCCGGGACGTACTCGGGCGGCATGAAGCGGCGCCTCGACCTGGCCATGGCCATGGTCCGCAAACCGTTACTGCTTTTCCTAGATGAGCCGACCAGCGGGCTCGACACCCGCAGTCGTGAACAGCTCTGGGGTACCGTCCGCGGCCTCCTCGACGACGGCGTCACCGTACTGCTCACGACCCAGTACCTCGAAGAAGCCGACCAGTTGGCCGACATGGTCGCCATGCTTGACCGGGGCCGGGTGGTCGCCCGAGGTACCCCCGACGAACTGAAATCGAGCGTGGGCAGGGAGGTATTACGTCTACAGTTCGACAACCGCAGCGCCTACGAACGCGCCCTTGGCGCCCTGAGCACCGTGGCCCGCGACGGCAGGCTGCGCGTACTTGAGGTCGTCACCGACGGGTCGGCAAAAGAAGTTGGGTCGGTGCTCGGCCGTCTGGAAGCCGCAGGTACGCCGGCATCGAAGGTGTCGGTCCGCCGCCCCACCCTCGATGACGTGTTCCTTTTGTTCACGGCCCACGAGCCTGTGGGCGCGGCATCAACAGAGGTGGCCTGATGACTATGTCCTGCGCCTTATCGGAGTCCCAGGTAATGGTGACCCGCTGCGTACGGCGCTCACTGCGTGAGCCGGAGGCGTTCTTTACCGCGCTAATGCTGCCTGTCGTGCTCATGCTGCTCTTCGTCTACGTTTTCGGTGGGGACCTGAACACCGGCGGTAAGTACGTCAACTACGTGGTCCCCGGCCTGATCGTGCTCTGTGCCGGGTTCGGTGCCGGCACGACGGCGGTGGCGGTGGCGACCGACATGACCAACGGGATCGTCGACCGGTTCCGGTCGATGCCCGTTTCCTCCTCCTCTGTCCTTGTCGGCCATGTCGTCGCCAGCTTGGCCCGGAACCTGGTCGCCACCACTCTCGTGGTCGGCGTCGGTCTCGGTATCGGGTGGCGGCCGAGCGCACCGCTCCTGCGGTGGGTCGCCGCCGCGGGAATGATCGTGCTGTTCGTGATGGCCGTGTCCTGGCTCGCGGCCGGCGTCGGCGTCCTCGCCCGTAGCGTCGAGGCGGCAAATTCCATCACATTTGTGCTGATGTTCGTCCCCTACGTCAGCACGGCTTTTGTGCCGGCGCGCACGATGCCGGCAGTGTTGCGGGCTTTCGCCGAGCACCAGCCTCTGACGCCGGTCGTCGAGACTATGCGCGGGCTATGGGCCGGGCAGACCTCGACCGGGGCAAGTGTGGGCCACGAGGCGTCGCTGGCTGTCGTGTACTGCGGCGCCGTCCTGGTCGCCTCCGTGGCCGGGGCGTCTTGGCTCTTCCGCCACCGAACGACAACCTAACTCGCGCCCGCGAGAACGTCGGGCGTGGCCGCCCAACATGCTGACGGTGCCGCATGGCGACTGGTTTGCCCGCCACCCCCGGGCCCTGTGCGCCCCGGTCGCAGCCGTGACCTGGGCCCGCCATCGGCAGCCGCCCGACCTAACCCTCAGGTGCGGGCTTGGTCCCGCTCCGCCGGTTTTGCCGAAGAGGCCTTTGATGTCTCCGAGGGCACGCTCATGGCGGTTGGTCCGCACCGCGGGCCGTCGCCCTCGGTCCGCGTCAAAGCCGTCCGAGCTGTAGCCGAAATGGCCGAAGAAGCGGAGTAACGGCCCGCCCGTCAACGACGCTCGGGCAACGGCGTCGGCGGCCCGGCCAAGACGCTCGAGGGAGCCTGCAACGGCATCGCCACGCGAGCCACCACTACGTCGGTACGAGCCCGCAGCGCGGCGCTGAGCACGCGGTCTATCTGGTTGTGGAGGAGCTTGTACCGAAGGTGCTCAGGTATTACGACCGGGATCAAGACCACGATCTGGCGGTCGTGGTGCTCTCTGGCCTCGTCTATGAACTCAACGATGGGGCGGACCACGGACGCGAACTCGGTGCGCAGGATGCGCAGAGGTACGCCAGGGCCCCATTCCGCCCATTTTCGCTCCAGTTCTTCCGCCTCATGCTGGTCGTCGTCGCCGTGGTCGACGACCACGGAAACGGCGACAACCTCCTGGCCAAGCGACAGCGCCTCGGCGATGGCGTGGCCGGTCAGGCGCGATACGCTGATGACCGGGACGATCACAAGGGTGGGCTGGCCTTCGGGCTTGGCCGGCACCCTGCCCACGCCCAGCTCTAACGCGGCGCGTTTGTAGTACGCGTTTATGCGCTGGAAGAGGAAGACGAACATGGGGACGGCTACCACCACCACCCACGCTCCTTCGGTGAACTTCGAGATGAGGAATATGGCGGTGGCCAGCGCCGTCATCACGGCGCCCGTGCCGTTGATGACGGCACGGTGGTGCCAGCGCGGCGGACGTGCCCGCCACCAGTGCACGACCAGTCCGAACTGGGAGAGGGTGAACCCGGTGAACACCCCGATGGCGAACAAGGGGATCATTTCGTTGGTGTTGCCGCCGACGGCGATCAGCAGTGCCGCGGACAACCCCGCGAGTACCCAGATGCCGTTCCCGAAGACCTGTCGGTCGTCTCGTAGCGAAAAGAGATGGGGGAGATAGTCATCTTGCGCCAAAAGGCTGGCCAGGATGGGCAGACCACCGAACGAAGTGTTCGCAGCCAAGCCGAGGACCACGGTGATCGTGAGGGACACGACGTAGTAGGCCCAGTGCCGACCGACCGCCATGGCCATGATCTGGCTGAGCACGGTCTGGCCTGACCGCGGCCCGATGTGCCAGCGCCGGGCGAGGACGGCCAGGCCCAGCAACATGAGGCCGAGGACCACGCCGAGCAGGATCTCGGTCCGTTTGGCGCGGACGACCCGGGGCGGCTTGAAGAGGGGGACGCCGTTGGCGATCGCCTCCACCCCGGTGAGGGCACTGCAACCGGCGGAGAACGCCTTTAATACCATCAGCACGCTTACGGTTTGCAGACCGTGCGTCGCCAACAGAGACCGTCCCAGCTGGGAACTATGCAGCGCCAAGGGGTGGACCAGCCCGACGGCGATGATGGCCAGCAGCCCGACGATGAACATCATCGTGGGGAGGAGAAATGCCCGGGCGGCCTCGCCCAGGCCCCGGAGGTTGAGGAGCGTGATGACGGCCAGGATGCCGAGACAGAGAGGGACGGTCGCTCCGGTCAGGCTCGGGAAGGCCGAGGTCAGCGCCCCCACCCCGGCGGCGATGGACACGGCCACGGTGAGGGTGTAATCGACGATCAGCGACGCTCCCGCCACCAGGCTGGCACGGAGGCCCAAGTTGGCGCGGGACACGGCGTAAGCGCCACCACCGCCCGGGTAGGCGTCAATGACCTGGCGGTAGGAGAAGACGAGGATGCCTAACAGGACCACGATCGCCACCGTGATCGGCAGGACCAGCTGCAAGGCCCCGGCCCCGGCCAGAGCCAGCACCACAATGATCGCCTCGGGGCCGTAGGCGACCGAGGTCAGGGCGTCGAGCGATAGGGCGGAGAGCCCCTCGACCGGGGTGATCTGCTCTTTGGAAGTCTCGGTCGTCCGCAGCGGCCTCCCGACGAGCAGGGCCCAAGCCGATCGGCGCGTAGGCCCACCACGCGCAGGTTGGTCTGGCACGCCTGCATCGTACGGGACGGGACGGCGCCGGCTCAGCCTTGACGAACAGACCTCGACGCCCACGCGCCGGACGGGCCGCGTCCCATGCCAAATTGCAGCGCCAACGTAAGGGTGATTGGCATGGTGGGGTTGGGCGCGACCTGGTCCTCGCGCCCACCAGGCCACGTTAGAACTTGCTGCGCACCGTCAGCGTCCACAGCTCGCGGTCCTACGTGGTCGTTGGCGTCGTCATGGTGGGCGTGAAAGTCCTCAGCCCGTTCCTTCACAAATGAGCCGAGCACGCGGCATGAGCACGCAGAAGAGGAGCCCCGAAATGACTTTCGCTCACCTCGGGCCGCCCGGCACGAAAGCCAGCCGGGTGCTCCCCTGGCCGTGGGGCGAGGCTAACTGGTGTAGTGTCTCGTTTTCAGGCGGTGAGTTGCTCAGGACAAGTGCCAACTACTCTTCGAGAGGAACCCATGAAGAAAATCTTCGTTGCCGCTGCTGCGGCGTTGTCTGTCGCCGTAGCGGCATCCACAGCAGTCGTGAGCGCAGGTCCGGCCAGCGCTTCACCCGCCGGGGCCCAGTTCACCGCCGATAGAGCGGCCCTCGGCGCGGCCAGCAGGGCTTTCGACCAGGCATTCACAGCCTGGGAGAGGAGCGGGGGATCTATCGCCCAGACCAGCTCGTTCGTTGACGCGTACGCCGCGGCTCTGGAGGCCCAAGACCATAGGCTTCTCGGCCAAAGTTGGCCCGCCGGAGCGATTGCCGACATCGACGCGGTGGTGCGGGGTGATGCAGCCGTGGAGGGCGTTGTCTCGGCACTGCCCGGACTGCCCTCCTCCTCCTCCTCGGACACCGACTGGTTCATTGCTTTCGACCAGGACGCCGCCGTAGGTGTGGCCGACGCCAACATCGTGCGCCACGACCTCGGGCTCCCGCTCGCGTCGTACTCCTGACCGGCTCAGCTGCGTCGACGCCAACCATACCGTTGCCGCCCGCTGGAGACCCGCCTGCCGAGCGTTTATTGGGCGCATCATCGGGTGCGTTCTGGCGCCGAGAGCGGCCCATTAGCGGTGAAAGTGCGGCTTGTTTATCGCCGGCGAGGGGGCGCGAAGACTAGACCACTCGGGGTGTTCCAACGTAGCGTCCGCCCCGGGTGACCGCGGGGGCCTTGCCGGGCATGTCAGTGTGTTGCAATGCGCGTTCATCCCGTGGTCGAGGACGCCGCGACGGTGGTGAGCGTGGTCGCCGAGTCGATGGGCCGGCCGCTGTCGTTACACAGCGAGCTGGACGTCGACGTGTACCGCTTGTGTCCCTCTGACGCCGGGCCTGACGGGCCCGACTTCGTGGCGCGTGTGTTCGGTCCAGGGGTCGAGCGTGCGATGGTGGACACTGCCGCGCACGTTCTGCAGAGATTGGCCGGCACCCGGTTCCCTGCCGAACGCTGCACGAGCGACGATCCGGTGCTGGCGCTCGGAGAGGACCGGCACGTGCTCATCACCGAGTACGTCGAGCCGTCACCAGCTCCCAGTCCAGGCTTCGTACTGGCCTGGTGCGCGGGGCTGCTCGGCCGGCTCGCCGTCCGACCTGCCAACGACTTGCCCGCCGGCGGTGGCTGGCACCGGCTCGGCCCCACTCCGTCGCGCGAGATCGACCAAGCGCTGGCCCTTGGTGGCCACATCGGATCTTCGGTCGCCGAGCTCGTCGACACCCTGGCCGACACCGACGACGGCGCTGGGCTGCCCGAGGCGCTGATCCACGCCGACCTCACACCGCCGAACGCCGTCCCACAGGGCGAGCAACCCCCGGTGATCATCGACTGGATCGGGGTGGGGCGTGGTCCGAGGATCTGGCCGCTGGCCTTCTTGCTGTACGTGGTCGGCCCCGCTGGCGCTCGCCGAGCATTGGACCGCTATACAGGCTCAGTCCCCCTGTCGGAGGAGGAGCGCGCCCGGCTGCCAGCGGTCATGATCGCCCGGCCGCTGACCCTCGACCTGTGGGCGGCCGCCTACGAGCGCATGACCGCGCGCCAGGTAGTTAGCCGTTGCCGGGTCGTGAAAATCAGCTTAATTTCTGGAAAAAGCTTCAATTTTTTGCGCACTTCTTCTGAATCAACAGCTTGTCCCCATTCGGCCTCTAAAAGCTCAGCCTGAACCCCAAAGACCGCGCAAATATCCTTCCAGCGGTTGCCAAAATGTCCGGCAGAAGCAACCAAAACTTTCTCGCCTG
>JBKQUU010000016.1:0-25451 GCA_052325485.1 Acidimicrobiales bacterium | reverse complement strand
CCCACCTCGGCGCGTGGGTGCTGGTGGCGTTGCTCCTGCCCGCCTGGTTGCTCTGGAGCACGGCCCGGCGGGCCCCTGGGCGCGCCCAGCTGGTCACCTTTGCGTGGATCGGCGCCCTCGGGGGCGTCCTGAGCGTCTTCGCCCACCTGGGGCTGGCCTTTGTCGGCGCCGCTGCTCTCGGCGCCGCCGCCGCCTTCGAGCTCCCGGTGGCGCTGGGGTTATCCGCAGTGGGCCCGGCCGCTCTCGGGATCGCCGCACTGGCCGATGGGAGCTCGGCGACCCTCGTGCTCGGCGGACTGGCGGCGAGCCTGGCCGGGCTCGTCCTCGGGGTCGGCCGGCGCCAGACCGCCGAGCGGACCGAACAGGCCCTGCGGGTCGCCGTCGAGCGCCAGCGGGCGGAAGTCGAGCATATGCGGGCCGAGATCGAGCATGAGCGGGCGGGCGTGCTGAGCGAGCGCAACCGCCTGGCGCGTGAGGTCCACGACGTCCTGGCCCACACCCTCGGAGCGCTGAGCGTCCAGCTCGAAGCGCTCGACGCGCAGCTCGACGCCGTGCCCGGGGCGCCGGGGGCCCTGCGTGAGCCCGTGCGACGAACGAAGTCGCTCGCCGCCGACGGCCTGGTGGAGGCCCGCCGTGCCGTCCGGGCGCTACGCGACGACGCGCCGCCGCTCATAGACCAGCTCGTCAAACTATGCGAGGCCCGAGGGGCGGACTTGGCCGTCTCGGGTGAGGTGCGCCCGCTGGCGCCCGAGGCGACGCTCGCCCTATATCGTGCCGCCCAGGAGGGGCTGACCAACGCCGCTAAACACGCACCAGGAGCGCCGGTCGCGCTGCGCCTGGACTTCGGCGCCGCCACGGTCAGCTTGGCTGTCGAGAACGGGGCCGGTGAACAGCCGCTAGGCGAGCTTTCCCACAGTGGTGGAGGCTACGGCATCGACGGCATCCGCGAGCGTGTCCGCCTCTTGGGCGGCGAGGTCGCCGCCGGCCCGGCCGGCGATGGCTGGCGCGTCGAGGCCAGGCTGCCAGTATGAGCCAGGTGCCAGCATGGACCAGGCTGCCAGTATGAGCCAGGTGCCAGCATGGACCAGATAAGGGTGCTTATCGCTGACGACCAGCGTGTGGTGCGCGAGGGGCTGGCCACCATAGTCTCGACCCTCGCCGGCGTGGACGTGGTCGCCACCGCCGCCGACGGGGCCGAGGCCGTCTCCCTCGCCGTCGAGCACCGACCCGAGGTCGTCCTGATGGACCTGCGCATGCCCAAGATGGACGGCGTCGAAGCGACCGCCGCCATACGTTCCCGCCTGCCCGGCACGAAGGTAGTCGTGCTCACCACGTACGCCGACGACGAGTCGGTGCTCGCCGCCCTCGGTGCCGGAGCGATCGGCTACCTCACCAAAGACGCCGGGCGGGAAGAGATCGGCGTGGCGATCCGGGGCGCCTTCTCCGGTCAATCGGTGCTCGACCAGTCCGTCCAGGCCCGGCTCGTCGAGGCGGCTCGGAGCCGGCCCAGCCGGCCTGCCTCGTTGCCCGACGGGCTGACCGAACGTGAAGCCGAAGTGCTGGCGCTGATCGCTCAAGGCCGCTCGAACGCCGAGATCGCCGCCCAGCTCTATGTCGGCGAATCGACGGTGAAGACGCACATCAACCGGATCTTCGCCAAGACCATGAGCCGCGACCGCGCCCAGGCGGCGGCCTACGCCCACCGCCATGGGCTCGCCACCTGAACCAGGCCGGCGCTGATCTATAAGGACCGGCGCTCATCCCCGTCGTCGTCTTCGGGGACCCAGCAGCCGGCACTCCTGTCATGCAAGCCTCACCCCGGGCTGCCCTCGACCTCCCCCTGAAGGTGCTCGTCCGGGCCGATGACGAGGGGGCGGTCTGGCTGAATTGCCTCCAGGGCCAGTGGCGGGCCGACCGGTACGGCATCCCCGCCGACCTGGCCCGGCCGCTGTCGGCCGTCGAGGTCCTGGCCAGTGGCGTCCCCGGGCCCGGCTGAGCTCGCTCGGCGGGCGCGCCGCGCCACCAGGCCCCGAACGGCGCCGACCGGTACCAGGGCGCCCTGCTCGGTGGCCGTCTGGGCCGGGCCGACCAGAGAGGCCTGGAAGCGCCGGGCGACGTCGAGGTGGTCGCCGGTCCAGATCATCCGCACCGCCACGGCGCCGGCACGCCCACCGTTTCCCCGCAGGTCATGGCGAACGGCATCGACCAGGCGTTGGTCAGCCCTCTGGTCGCGGGGCTGAGGGGCGGGCAAAGGGGCCTTGCCGGTGAGGCTGGCGGCCAGGTCCCGGTACCATGCCACTACGGTCGCCGTGGTCACCAGCAGCTGGCGCCCGGCCTGGGGCCCCTGCCCGCCCGCACCATCCTCCTCCCGCCACAGGTCGAGCACCGCGTCGCCGGCCAAGCGCAGGCCCACGACCCCGGTGACCAGCGCGGTTATCTCGGCCAGGGGTACGGGCTTGGCGCCCCGCTCGGCCAGGTAACTGCGGAAGGCGTCGTCGAGGCGGCGGGCGGCGGCGGCGGAGCGGGCGGCCTGAGCGGTCGGAGGCTGCCGGGCGGCCATGGCCCCGTCGGAACTGCCTACGCCGTAGGCCACGGCGTCGGCCAGGTAGCCGGCGCTGTCGTCGTACGCCTCCGTCAGGGCCCCGCCCAGCGCCCCCGCCGCTCCCCGGGGCCAGAACAGGGCACCGACCAGCAGGCTGACGGCGCAGCCTATGGCGATGTCTTCGACCCGCAGCAGGCCGACCCGCCATCCCGCGGGCTGGACGATATTGAACAGGATCACCAGTACCAGCGTGAACCCGGCCTGGCCGGCGGCGAAGGAAATGACGGCCGGTGCGATACCGGCCAGGAAGATGGCGATCGGCAGGACGAGCCACAACAAAATGGCGTTGGTGCCGATCACGGCCAGGATCCCGGCCCCGATCACGAAACCGGCGACCGTGCCGAGCAGGCCCCGCAGGACGTTCTGGCCCGTGTTGAGGGCATTGGAACGCAGCACCGACAGTGTGCCGAGCACGACCCAAAAGGAGTGCTGCACCCCGGTCAACCGGGCCACCAGTACGGCCAGGCCCAGACCGGCAGCGCCCCGCAGACTGTTGTGCAGCCACACCGAGTGGCTCTCGAGGTGCGAGCCAGCGCGCTGGCGGGCGGCCAGGAGGGCGTTGGGAAGGCCGGGGGGCCGGCGCCCCAGCAGACGGGCCAGCCAGCTCCGCTGCTCGGCCGCCGCGGCCAGGGCGATGTTGGCCGCCACCTGGGTGACGGCAAAGGCCAGCTCCTGCGCCCGGAAGCTGGGGTCGAGGGCGCTCACGATCTCCCTGACTTCCTCCTCCGGCGCCGCCCTCGGCCCGCCGCCCCCTGCCACCCGGGCGACCGGGAGCTCGACAGTGGCGCCCTGCTCGACCTCGGCCCACGCCCGGTGCAGCTCGGCCAGCGCCTCCTCTAGCTGGGCGGGGCGGCCGTTCCGGGCCCCAAGCAGCTCGACGCCCCGGTCAAGCACGGCGGCCGCGCCCAGCTTCACCTGGCAGGCGGCGACGTTGGCCGGGGCCCCGGCGCGGTGAGCGGAATGGCTGACGATACCGTCCAGCCAGAACAGCTCGTCCACGAGCCGGACGATGGCGCGTGAGCCGGTGCTCAAGCCCGTCGGCCGGTAGGGAGTGGCGAAGAAGGTGTGGCGCAGGGCCTCGACGGTCGCGTGCGCGTTGCCCACCGCCTCGTCGCGTTCGGCCTTCGTGACCCCGGGCGACCCGCCCAGGGTATAGGCGACGTCAAGGCGCAACCGGTTGGCCAGTGCCGTGGCCGCCGCCATGACCGGGCCCCGGAGAGCGTCGCGCGACGGGGCCGGCCACATGACGGCTACGGCTATCATCGCCGCCCCCGCCGCCATGGCCCAACCGGCGAGCCGGTCGGGGACCGAGGAGGCGGGGGCGGCCAGCGAAACGGGCAAGATAAAGGCCAGCAGCAGCGACGTCCCGGCGGCGGCCAGCACCGAGCTGACGACACCGGCGAACAGGACGGCGAAGCCGACTAACGCCATGGCCAGCGCGGCCAGCCATGCGGTGCGGGAAGCCAGGGTCCCGAGGCACACCAAACCGCCGCCGACGAACGACAGCGCCAGTTGCTCGTGCAACCGGACACGCACCGGGCCGCGAAAATCGGCCAGCAGGACCAAGGCGAACGAACCAAAGGCGGCATAGGTGGCGACTACCGGGTTGCCGACGACCTTGTCGCCGATGGCGAACATGGCCGGCATCACGATCGCCGCCCGGCCGGCCCGGCGCAGTGCCGCCAGATCCCGGTCGCGTCGAGCGAGCCACTCCACATGGGCCATTCTGGTCGCCGGGCGGCATGTTCATAGCGCTAAAGCGCGGCGCCGCTCCCGTTCCGCGGCGCCGAGCCGTCAAGGCATGTCGGCGGAAATGGGGCCGGTTACGCTTTGGTGGTGCCCGTCCACCTGAGCCTGGACTACCACCGCCAGCAGTTCGTTTCTTCGTACGTACTGCCCGGTGACCTGGGACGGGAGTTGCGTTCCCAGTACCCGTCCCTGGGGTCGGTCGCCATCGCCAAGCACGGTCTTAGACAGTGGTTGCGCCTGCACATCCTGGCCCCCGAGACCCTGGTCCTGCCGTCACGAGGCGTTTTCCTTCTCTGGCACGAACTTGTGGGCAGCAGTCAGTTCGAGGACTTTGCCAAGCACGCCTACGGGCACCTCCTGGACCGCCGGCCTAGCCCGGACGTCCTGAGGCGCCGGCCCGTCACCACGGACAGAGAGGGACTGGCGCTCAGCTTCGCCATGGCCTGCGTCGACGAAGGCGAGGCGCCTGGGCACCCCTCCCGCCTGCCCACCCTCTTTCGGGTGGACGACGCCCTCGGGCTCGAGGACGGCCAGCGCTGGGCCCTCAATTGCGGCCACAGTGTTTGCCAGTCCCGGGACGGGGCCCGGTGCGTACACCACGAACTGAGCCCTCACATGCCTGACGATCTCCCGAGGGAGGTCCGCTTCGGAGTACCTGAACCGTTCCCCCTCGAAGGTGGAGGACCGGCCGGGCCCATCCTGGGGTACTGACCCCGCCTGAGCGACCGGGCGACAAGCGGGCCCGTCGGTGGCGGGCGCCATTATGCCGGTGCGTCCGCCTCTCCTGCGGGCAGCGCAGGTGGGGGGACCGGGAACCGGTCGACCCGCCGCAGCGGGGCGAACAACACGCCCCAGGCCAAAGCGACTACCAGGGTGCCGATGCCCCCGAGGACGACCGACGCGGTGGTGCCTAAGAGCTGGCCTACCACACCGGATTCGAAGCCGCCCAGCTGGTTGGAGGCGCCGATGAAGACGTTCTCGACGGCCAGGACCCGGCCGCGCATCTCGGGAGGCGTGGCCAGGGGGACCAGCGTGGACCGGATGAACACACTGACGGCGTCGGCCGCCGATAGGCCGAACATGGCGATAAAGGCCAGCACATAAGAGCGGGTGACACCCAAGACGATGGTCCACACCCCGAAGACCGCCACCACGCTGAGCAAGAATCGCCCGACCCGGCGTTGAACGGGGCGGACGGCGATGACCAAGGTCATCGCCCCGGCTCCCAAGCCGGCCGCCGCCCGCAGCCCGCCGAGGCCCAACGCGCCGGTGTGCAGGCGCACGGCGATGGCGGGCAGAAGGGTGACGGCGCCCCCGAAGAGCACCGCGAACAGGTCCAGGGAGATGGCGCCCAACACGATCGAATGGGCGCGGACAAATCGCAAGCCTTCCATCGCTTCGTGGAGGCCGCCCCTCGAGGCGGGGATCCCGTCCTCGAGCACGTGGTCCACCTGGTCGTCGCCGACGGGGTTGAGCCGGTCGGCGTTCGCCAGCCCCGCCGCCCGGTCGGGCAACCGGACGGCCAGGACCGACGCCGCGCCGGCGGCGGAAAGGGCGGCGGCGGCGACGAGCGGCACCCACACCCCCGCCCCGTAGAGCAGGCCACCCAGTAGCGGGCCGATGATCGTCGCCGTCTGCCCGGCGACGGAACGGCGGGCCACCAGCCACGGCACACCTTCGTTGGCGACCATGGCGGCGGGCAGGGAACGCAGTGCCGGCGAGAGGAAGGCCTGGCCCGCTCCGAAGGCGAGGACGAGCAGAAAGATCGGTGTGGTCGACAGGCCCTGGGGGCGGTGGACGTACCAGGCCAGGGCCAGGGCCACAACGGCGTCCGACATGGCGCCGAAAGCCGTCACCCGGCGCCGGTCAAAGCGGTCCGCCACGGCGCCGGCGACGAGGACGAGCAAGGCGGCCGGCGCGAACTCGGCCAACCCGAGGAAGCCGAGGTCAAGCTCGCTACCGGTCAGTCTGTAGACCAACAGGCCCAGGACCGTGGTCTGGGCCAGGTTGGACATCGATGTGGTCAGCGCGGCGCCCAGCAGGGCGCCAACCTGGGAGCGGGGCGGCCTAATAGGAGGGGACGACAAGTCTCCTCTGACCAACGCTCGCTACAGTCCCGCCTGCGCCAGCGTTGCTATATCTATGACGAAGCGGTACCTGACGTCGCTGTGCACAACCCGGTCATAGGCGGCACCGACGTCCGCCGCGGAGACCAGTTCGATCTCGGGCGCGATCCCCCGCTCGGCGCAGAAATCGAGCATATCCTGGGTCTCCCGGATCCCACCTATGCTCGAGCCGGCTAGCGACTTCCGCCTCGAAGTTAGCGATCGGACGTCCAGTTTGTACGGTTCAGAAGGTAAGCCGACAACGACCATCGAACCGTCTAGCGCCAGCAGGTCCAGGTACGCGTCGACGTCGACATCGACCGAAAGGGTGTTGACGATCAGGTCGAAGGCGCCGGCAAGCTCTGAGAAAGTGGCGGGGTCGCTCGTGGCGTGGTAGTCGGCCGCCCCAAAACGGAACCCGTCGTCGCGCTTGGAAAGGCTGTGGCTGAGGACGGTGACCTCCGCCCCCAAGGCACTGGCGATCTTTACGCCCATGTGGCCCAGGCCCCCCATGCCTAGGATGGCGACCCGCCGGCCCGGGCCTGCGCCCCAGTGCACTAATGGAGAATAAAGGGTGATACCGGCACACAGGAGCGGCGCCGCCACGTCGAGCCCGAGAGCGCCCGGGATGCGCAGGACGTAGTTCTCGTCCACGACTATCTGGGCGCTGTAGCCTCCGTAAGTTTCGTTGCCCTCGTAATCTCTGGCGTTGTAGGTCCACACCGTGCCCTTCAGGCAGTACTGCTCCTCGCCCGCCCGGCAGCTGGCACACTGGCGACAAGAACCGACGAAGCACCCGACCCCTACCCGGTCCCCGGTCCGAAAACGCGCCACTGCGTCCCCCACCCCAGAGACGGTGCCGGCGATCTCATGGCCCGGCACCATCGGGAAAATGGCGGGGCCCCACTCCTCGCGCACCTGGTGGATGTCGGAATGGCAGATTCCGGAGTAAGCGATGTCGATGACGACGTCGTGGGGACGTGGTTCCCGGCGCTCGATAAGCGTCGTCTCGAACTCGGCGCCGGCTGACCCGGCGGCCATGGCCACAACCTTGGTAGGCACGAGCATTGCTCCTCTTGGGGTGCGCCGCCCGAACGGTGACGCATTGAGCCGTCGACAAAGACCTCAATCTAGCCGCCGCCTCGCTGCTCCCTAAAACCCGAGCTCTGCCTTACGGGGTGGGCCCCACGTGACCAGGCGGTGCACCGCCGTGGCCCCAGACCAACAACCGGGCCAGCCGCGCCCTGGCGGCGGTCGATGGCGACGCCAGGGGCATAAAGAACTGGTCGGGTTGCTGCGGGCCGGTGTAACTGACACTGAACTGGCCGGAGCTGAGGGCGGAGGGCGTCGAAACGTCCTGTCCTGCCTGCACCATTGTCAACTGGTCCAGCGAGGTCTCGGGGCCGCTCATGCCCAGGTTGCTGAAGACTACGTCGGGGCTATAAGGGACCAGCGGCGTCAGCTGGCACTGGTTCTGGGACTGGCACTGCGCCGGTGCCTCCACGATCCATTCGGCGCTGGAGCCCGTGCCCGTGAACTGCTCCGGTGGCGTGGTGTAGCTCTGCCCATTGGTGTCGTCCGTCAGGTTGATCTCCCAGGTCGACCCGCTCAGTTGCCAGATCGTGACGGTTACCCTGTCACCGGCGCTCACGGACACTGTCGAGATGTCCGTTTCCGAGGCGGGGAGTATTTCCCACCAGGGCTGGATAGAGACGCCGCCCGGGCTTTGCGGGTCGCCCGACTCGGCCACGCCGGCTTGGATCAAGGCTGTATCGCTGTCGCTGGCCCCGTCAACGCCGACCCATTCGGACACCTGGCCGTCGCCGGGCTCCCCGGCCGCAGGGCCCGGGACCGTGAACGTGCCCTTGACCACGCGGTAGGGGCCGCCGCCGGCCACATAGCCCGACCAGTTGGAGCTTTCGTCGCTCGCGAGCGATACCGACGGCGCAGTTGTGGTCGGCACGGTCGTGGTGGGAGGCGCGGTCGTGGTGGAAGGCATGGCCGTGGTCGGGGGCGTGGTCGTACTGGCGGGCCTCATGCTGGGTGGCGGAGCGGGGCTGGTGGTCGTCTGGTGGGCGCCGGCCAGCACGACGTAAAGGCGGCCGGAGGAGACCGACACCTGGTTGCGGGCCACTAGGGCAAACGCCACTGTCCGGGGGACGGCGGTGGGGTTGGGGCCGATCGTCACCCGCGCCGAGTAGGGGCCAGTCGAGCACGCCTTGGGGTTATGGGAGTAGACCACCGGGAACGATTGGCGGGACAGGAGCTCCAACTGGCAGGACGAGGCGTGCTCTACGGTGCCTGCCACGGCCACGGTGCCCCCACCGGGCGCCAGGTCGGCGGGCGAGGGGTCGACCGAGGAGACAACGACGGACGGGGCGCCCGCTAGGAGCACGTAAAAGCGGTCGATGGAGGTGGACGCGCCGTTGCCGGCCACTAGGGCAAACGCCACTGTCCGGGGGACGGCGGTGGGGTTGGGGCCGATCGTCACCCGCGCCGAGTAGGGGCCGGTGGAGCAGGCCTTGGGGTTACGGGAGTAGACCACCGGGAACGATTGGCGGGACAGGAGCTCCAATCGGCAGGACGAGGCGTGCTCGACTGTGCCTGTAACCGTGACCGTGCCCCCGCCGGCGGCCAGGTCGGCGGGCGCCGCGACTACCGAGGTGACAGCCACGTCCGGTGCGCCCGGCGCGCTCGCCGAGGCACTGGGCTGCCCGCCGGCAGCCAGGACGGCCCACGCCACCAACGCCAGCGGTACCACCAAGGTTCGCGACCACCCGACCCGAGCCCATCGCGACTGCATGCGACGCCACTGCTCGCGGCGCCTATTAACGAAGTACATGTGCTGCCTTCCCGGCCGAGCTCGCTCCCCGTACAAAGTACCGGGGCCCGGTTCAGCCCTCGTTGCCTGCGGTGCCATCAGTGCCCAGCGCACGTACCGCCCAGCGGTCAGTGCCCGGCCCATGTGGCGACCATCCTCGGCCGAGGACCTAAGAACTCCTTGAACCGCCGATGTGAAACCATTGAACGCCGGCTGTGAGCCACGTAGGTGGTGGGCGTACGGCACTACGGTTATTCGTCCTGAGCCCTGGGGGCGGATGGCGGTTAGCGCCCGGCGCCGCTGTTTTCGGGCGTAAATTCAGCACTTTCTTATCGACGCGCCCGCACCGTTCGGTCCTGCCCGCTCACGGGGCACCGTCTCCGCGCCGGCTATGGTCGGCGTCCTGAGCCAGGGCAGTGGCTGCCTGGCACCTGATCATTGGTTAGGCTAATTATTAGATGGGCAAAGTTCCTTCCATGGACGAGGTCAGTTACTGCTCGGTGGGCTGGACGGCGGCGCGGCTGGCCCGGCAGGTCGAGGTGGCGCTGGCCACGCTGGACCTTTCCCCGGCGCAGTACCGGATGCTCGTGCAGATCGCCCGGGGTACCGACGCCTCGAGCAGCCTGGCTCAGAAGCTCGCTGTGTCCGCCCCGAGCGTAACGGCCGTCGTCGACGGGCTCGTCCAGCGCGGCGCCGTCGAGCGGGCACACTCGGTCGAAGACCGCCGCCGCATTGCCCTTGCCCTCACCGGGCTCGGTCGCGCCCTGCTGGCTGCGGCCGAAGAGGCGCTGCAGGCCCGGCTCGAGGCCATCGCCGGCGAGCTCGAAAATGGGGATTTGGCGACCAGCGCTCTCAGCGCGCTGGCCCTGTGGGGCGAGGCGCTCGACCGTGCCCGGGCCAAACGTGAAGCGGCGCGACGCGCCGAGGGTGCCGAGACGCCGCCTTGAGCGCCCGCTCGCCACTGCTCGGCACGAACGACGCCGACCTGGTCCGGGAGCTCCAAGAGCACCCCTTCGAGCCGATCGCCGAGACTTCGCCCTGCTCCCCGCCGCGGGCGACGATCGACCCGGACTCGACCAAGAGCTGGCTGGGGCGAGCGTGGCCGGTGATCAAGACCCACAAGGGGATCTGGTCCCTCTCGCTGGTGATGTCGTTCGTGGCGTTGTTCTCGCAGGTGCAGATACCCCGTTACATCGGCAGCGCCATCACCGACAGCCTGCCGACGGTGGGCCACACGACCGACCTAAAGCCGCTGACGGGGTTCGCCACCCTGATCTTCATCGCCATCGGCGTCCGTGAGATCTCCAACTACCTGGGCCGGCGCTTCCTGCTCACGACGGCGTACAGCTTCGAGTACGACCTGCGCCACATCATTTACGAGCACTACATGTCGCTGTCGTTCCCCTTCTATGACCGGGTCTCGGTCGGCCAGCTGATCTCCCGGGCCAACTCCGACGTACGTGCCGTACAGCAGTACCTGGTGATGGCCCCGACCGTGATCGTCCAGTGCGCGGTTATCTTCGTCGCCTTCGCCGAGATGTTCTCGCTGAACGCTCAGCTCACTTTGGTCACCGCCATCTCGCTGCCCATCACCTTCCTGGTCGGGGTGGCCATGAGGAAGCAGATCTACCCGGTCTCCTGGCTCATCCAGTCCCGGTTGGCCGACATCGCCATGCTGGTCGAAGAAAACGCCTCGGGCGTGCGGGTCGTGAAGTCCTTCGCCGCCGAGCAGAAGGAGCTCACCACCCTGGCCCGGGCGGCCGACAAGCTCCAGTGGGGCTACATCAAAGACGCCAACATCCGCGGCACGTGGGCACCGACCTTGGAGAACCTGCCCCGGGTCGGGCTGGCCGTCATCCTGCTCTACGGCGGCATCCTGGTGGTCCACGACCATCTCGGCGTGGGGACGCTGTTCACCTTCCAGGCCTACATGCTCATCTTCCAGCCGCCGTTCCGCCAACTCGGGATGGTCATCATGAACGGCCAGCGGGCCGCCGCCTCGGCCAAGCGCATCTACGAGATCCTCGACCAACCGGCTGAGATCGTGAGCGCCCCCGGCGCCGTCGACCTCCTCGATTGCCGGGGCGACGTGCACTTCGACCACGTCGGCTTCGCTTACTCCGACGGCACGCAGGTGCTCAACGACTTCAACCTCCACATGGCCCCGGGCGAGACCGTCGCCATCGTCGGCCGCACCGGCTCGGGCAAGACGACCGCCGGCCGCCTGCTCAACCGCTCCTATGACGTGTCCGAGGGCCGCGTGTTGATCGACGGGCGCGACGTGCGCGAGTACACGCTCGAGAGCCTGCGGGCGCACGTCGGCTTCGTCTTCGACGAGCCGTTCCTGTTCTCGGTCTCCATCCGGGACAACATCGCCTACGGCAAACCGGCGGCGACAATGGAGGAGATCGTCGCCGCGGCCAGGGCCGCCGATGCCGACGAGTTCATCGTGCGCCTCCCCCACGGCTACGACACGGTCGTCGGCGAACGCGGCTACACGCTTTCGGGCGGCCAGCGCCAGCGCATGGCGATCGCCCGCACGTTGCTGGTCAACCCGCCCGTGCTCGTGCTCGATGACGCCACCAGTGCCATCGACGTCCAGGTCGAGCAGCGCATCCACGCCTCGCTCCTCGAGCTCATGGCCGGGCGCACCACGCTGGTCATCGCCCACAGGCTGGCCACGATCAGCCTGGCCGACCGCGTCGTGCTGGTGGAGAACGGTCACGTGGTCGCCTCCGGTCGCCACCAGGAGCTGCTCCGGGACGACCCTCGGTACGCCGAAGTCCTGGCGCACGTGGTCGAAGAAGCGCCCCAGGAGCCAGGCCAATGAGCATGGCTTTCGGCGGCGGCCCCATGTGGGGGGGCGTAAGTGCAGGCGGGCGGCCCGGCGCTTGGGGTGGTGCCGGGAACGCCACTCAAGGCGGAGCGCCGTTCGCCGGCATCCCCCCCGAGTTGCAGGGGCCGGTCACCAGGCTGGTCGAGACCGAACCTGACCACGGCGAGCCCGAGGTGCGGTTCACCCAGCGGGCGACCGACACCCGTCCGCTCACCCTCACGCGCATGATCATGGACCGTTGGCGGACCGCCCTGCTTTCGGTGATCTTTCTCACCATCGAGACGGTCGGGTTCCAGACCGGGCCGTACCTGACCCAGATCGGCATCGACGACGGGCTCGTCGGCCGGCACCGCCACCTCGACGTCATCGTGGTCTGCGGCCTCGTTTACCTCGTCTCGGTCGTCCTCACGGTGTTCGTGGAGCGGGCCAGGGTGCGCAACACGGGCAAGCTCGCCGCTCAGGTGATGAACGACCTGAGGGTACGCGTCTACGCCCACATCCAGCGCCTCTCGCTCGACTATTTCACCGACGAGAAGGCGGGCGTGATCATGACCCGCATGACGAGCGACATTGAGGTGCTGCAGCAGCTGTTGCAGGACGGCCTGGCCCAGTTCGCCATCCAGGCGCTCACCATGCTCTTCGTCAGCGCGGTGCTCTTTTCCTACAACTGGCAACTGGCGCTGGTCACCCTGGCCATAGTCATGCCGGCGCTCACCATCGCATCGCTGTGGTTCCGCGCCGCGTCCGAGCGCTCTTACCTGCGGGTGCGCGACACGCTCGCCGGCGTGATCTCAGACATTGCCGAGAGCCTCTCCGGTGTACGTGTCGTCGCTTCGTACAACCGGCAACGAAACAACGTGGTCCACCATCGCAACGTGCTCGGCGCCTACCGCGCCGCCAACTTCACTACGGCGCGGGTGACGGCGAACTATTCGACCGTGAGCGACTTCGTCGGCCTGGTGGGCCAGGCCTCCCTCTTGCTCATCGGCGGCACCATGGTGCTGCACTCCTGGCACCATCTACCAGGCGGCGGCCTGGCGCCGGACCTTCACCCCGAGCTCACCATTGGCGAGCTCACGGCCTTTGTCCTTTACCTGGGCTCGTTCTTCCAGCCCATCCAGCAGCTAGTCCAGCTCTACAACACCTATCAGCAGGGCCAGGCGGCGGTGACCAAGCTGCGTGTCCTGCTGGCCACGGCGCCGACGGTGGCCGAGAAAGCCGACGCCTACGAGCTCCCGCCCATTCAAGGGGCGATCGCGTTCGAGGATGTCGACTTCCGCTACGGCTCCGGTGAGACCGTCCTGAGCGACGTTAATATCGCCATCCGGGCGGGCGAAGCGGTGGCTTTCGTCGGGCCCACCGGGGCGGGTAAGTCGACGCTGGCCAAGTTGGTCACCCGCTTCTACGACCCGACCGCGGGGAGGGTGACGATCGACGGCCACGACCTCCGCGACGTCACCATGAACTCGCTCCGCCGCCAGCTCGGCGTCGTGCCCCAAGAACCCTTCCTGTTCACCGGGACGATCCGCGACAACGTGGCCTTCGCCCGACCGGAGGCCCCGTCCGAGCAGGTGCGGGAAGCGATCGACGCCGTCGGTCTAGACGACCTCATCGACCGGCTCCCCAACGGCCTCGACACCGTGGTCCACGAGCGGGGCCAGTCGCTCTCCTCGGGGGAGCGCCAGCTGCTGGCCCTGGCGCGCGCCTTCTTGGCTGGGCCCCGGGTGCTGGTCCTGGACGAAGCCACGTCCAACCTCGACCTCAAGTCGGAGGTGAAGGTCGAACGCGCCCTCGACCGGTTGCTCGAGGGGCGCACCGCCATCCTGATCGCCCACCGCTTGACGACCGCCATGCGGGCCGACCGCATCGTGGTCGTCGACCATGGCCGCGTCGTCGAGGCGGGGGCCCACGACGAGCTCGTGGCCGCCGGAGGTCGTTACGCCGAGATGTACGAAACCTGGTCCCGCCAGCGCGACTACCAGCACCGTCGATGAACTACCCCCCCGTGAACAGTTCCAGCTGCGCCGGTCCGTCTGGGGGACGAGCGGGGAGCTCCGAGTTGTGCCTATCCGCGCTCGGTCCCCTCTCTCGGGTCACGCGGGTAACGCCCATGGCCTGGGCCACGAGATCTGACAGCCTCTCTTGCTCCGCCCGGGGTTGGTACGAGCGGCCCCGGAAGCGCCGCGCGTACAGCTCCAGCAGGTCGGGACGCTTCGTAGCCAACCAAGACAGGTAGTGCTCTCGCACACCGGGGCGTAGGTGAAGGGCCAGGGGTGCCACTGAGACGGCGCCGGCACGGCGGCACGCCGTCACCACCTCGGCCACCTGCTCCTCGCTATCAGACAAACCCGGGAGGAGCGGGGCGACCAGCACGCCGCACGCCACTCCAGCGTCGTTGAGACGACTGACGGCCTCGACCCGCTTGGCTGGCGGGGGCGTGCCGGGCTCGGTCAGCCGCCACACCTCCCGATCGAGGGTGGCGATGGAGAGGTTGACACGGACGTGCGTGCGTTTAGACGCTTCGGCGAGCTGTCGCAGGTCCCGGAGCACGAGGGTGGACTTGGTCAAGATGCTGAAAGGGTTGCCGCGTTGGCTTAGGGCGCTGATTATGCCCTGGGTCAGGTGGTACTTCCCCTCCGCCGGTTGGTACGGGTCGGTGTTGGTGCCCATGGCGATGAGGTCACCGCCCCACCGAGGAGAGCTCAGCTCGACCCTGGCCAGCTCTACGGCGTTGACCTTGACCACGATCCGTCGCTCGAAGTCTTCGCCCACGCCGAGCCCCAGGAACTCATGAGTAGGACGGGCGAAGCAGTAGGTGCAGGCGTGGGAGCACCCGCGGTAGGCGTTGATGGTGTAGCGGAAGGACATCCGGGACGATGGCGGGACGCGGTTGATAATGGTGCGGGCGTTGACGTGGAGGAACTCCAGGCCGCGGTACTCGCCGCGGCCCACGTGGCGGTCTGCTCCGGGCCCGTCGAAGAGCCGGCCTTCGGCGTCCTCGTCTTCCAGTGGCCACCTGAACCGGTCACGGCCCGAGCCCACCATGGCCGCCAGCATAGCTTGTCATCGAATGTATGTTCCCTATTCGGCCACGGCCACACGGCCAGGCGGATGTCCGCCGGCCTGGTTGCTGTACCCTGCGGGTATGGCGCTCATCGGCAAAAAGACGGCCACCGTCCCGACCGGCCTGGCGTTGGTAATGGGGACTATCAACCCGCTGTCAGATCCCAAGATGCGGATGTTCGTGCGCTCGGCGGTAACGGGCGACTACGGGGCCGTCCAGGACGCTCACACCCTGGCTGAGAGCCTCTTACCGCCCGGCTCGGAGCTGTGGTCCTGGTGGCTCGACGGGGTGGAGAGCCTGGCAAAAAGTGGTGACCAGGACCTCGGGGTGTTCGTCAGGTTCACCCGCGACGTCGCCGGCATCGCCCCCTGGGGCAACCTCCCGGCGACCGCCGCCCCGCGGCTGCGTGCCCTGGGCGGCTGAGCGCCGCACTAACTGGCGTCTTAAGGCTGTTTCTCTTCGGCGACGATGCTCTGAGCGCCCAGTTTGCCCGCTTCGAGGATCCCGATGAACTGGTCACTGATGGTGACTGCGTAACTGCCGGCCACGTAGTAGCCCGATGTGCCCGAGGCGGTGTCGTACGCGCCACACCCGAAGGTCTGCACGCCGTGGGCCTCGAGCAGGGAAGCGCAAGCGATATGCGTGCCCCCCAATATGACGTGGGCGTGCTTGGCCAGGACGTAGTTGGTGGGCTTGTGGAGCGCCACAGGGAACGGGCTGCTCGATAGGGCCGGGTTGAGCTGGCGCGCCACCACTTCCTGCGAGCCCGAAGCCCCGAAGATCGCCGCGCCCTTGTCCGCCACCGTGAAGGCATAGCTGTGAGGGAGCAACGACTTTTGGCCGATCCCGCACACAATGGCCCGGGGCGCCGCGATGGACACGACGCACTCGATATTTGAGCCCTGTATTGTCAGCCCGTCCCCGGGGCCAACCGTGAGGGCCGGGGTACCCGACGCCCCCAACCGGCCCAGGCCGAGCACCGAGACAAGCGCCACCGCCGCCGGCGCCAGCAGCCCGGCTCGAGGCAACCCCCTGTGCCCCGGCCAGGTCATGTGACCCTCACCGCGACGGCCTGGGTGCGGGTAACCCCGCAGCCCTGGGCGACGACCGTTAGCTCGTAGTGCCCGCTGGTGGCGGGGAGCTTCCCGGACCAGCCGCCCCAGACGATCCGGTCGCGGCCGGCGGGTACGTTCAGTGCCGCCACGGCGGCACCCTTACCCTCGCCTGGTTGGACCAACAGGCTGGCGTGGGCGGGCGAGGACACGTCGAAGGCGATCGTGACAGGTTGCCCCGGAAGGGCGGGCGACGGCCTGGCCGAGACGTTGGTGAGCGCCAGGGTGCAGGTGACGGGCTTGGTGCCCGGGCCCGTACCGCTGCCGGCCGAAGTGCCGCCGGCTGAGGCGACCGGCGGCGTGAAGGAGAACGACCAGATGTGCTCGTCGTTCTCGGTGTCGTCCCCACTGCCGCTATGGGTCTGCTTTTGCACTGTGAACGAAGACGGCGTCGTCAGGGGGACCGTCAAGTCGTCGCCGCCGACCAGCGATAGCGAGCTCGACATGATGTGCGAAGTGGTGGCGTAGCCGGAATAATCGGCCCCGCAGTTGTAATCAGCGTTGGTCTCGGTGGCGCTCGGTATGGTGAGCGAAAGGTGAGCCACGGGCCCATCGGCCTCACCACTGACCTCGACCGAGAACGGCGCCGCAGTGATGGGCGGGTCGCAGTCGAACGGCCCATTATCGCCATTGACGCCGATGAGGTGCCAGTGAGCATCGGTGTAGCTGCCGCTGCCCCCGCCCGAGATCTGGCCGGCGCTACTGACGGAAAAAGTGAAGCTCAGCTCGACCTGGTAGTTGGACGAGCTCGTCGAGTCGACGTCCCCCGAGGAATAGTGGCCGAAGTCAACGTCGATCCCCTCCGCCGAGCCACGGCCGGTACCGGCCAACACCGCCGCCAGCGATGTCGATGGGTAGGCGGTCAGCGCCGAGACCAAGGGCAATATTCCGAGCAGGCGCGCCCTTCGCCGGAAAGGCCCCACCTCAGCACCCCCGGCCCATAGCCGGGAGCCTAACCGCGCCCTCAAGCCGGCCGCGCCGTCCAGACCTGCGCCAAGAGCACAACTAGGTGTTTTCCCTATAGTCAAGGGCCAGGGCGCAACATAAGGTCACCGTGGTGCCGGCGGTAAAAAAGGCTGCGATGGTGGCGTCGTGCTTGTCGCTGCTTGCTGCCGGGGCGGCCTTGACGACGGGCCCGGCTTGGGCGGCGTTGCCACCGCCCATGATCAGTGACCTCCATGTCACCAATTTCGACCCCTTCACGGGCCCCGCCGGTGGCTTCAATTCGCAAGGTTTTGATTTCGAGAACAGTTTCACGAACAACAAGTTCACCTTGACGGTCGGCGGGTACAGCCTGGCCTTCGACCGGACCTACGGCCTGTGCGGAGGCATGGTCTACGCCGCCCTGGACACCTTTTTGGCCGGTAACGGCACGACTACACCCGAGGGGTCGGCGACCGGCCCCTCGCTTGGGCCCGGCTTGCTCGGCCCCCCGGACAGCGGGCCGGTGTTCAATTACCTTTACACCCGCGAGCTCGACAGCCTCGAGGGTGACGATGCGTTCGCGGTCCGAGAGATGCTCCACATGATGGTCCTGGATCCCTACGAGTCCGAGCGCGAGAGGGAGACGAGCCACTACTTCTCTTCCATCACGGCGTCGATCAACGCCGGGGAGCCGGTCCCCCTGCTGCTCGTGGAGGCGTTGAGGCCGACGCAGGTGTTCGACAACCACCAGGTGCTGGCGACCGGCTATTTCTATCGCGGTGGTCCCCAGGGCCAGCTCGTGGTGCAGATTTACGACCCCAACTTCCCGGGCCGGTTCATGTACCTCAACACTCACAATACCTACGGCAACATGAGCGAGTACCCGAGCGAGATCGAGACCTACGACGCGGCGGGCAACGAGTACTCGGGTGTGCATTTCTACGGTTTCTTCCCGACGCCCTACAGCTACGTGACGCCGCCGTGGGCCTTGGCAAAACCGTCCGGGAACCTGCTGGACGACCCCGGGGCCGACTGGGCCGAGTCGGTTTGGAACCTCACAACGGTGGACGGCGCGCCACCAGGCAGCTTTGAGTCGGCCGAGCCGCAGCTGGGGGCTACCCCGGGCTCTGCGTCGGTCATCGCCCCCCCGGACTGGTCGCCCACCGGTAACCTAACCGTGGTGCAGTACGGCTCCGGGCCAAGGCGCCCACCGGTGTTCGGGGCCGTACCGACGTTCCTGTCCAGTGACAGCGCCCAAAGCACCGGCGGTGGTACCAATTACTTCGCCGGTGGGCCCGATAACGACAGCTCCGCCGCCACGCAGGTCATCGACCTGGAGAGCGACGGCGCCTTGGACGCCGAAGTCGACGGTGGCCAGCAGGTCGCGACGCTGAGCGGCGACCTGGGCGGTAGCGGCGCGGGACCGGCCGAGATGACCGTGACGGCCAGTTTTATGAGCGCCGGGGGCACTTTCCTCGGTACCGTGTCGATCGGCCCGGTCAGTGCGGCCGACCGCAACGACCAGACCGAGCTGCTGGCACGCAGCGCAAAGGTGATAATCCCGGAAAAGACGCGCACGATCGACGTGACAATGAGCGCCCAGGGCGGGGCCGCGGACCAGTACAACACCGCCTTTGCCGATAACCTGTCGCTGACAGTGGCGCCGAACGCGTTCACGTTCCCCTCGGTCCCGGTAACGCTGCATAGGCCGTGAGCCGGTGGTGCCCTCGCCTTGGGCCCTAGCCCGCCGGTTACGTCCGAGCCGCTGGCGAGCTTTCCGCCCGACCGTCAGCCGCCCGACCGTCAGCCGCCCCTCCGGCGGCCGGCGAGAAGGTGCCCTCCCGGCTCGTGATGTAAACGGCCAGTTGGCTCCTGGAGTGGACCTCGAGTTTGCGGTACACCTTTCCCAGGTGGAAGTCCACGGTCTTGGGGGACAGGAAGAGGCTGGCCGCGATCTCACGGTTGGTGGCCCCGGTGGCGGCGACGATGGCAACTTGGAGCTCTTGGGGGGTAAGGCGCTGGACGGGCTGTTCTGGCGACGGCCCGAGGCGGGCGCCGCTGGCGTGCAGCTCACGCCGGGTGCGAAGGACCCAGGGCTGCGCCCCCAGTTGTTCGAAGCCGGCGAGGGCCAAGCTGAGCGCGTCGCGGGCCGGGCCCAGGCGCCGGCTGCGACGTCGACGTTCGCCCAAGCACAGAAGCGTGCGCGCTCGCTCGAAGATGGCGATGTCGTCTGGGAGCGACCCCAAGGCATCAGCGAAGCACTCTTCAAAACCGTCGGCACCGGCCAATAGCCCACGGCACCGGGCGGCCTCGCCGATCCCCCAGCGACTTTCACTCTCACGAGCTTGTCGTTCGAAGCTGTCCAGGGCAGCCTGAGCCGGGGCTGTCTCGCCCCCTCGGGCTAGCGCCTCGACGAAGTCCGAGCCCCACTGCACGACATCGGGTTGCGCCAGCTGCCAACGCTCTGACAGCCGAGAGAGGGGCCCGAGCTCGAGGACGGCACGGTCCGGGTGCCCCAGGCTGAGCTCCAGCAGCCCGGAAACGGACCGGGCGTACACTTCGATCGAGCCGATGGAAAGCTCGCGGGAAATGGCCAGGGCGTCTTTGAGGTGCGTTCTGCACTCGTCCTGTTTGCCCAGCCCCGCCTCGACGCGGGCGAGGCAGACCAAGCTGAACGAGAGCTGGCTACGTGCACCGACCTCGGTGGCCATCCGCACCGAATCGTCGGCGAGAGCATAAGCGAGGGTCCATCGGCCCGTGCGGTACTCGAGCTCGGACAGGCAAGCCAACGGGAACGCCAGCCCCGCCACTGCGCTCTGCTGGCGCGCCGATGCCACGACGTCGCCGAGGAAGCGGCGTGCCTCTACGTACTCGCCCAGCCAGATCGCAGAATGACCGAGGGTCTGGACCAGGTGGTGCCGGAAAGGGACCGGTGGGAGGCCGTCGCGGGTGAAGGCCGCTCGGGCCGCTCCCAGGTGCAGGCGGGCCTCGGTGACCCGGCCGGCCAGAACGAGGGCGTTGGCCAGCATCGACTGGGCCAGGGCTGCGGTATGTGGCCCGGCCAGGGGCGCCGTGCTCAGGGCCCGCTCAGCCAACGCCAGCGTCTTGCCCACATCTCCGGTCATCGTGATCGCCACGCAGGCATCCGCTCTCATTGCCGCGGCGCGTCCTTGGTCCAGCGGCTCGATCCTGTCCGCCTCGGCCGTCAACATCTCGACGGTGGCTTCGGGGGACCCGCGGAACATGTCCGCCATGGCCAGCGTGCGCAGGATGTCGCTGCGCCGCAGGACGTCGGTGGACAGCTCGAGCGCCTCGGTGAGGAGCTTTCGCGCCCGGCTCGGTTCGGCCGTGGAGAGCAGGTCGACGGCCGCTTCGAACAGCCGCCGGGCCCGTGCTTCGGGGTCAGGTGAGATACGGGCGGCGCGTTCGAAGGCTCGGGCCGCGGCTGCGCTGCCGCGGCGCTCCCTGGCACTTGCCGCCGAGCCTTCCAGGGCTGACGCCGCCTGCTCATCGTGGCCGAGGGTTGCCGATGCCAAGTGCCAGGCCCTGCCGTCAGCGGCACCGCACCCATCGAGGGCCTCGGCGAGCGCTCGGTGCGCAGCCCGGCGCGCCGCAGGTGCGGCCCCGTGGTAGACAGCGGCGCGTACCAGGGGGTGCCGCCAGCTCAGCTGGTCACCCCTGACGGTCAGAAAACCTGCCGTCTCCGCTTCTTCGATGGCGGCGGGCCCCAGTCCCATGTCCCTCATCGCTTGCAGTACCGGCCCGACCTCGTCGCGGTCGCTCGCCGCCGCGATCAGCAGACTTGACTGCGCCTGGGCTGACAACGCCCCCACGCGTCGTCTGAAGATCGCCGTAAGCCTCGGCCCGAGGGCCATGGGCCCTTCCGGTGCCTCGTTGCCACTTCGCTGGGCGTCAGTGAGGGCCAGAGGCATCTCGATCAATGCCAGTGGGTTCCCGCCGGCGGCGGCGCAGATCCGCTCGGCGACCAGGGGCGGCAACTGCGAGGTGACGGCCAACAGCGCACTGGCGGCGGCGGCGTCGATATGGGCGAGGCGAAGTGTAGCCAGGCCCTCCAATGACACCGCAGGGCGTTCGCCCTCCCGAACGGCGAAGACCATCAGGATCCCCTCGGCCTGGACCCGGCGGGCGGCGAAGACCATAGCGGCCAGAGAGGGCTGGTCCAACCACTGGGCGTCTTCGACGAGCGCCACCAGTGGGGACCGCTCCGCTGCTCTCGACAGGAGGCCCAGGGTGGCCGTGCCGATGGCGAACGGGTCGCCGGGCACCGGAGGCCCGAGCGCCAGCGCGCTGGCGAGAGCGGCTGCTTGCGGTTGGGGCAGCGCACCGAGCTCGCCGAGCAGCGGTCGCAGGAGGTCGGCGAGGCCGGAAAAGGCCAGCTCGGACTCCGACTCCGTACCGTTGGCCCGCAGCACCGTGAAGCCTGTCGCCTGGCTCTCCAGGTAACTAAGGAGCGCAGTCTTCCCGATCCCGGCTTCGCCCAAGACCGTGAGAGCCTGGCTGCGGCCGCCACGTGCACCGTCGACCAGCGAGTCGACGAGGCGGCGTTCGGGATCCCTTCCCAGCAGCACATGCGGAGCCTACCGGGACGGTACCAGGCACCCTACCGCCCAAGCGTTAGCGACGGGCCCCGTGGGGGCCGGTTCCGGCTTTCGCTCAGCTCAGGTCAAAACCGCTCCCGGAGCAGGTCAGTGCCCGCACCCGCAGGCTCCACCACAGCACCCAGCCGCGGCGCCGGGCCCCGGCCGCGTCGTAGCTGCGGCCGTTCCTAGTGCCCCGACAGAAGCAAACATCGAAAGCTTCCGACGTACGTCGGTGTGCCCGCTCGGGCAAGTGGCACCGCTGTCTGCGTCGCCCATCGCCCGGCGCACTTCGAAGGTGGTCTCGCAATCCCGGCAAAGGTACTCGTACAGGGCCATCGGCTCCGATCCTACGTCTGGCCCGTCGGAGCGGGGGCGGCATCTTGCCCGCTAAGGGCGGCGAAGAGCTCGCCGAGGCGTCCCGAGACCCGGGCTGAGGTGAGGTGGTCGTGATAGTCGCGCGAGCTCTCCATCTCACCGTTGCGTACGCGAAGAACGAAGATGGCGGGTAGCGCGTACGGCTCTCCGGTACCGGGCGACGTTCCAACAGTAGTACCGATGGGCCAAGGACTCTGATGTCGGCTCACCGTCGGTGGCCGCGGCGCATTCGACGAGGGTCTCACTACGCCCCGAAAACCTGTGGTCCTTGGTCGCCAGGCCTATCGGTTCCGGGCTTGGGCTGCGGGGCAGGAGTGCCGCCTCGACGTGGACTGTGACGTTTTTGTGACGGGCGGCCGGTTACCCTCTTACAACTCGCACGGAGCGAGAGCCGAGGTCAACCGAAAGGACCGGGCGTGAGCGTTGTCATAGTCACCAACAGGAGGGCAAGTGCCAGGTGGGAGGGCTACCATGGCGCCGGTCTCGTCCCGGCCCGGCTAGTTGGCACCGTGGCGGCGGCCAGGCCAGTGCGCCTGGTAACGATAGTGGCTGTCCTGTGCGCGGCCGTCATGGCGGCAGTGGGGCTGACCCCGTCGCAGGCGAGACCTAATGGCGGAGATGGCGCCGCGGCGGCGCCAGTGGCTGGCCCGGGGTTGCCGATCGTGCCGGTGGGCGCCGTCGGCCCCATATCAGCCGTGCTGGGGCGTGACCTGGCTGGTTATCGGGTGGTGGGCCTGACGGCCACCAATGCCCCGCAGGACCTGCGGGCCGAGTTCTCGTCACAGGGCGTGACGGTCGTGTCCGGGCGGCTGCGCCTCGGCATTGCCCTGGACGGCTACGGGTACGCCAGCGAACTGCGAGCTGTCCCCGCCGTAGCGCCGGTAGTGCGCGCCAACCGGGCCGTCTACGACCACGGCGCACTGAGCGAGTGGTGGGTCAACGGGCCGGCCGGCTTGGAGCAAGGTTTCACGGTCAGCTCGGCCCCCAGCGCCGGGACCGGCCCATTGGTCTTCTCGCTCGGGCTCAGCGGTAACCTGCGGCCCCGGCTCGACAGCGGCGGGTTGTACCTATCCGGCGCCCAGGGCGCGTTGGCCTACGACGACTTAGCTGCCACCGACGCTCGAGGCCGGGCGCTGCCGGCGCGCTTCGCCCTTCGGGGCGGCCAGGCCGTGATCGAGGTCGATGACCGGGGGGCCGCCTACCCGGTGCGGGTCGACCCCTTGGTCCAACAGTCCGGCGAGCTGATCTCCTCGGGCGGCACCCCTAGCGGCGAGTTCGGTCGCTCGGTGGCGGTGTCCGGTAACACCGTCGCCGTGGCCGCCGACAACCAAACGATCGGCTCACACTTTGAAGAGGGGGCGGTGTACGTGTTCGTGGAGCCGTCGGCGGGCTGGTCGGAGCTGATGACCCAGACCGCTGAACTAGTCGCCTCGGATCCCCAGGACCTGACCGGCTTTGGCTGGTCACTGGCCATGTCCGGGACCACGATCGTCTCCACGACCCCAGTGAAGTGCCAAAAGTGGTTCCATCCACCGGGCTCCGTCGCGGAGAACACGTACTGCCTCAACGAGGGTGCTGCCTACGTGTTCGACCAGCCCGCCGGGGGCTGGTCAGGGACGCTGACCCAAAACGCCGTGTTGACTTCTTCGATCATGACGCCCCGGACGGCGCACTCATCGACGGGTTTGTTCGGGACTGCGGTGGCCATCTCGGGTGGCACCATCGTCGTCGGCGATGATACCCAGCCGGTCGGCTCGACCAACGCCGGCGTCGTGTTCGTGTTCGAGGAGCCGGGAGGTGGGTGGTCGGGGCCCATGACCCAAGACGCCGAGCTGACCCCCGCCGACCCCGCCAACAATGAGTACTTTGGCGACGCTCTCGCCGTGTCCGGGAGCACTGTCGTCGTCGGTGCGCCGGGCGTGGGCGCGCCGTTCGGGGGACGGGGCCCAGGGGCGGCATACGTGTTCCAAGAGCCGGCCGGGGGGTGGTCGGGGACCATAACCCAGAGCGCCGGGCTGACCCCCCCCTCCGGCGCGGAAATTGACGAGCTGGGCGGCTCCGTTGCTGTGTCCGGGAACACCGTGGCCGTGGGCGCACCTTTAGAAACGGTGGGCCCGAACGCCGGGCAGGGCGCCGTGTTCGTGTACAACGAGCCCGCCGCCGGCTGGTCAGGAGTGCTGGCCCCAGCGGCCGAGCTGACCGCTTCCGACGGCACCGGGGACAATTCCTTCGGGACCGTGGCTGTGTCCGGGAGCACCATCGCCGTACTCGAGTCAAGTCGTAACCCCGGTAGTTCGAGCAGCGTCCTACTCTTCAGCGAGCCTGCCTCGGGCTGGTCTGGGCACCTCACGGAGAGCTCCGAACTGGTGGCCTCCAACGAGGCAGTAACGGATGCCTTTGGCTCGGGCGTCGCGCTTTCTTGCACCGCTGTCGTCGTCGGCGCCCCCGGCCACCACCGGCTCGGTTCTTTCGCCGGCGCGCGGGGCTCGGCGTACGTGTTCGCGCCACCTACGACTACGAGCGCGGCCGAAGGGCGCCAGGCGGCCGTTGTGCCCTCGGCGGCCGCCGCGCCTTGTCCGCTGGCCATCACCTTCACCGTGTTGTCTCCGCAGGAGGCGGGCCTGTCCTACGTCGGAGCGGCGGCGAAAAGCAACACCAGCGCCCAGTACTCGCAGTCGGCCGCCTTCTTCCGCGAATTTGCGACACCGACCAGCGCTCACCTCCTCGGTGGCGGGACCCGGCTCGACGGGTGCCTTTCGGGCTGTATCGACGTGCTCGTCCAGGTGAAAAACAGTGCCGGTCAGCCTGTCGACGGCGCCGACCTGTACGCCAGCGTGACGCGGATGCGCGCCACCTTCGTCGACGTCCCGGGCTTCCTCTGCGGCCAGGAGATCGCCACCACGTCCGAACAACCAAGCCCTTTCTGCGGCAAGAACGGTTTTCAGGACCTGAACGGTCTGAAGACCAATAGCAGCGGCCAGGCTCTGCTGCGCTATTGGGCACCGGGCATAATTGGCGCCCACAAAGTCGTCCTCACGGTAACGGCCAGCGCCGAGCCGGGCTGCAAGAACTCCTGTAGGGCCGGATCAAAGAGCCCGGCGACGAGCATCACCCTCAACGTACAGCCGCACGTGCTCGTGGCCGACGCCCAGGCGACGCTTTCGCCCAGTGCGACCCGTGCCATCGCAGACTGGGCGAACCCACCGACGGTGGGCGACATCGTCGCCGGCGGGCCGGGTGCCGCGTTGGGGTCGCTGGTGAA
>JBKQUU010000015.1:0-26977 GCA_052325485.1 Acidimicrobiales bacterium | reverse complement strand
GGCGGTGGCGGCGATACCGACCACGGGGCTGGCCAGGTGAGCGCCCCCGAGCGAGCCGAAGCGCCCGGCGTCGCCGAAGCTGTACACGCCCCCACCCGCCGTCGCTATCCAGTAGCCATGCCCGTCGGGGGTGGCGGCCACCCCCACCACGGGGGTGCCGGCGTGGGCGTCGCCGTAGCTGTGGGCGTCGCCCAAGGCGAGCACCCGGCCGGCCCGGGTCACCAGCCACAACCCCTGGCCCGGGGTGGAGGAGATGGGCAGGCCGGCCCCCACCTTGAGGCCCGTGGCCTGGGCGAGAACGCTGCGGGCGGCTCGGGCCGGGCCCGCCCCCAGGCTCCCCGCACCCCCCGCCGGGCCGGTCGCCGCGTTGGTGGCCGGGCCGGTCGCCAGGCTGGTCACGAGGCTGGCCACCGAGCAGGCGACAGCGGCGGCTGCCCTAATGCGCGGTCGCATATTTTCCCCGTCGGTGGTCTGTGGCCAAGTACGTCTTCTTGTCGGGACTGTCCCGGTCTTTATGGGGTTTGTCCCCGCCGGCCATCAAGTCTGGCACGCCGTCATAGCGGGGCAAGTTCTTTAGAATACGTGGAGGCTCTGTGGTAGCGTTCCACGACGTCCCGTCCCCGACCGGTAAGGGTGAGGCCGCTATGACAGACGTCGAGCAGCGCATCCAGTGCCGGTGGTGCCACGCCCAGAGCCCCAGTTCCGCTCGCACCTGCGACCGTTGCGGGGCTCCCCTCGACGTTCACGACGTCGTGACCGATTCGGGATGGCGTCAGGCGCCCCGGCTCCGGGACCTGACCGAGTTCCACTGGGCCTCCAGCACGTGCCAGTTGGACGCCGGCGTCGTCCCCGTGGTGGAGATAACGCTCAACCCGGCCGACTCCGTCTTCTTCGAGCACCACACCATGCTGTGGAAGGACGAGACGGTGCCCATGGCGGTGATGAACACTCCCGGGGGGGCCAAGCGGCTCCTCTCCGGGATGCCGTTCGTCCTCAGTGTGGCCCGGGGCCCGGGAAGGGTGGCCTTCTCCCGAGACGCGCCGGGCGAGATAATAGTGATCCCCGTCGAGGCGCCGAGGGAGGTCGACGTGCGCGAGCACGCCCTTGTGCTGGCCAGCGCCACCCTCACCTATTCGTTCGAGAAGCTGCCCGGGTTGCGGGCCATGCTCGTGGCCAACACGGGGACGTACCTCGACCGGTACGTGGCCCAGTCAGCGCCGGGCCTGCTCGTGCTGCATGGTTACGGGAACGTTTTCGAGCGCACGCTCGGGGAAGGCGAGACCATCCTCGTCGAGCCCGGGGGTTTCCTCTACAAGGACTCCAGCGTGACCATGGAGCTGACCTCGGTCAACTTCAAGGGGAGCGGCACCGGCACCACGCCACCGGCAGCGGGGCCGGCCGAGGCGGGTGCCGCCGGTGCCGCCGCTCCCGAGCCCGCCGCCCAACAGGGCCGGTTCGGTCGTGGCCTCAAGGGCCTCATGGGGGCCAAATCGGTGCTGAACGTAGGGGCCCTGGCCTCGGCGGCGGGCAGCCTGCGTTCCGGTGGCGGCCTCCAAGGGGTGGCCTCCAGCTTGGCCGGGGGCGGCGGTTCGACGCTGATGCGCCTGAAGGGCCCCGGGCGGCTGGGCGTCCAGTCGATGTTCCAGCAGCACAAGAGCGAATGAGGGGCCGACCGTGACCGACATCGCCGCCCCCGAGAGCACGTACACCTGCCCCTATTGCAAGCAGAGCTCGTCGGGCGTGCCCACCAGCTGCCCGACGTGCGGGGCGCCGGTCGACATCAAGTTGCGGACGACGGCCTCGGGATGGACGGAGCTGCCATCGATCGCCGACATGGCCAGGATCCAGTTCGGCCAGTCGACCTGCCAGGTCGAGGGCCGCCTGGTGCCGGTGGCGGAGATGAAACTGGCCGCCGAGGACGGCGTCTATTTCACCCACGACGTCCTGTTGTGGCAGGAGCCGGCTGTCCACCTCGACGCCATCGCCATGACCAAGCCCTGGGCCCGGAACCGGTCCGGGATGCCTCTGGTAATGATGCAGGCCCAAGGGCCGGGCCGCATCGCCTTCTCCCACGACAGCCCGGGCGAGCTCGTCGCCCTTCCCCTGCAGAAGGGCGCGGCGGTCGACGTCCGCGAGCACGCCCTGCTGGTGGCCACGTCAGGCGTGACCTACGACTGGGTCGAGACGGGCGTGTGGTTCGTCGCCGCCCCCGAGCAGAAAGAGGACCAGGCGGGCGGGGTGAAGCTGCTGAAAATGGGCCTCGAGCTGGCCGGCGCCACCACCGGTGACGGGCGCGACCGCGACCGCAACCGCAACGACCAACCGACCTGGCATTACCCCGTGGGCCAGTACATCGACCGCTTCCATGCCGGCGACAAGCCCGGCCTGGTGCTCGTACAGGTCAGTGGTAACGCCTACACGAGGGACCTGGCCGCCGGCGAGTCGATCCTGGTCAAACCGCCGGCGCTTCTGTTCAAGGACCCGGCGGTGGGTATCCAGCTACATGTCGAGTACCCCGCCGCGGGCGTAAAACTGTGGCGGACGTGGGGCAACCGGTACCTCTGGTTGAGGGTGTCCGGTCCTGGGCGGGTCGGGCTCCAGTCCTGCTATGACCGGCTCGACGACCCGGGGACGGATTTCCGGGACCTGTCGTCTCACACCGATCATTTGTGGCGTTAGTGCGGGGCCGGCACCGGTCGAGCTTGGGTCGTCCGGGGTGGCGTTGCCTGCCTCTGCTGGCCGTCCTCGCCCTCGGGGCGGTCGCCTGTGGTGCCACCAAGACGCTCCCGACGGCCAAGGCGCACCCGGCCAAACCGCGGGCAACGGGAAGGGCCGTCACCGCTAGCGGCGCCTCCTCGTGCGTCAGCTCCCAGTGGGCGTCGACGGTGACCGGTACCCCGGACATCAGCACCATCCCCGCCATCAAGGCGGTGACCGTCACCCCGAGCTTCGGGGGCTTGCTGGTGTCATTGGAGTTCAAAAAACCTTTTGTCAGCGCGCCCGAAGGGGTTTACGACTCCTGGACCGTGTTCGTCTTCCAGAACCGCAGTCAAGCCGCCAACGTGGACAACGCCGTCCAGCTCCAGATAGAGGACCGGGGCGTGGGCTGGGAGCCCAGCGGCTGGACGTTGCTCGCCACTTTCGGCCCCAATAACAACGAGGTGGCGGGCAACATCCACACCGACAAGGACCGCGAGCTCCTCCAGACCTTCTTCCCGGCCGGTTTCGCCAACCTGGACCCGCCCTTTTATTGGTTCGCCGAGCAGGAGGAGTTCCGCGCCTATTTGCCCCTCCCCAGCAAAACTGATCATCAGGACTTCAGCGTCAACGGCACCATAACCAGCGGGTGCCCGAACGGTGTCCTGGGCGCCTATGGGATGCCGAAGGCCGCCAAGCTGATCGAAGTCAACAGTTAGCGGCCGGCGACCGGTCGAGACCACCAGGGCCATCGAGGCGATAATGGACCAGGGGAGCTCCGACAGGCCCGCGGTCGTACTTCTGAGCGGGGGCCTCGATTCGGCCACGGCCCTGGCCGTTTCTATTTCGGAAGGGTTCCGGCCGTACGCCTTGAGCTTCGACTACGGCCAGCGCCACCAGGTCGAGCTCGCCGCCGCCCGCCGTGTCGCCCTCACCATGGACGCGGCGCGCCATGTCGTGATGAAGATCGACCTGCGCCAGTTCGGGGGCTCCGCCCTGACGAGCGACCTGGCTGTCCCCCACCACGACCGGGCCGACGAAATAGGTCCCGGCATCCCGGTCACCTATGTGCCGGCGCGCAACACGATCTTCTTGTCCTTCGCCTTGGCCTGGGCCGAGACGCTGGGCGCCGGGGACATCTTCATCGGCGTCAACGCCCTTGACTACAGCGGCTACCCGGACTGCCGGCCCGAGTTCGTGGAGGCTTTCCAAGCCATGGCCAACCTGGCTACCAAAGCGGCCGTCGAGGGCCGCCAACAGGTCCGGGTCCACGCCCCTCTCGCCCATCTGACCAAGGCCGGGATAATCCGCCTCGGCCTCGGGCTCGGGGTGGACTACGGGCTCACCCATAGCTGCTACGACCCGGCGCCGGACGGCCGCCCGTGCGGTACGTGCGATTCATGCCTGCTGCGCCAAAAAGGTTTCCGCGAGGTGGGGGCCGAAGACCCGGCTCGGCGGCGCTGACCGCCCGCCGGGGCCGGTGGTCACCTGTCCCGCGGCGGGGCCAGTTCACTAAGGTTGGCGGTCGAGGATCCTCCTCGGTAGGCCGCGAGCAAGGAGCTGGGACCGATGGAAGTGCGCGGACGCCCGCTGCATTTTGGGGTACAACTGCAGGCCCAACGGACGAGCTGGGCGGACTACGCCGCCGCCGTAAAGGCCGTTGAGCAACTTGGCTACGGGTCGGTCTGGACCTTCGACCACCTTCTGCCTTTCGCCGGCCCCGATGACGGCTCGTCCTTCGAGACGCTGACGACGCTCTCGGCGATGGCTTTGTTGACCGAGCGGGCCCGCATAGGCGTCCTGGTCAACGGCGTGCTGTACCGGCCGCCCGCCACTCTGGCCAAGGCCGCCGCTCAGGTCGATGAGATGAGCGGGGGCCGGCTGGATTTCTCCCTCGGAGCGGCGTGGGCGGAACGGGAGTTCAAGGCCTACGGGGCCGACTTCCCGCCGATAGCTGAGCGCCACGCCCGTTTGGACGAGGCGCTCGAGATCGTGAAGCTGCTCTGGACGCAGCCCCGGACCACCTTTCACGGTCGCTACTACCGCATCGAGGACGCTCCGTGCGAGCCCAAGCCCGTCCAGTCACCGTACCCGCCCATCACTATCGGCGGCATGGCCTCCGCCACCGTGCGGCTGGTGGCCAAGCACGCCACGCGGTTCAATATGATCGGCTCTGCCGAGAAATGCGCCGACCGCATTGAAAAACTTGGGCAGTTCTGCGTTGATATCGGCCGGGACCCGGCCGAGATCGAGCTCTCCGCCCACCCGACGGTGGCGGTGGCCCGTTCCCGGGCCGAGGCCGAAACCCAGGCCGCCCGCATAGCGTCCGCCAATGACCAAGACCTCGACGCCAACCGGGCCAACTGGCTGATCGGTGACCCAGCCGATGTGACGGCCGGTCTGCGTCGTTACCTCGACATCGGCATAAACCACTTCGTGTTCGGTTTCGGCCATCCCTTCGATATGACGGCCTTGCGGCTGCTCCAAGAAGAGGTCCTGGTCGGCCTGGGCTGAAAAATATTGTTGGCGCCCGCTTGGCTAATGCGGCCCGTTGGCACCAGGCCCGGGGCGCTCGGGGACGGGGCCCTCGGGGACGGGCCAGATTTTCACTGGCCCCCGGGCTGTGACCTGTACCTCGGCGCCCGGCCGGAGCCGAAGGTCTCCCAGCACCCGGGCGATGACCGCCGACGGTACGCCCTGGGCAGGGGCGAGCCGGACGATCGAGTCGTGGCCGTAAAAGGCCGTGCTCACCACTCGGGCGCGCACCCCGGCCTCTTCCCCGTCCGGTCGGACTTGTACCTGCTCGGGGCGGACCAGGACGGTCACCGGTCCCGGGGCCGCGCCCCAGAGGTTGCCGCTGACCTCGAACCGGCCGAGGGCGGTAACCACGAACTTGCCGTCGAAGGTACCGTCGACCAGGTTGGCGTCCCCGACGAAGCCGGCGAGCTCGCTGTCCACGGGATCGGCGTAGATGTCCTGAGGCGACCCGAGCTGGGCGATCGTACCGGAGCGGATCACGGCTACCTGGTCGGAGATCGACAGCGCCTCGTCCTGGTCGTGGGTCACCAGGACAGTGGTCGTCCCCGAGGCGCGCAGGACGGCGTGCACATCGGCACGCACAGAGGCCCGGAGGTTGGCGTCGAGCGACGCGAACGGCTCGTCGAGCAGGACGACCTGGGGCTTGACGGCGAGGGCGCGGGCGAGGGCCACTCGCTGTTGCTGGCCGCCCGAGAGCTGGTGGGGGTAGCGGCCGGCCAAGCCGGTCAGGCCTACGGCATCGAGCAGGTCGGCCACCTGACGGCGGCGCTGGCGGCGGGGAAGCCCGAAGGCGACGTTCGCTCCCACGTTGAGGTGGGGGAAAAGGCTTCCTTCCTGGGACACATAGCCGATCCGGCGCCGCTCCGCGGGGACGTGACGGCGGTCGTCGTCGACGGTGGCCCCCGCGATGGTGACCGTTCCCTTATCAGGCCGCTCGAAACCGGCCAAAACTCTCAGGAGCGTTGTCTTGCCGCTCCCGGACGGCCCGAGCACGGCGGTGAAGGACCCGGCGGGGACCTCGAGGTGGACGCCCGTCAAGACACGGTGGGGCCCGAACCCTTTGTGCAGGTTGGCGACGACGACTTCAGGCGGCAGGCCCGAGGCCGGTCCCAGAGGGCCCGTGGTCATGCCGCCCTGGTGGCGCGGCCCGGGAGCCGGTCGAAGTAGCGCCCCAGCACGTAGCTCGGGGCGGCGGCGATGGCGATGATCACGAGGGCGAAGGGCGCCGCCTGCCCGTAAGAGAGGTTTTGCTGGTAGGCCCAAAACTGGGTGGCGAGGGTTTGCACACCCGTTGGGACCAGGACCAGGGTGGCGGTGAGCTCGGTGACCGCGGCCAGGAACACCAGGCAGAACGAGGCGGCGAGGCCGGGAGCGACCAGCGGGAGCGTCACCCGGGCGAGCACGGCCAGGGGCCGCTGCCCGAGCGAGCGCGCCATCTCCTCCAGGGCCGGGGGCGCGTACGCCACCGATGCCCGCACCCCGACCAGGGCGAGGGGGAAAAACAAGATGCTGTAGGCGACGACCAGGAGCGGGGCACTCTGGTAGCCGAAGCCGTCCAGGTAATGTTCGGCGAAATAGCTGAGGGCGAGGGCGATCACCAGGCCCGGCATGGCCAGTACCAGGTAGGTGCTGCGCTCGAGGAGCTGGGCGCTGTGGCCCTTGTGGCGCACGGCCAGCAGTGCCACCGGGACCGCCATGGCGGTGGCCAGGCCGGCCGCGCATCCGCTGTACAGGGCCGTGTGCCAGCCGGCGCTGGCCATGGAGGCGCCGACGAGGGCGTGCGCCCCCCCTTCGAAGACCCAGTAGAAGCTGGCCCCGATGGGTACGCCCAGGGCCAAGCCCACCAGGGCGGCAAAACCGACGAGGACAGGCAGCTTGGCTCGGCCCAGGGTATGGCGGGCCATGGTCCGCTGGGCGAGCGGGCCGGCCCGGGCCGAACGGCCCTTGCCCCGAGCGGCGGCATCGCCGCCGAGCACGACGATGCTGAGTGCCACCAGCACCAGAGAAAGCGAGCACGCCGCGGGCAGGTTGAACGAGACCTCGGACTCGGTGAAGATCTCCGTGGTGAAGGTCTGGTAACCGAGGATCTCGAACGCACCGTACTCGGCCAGGATCACTAGGGCGACCAGGACGCAGCCGCCGAGGATGGCCCCCCGGGCCTGGCCCAGCGTCACCCGGAAAAACGTCCGGGCCCGTCCGACCCCGAGGCTGCGGGCGGTCTCTTCCAGGCCCGGGTCGGCGCCCCGGAGGCTGGCCGCTACCGGGAGGTAGACGAGCGGGTAGACGGCGAGGGTCATGACGAGCACCGCCCCCCGGAAGCCTTCCACCCAGGTGCTGAGGGACGCCCAACCGAAGCTCACCACGAAGTCGGGTATGGCGAAGGGGACGACGACCAGGACAGCCCAGATGTGCCGGCCGGGTAGGTCCGTGCGCTCGACGCACCATGCTGCCAACGTGCCGATGACGACGCACAGGGCCGTCACTACCACTGTCAGGCGGACGGTGTTCCAAAGCAGGGTGGCGGTAAGAGGCCGCCAGATGAGCCGGGCGACGGTGGCGGTCCCGGCCCCGCGGGCTTCGAGGACCAGGAAGGCGAGGGGCGCCAGCAACACGGCGGCTATCGCCGTGCTCATAGCCAGCAGGGACCAGGGCCGGGAGCGCCGGCGGGCAATGACGAGCTCGTCAGGCTCGCTGACGGCGCCGCTCAGCTGGCCGACGGGGGCCATGACCGCGCCATAAGTGCCGGGGCGCGAGCGGCGGCTCAAAGCAGCCCGGCTTGTTGTAACAGGTTTATGGCGGTAGAGCCGTCCCCGAGCTGACTGACGGTAATAGGGTAAGGCGCCAGCTTATCGAAGGGGGTTTCGGGGGCCAGCGTGGTGACGCCCGCCACCAGCGGGTACTCGAAGCTGATGGACGTGGCCGGGTTGGCGATGATCTCTTGGCCCTGCTTGCTCACCAGGTACGCCAGGAACTTCTGCGCCGCGCCTTGGTGCCTGGAGGACTTGAGCACGGCCGCCCCGGAGACGTCGACGACATAACCGGGGTCGTGCGGGGCGAAGTAAGCGATGTCCGAGCGCACGTTGTCCCCGCCGACCTCGGCCCGCATACGGTACCAGTAGTACTGGTTGACTACGCCGAAGGCGACGGCACCCCGGTTGACTTCGTCGGCGATCGTCTCGTTATCGGGATATATGTGGGCGCCCGCGTTCGCCTTGATGCCTTCCAACCATTTGAGGGCAGCGTCGGTGCCATAGGCCTGCGCCACCGAGGTGACAATGGGCTGGAAGTCGGTTTCTCCGGCGGCGAAGGCCAACTTGGCCTTATAACGCGGGTCGGCTAGTTGGAGGACTGACGTCGGCAATTGGGCCCGGCCGATCAGTCTGGGGTTGTAGATAAGTACGCTCACCCGGGCCGAGACGCCCACCCAGTCGCCGTCGGGGGAGTCGTACTTGCCTGGGACCCGGGCCAGCGTGGCCGGGCCGACCTTGGCCAGGAGCCCTTTGTCCTGGAGGTACTCGAGGGCGGGGGAGTTCTCGGTGTAGATCACATCGGCCGCCGAGTGCGCCCCTTCGGTCACGATCTCATCAGCCAGGGTGTCCTCGTCGTCGCTGCGCACATTGACGGTGATCCCCGTCGCCTTTTCGAACCCGGCCACTATCGAGTCGGCCGTCTGTTCGTGCTGGCCGTTGTAGAGCGTGATGGACGTGCCGGGGCCGGCTGGCGTCGACGTCCCGCCGCAGGCCGTCAAGGTGCTGACGCTGACCAGCGCCGCCGCCACCCAGGCCCAGCGCTGCCTCGTCGAGGACGGCCCCCTTTGGGGGTTCATGGGGCCAACGCCGGGCAGATGCCGGTGAGCTCGTGCATGGCGCCGTTGACCGCCCGCTTGGCGCTACCGGTGCCCTTGGTATCGAAGAACTGCTGGTAGGCGGAGGCTAGGCCGTCGATGGCAGCCTGGAGCCGGGGGTCGGAGCCATGGATCTGGCGCAGGGGAAGGATCTGCGCTTCGGCGTGACCGACCGGGTCAGCCGAAGGATCCGGCCCGTCGCTCAGCACCGCGGCCACGTCTTGGCACGTGGCCCTTACCGCCGCCGATGTCGGGGACAGGCCCGGCGCGCCGCACCCTATGACAACGGCGCCCACCGCCAGCGCGCCACATAACACCGCGCCCGACCTCAGGGCGCCAGTGGCCACGAACATGCGCCGGCGCTCGGCTACCGGTGCCTCATAGCGCAGCCGGCGGGCCTCATAGCGCAGCCGGCGGGCCTCATGGTGTACCGGTTGCACCTCACCGTGTAGTGGCGGCACGTGCCTCGTCAGCTCCGCTCCCCGTAAAGGGATGTGACGACCCTCTAGTAAGGTAAACCTAATAATAAAATATAGGTTAGCCTCACAAACCTCCTCTTAGCGACCGCACCTGGGCGCCACCCGAAGGCGGGCCCGCGGGGTTGGGGCCGGATGGGCCATAGCTGTCTAACTGCCAAGAACCCTTTGCGCCGTGGTGCTCGACGGCGGTCGTGGCGGGGCCGACCCGGCCGGGCCGGGGCCTTTGGCCTGGCCGACCGCTAAGGGCGGCGACGGCCGCTCCCGCATCGTGAGCCCGCCCGGCGGCCCGATCAGGACCGAGGTGGTCCTGCCATGCGGGTCGTGGTCGCCCAGCACTCCTACCGCTACGGGAGCGCCCCGTGGTCGTCGACGTGCAAATGCCACCGACCTTCGCCGACGAGGGCTGGCGCGCCGCCCTGGTCGTACATTCTCGACTATTTAGCGAAACTGCTATATAGCTATAGACGCTCAGAACCTGCGTGCCGGTGGCCCGCGCTCACGCCGGCAGTTCGCAAGGGGCGGTCGGCAGGCTGGCGCAGGCGTCGATCAACGTCTGGCAATCGGAAGCCGCCTGGTCCAAGGCTGCCGTTGGGCTCAATTTCCCGAGGACGGCGTTGGTCACGTTGGCCCCGAGATAGCCTTCGCAAACACCGTCGTACCACGGGGCGCCGTACCGCTTGACCATGTACTTCGACTGCTCGGCATAGGTGGCAACGACGGGCAGGGCGGCGACCAGGTCGGGCTCTTGCAGCAGGTTGGACGTGACCGGGAGCCACCCCTCCTCCAGCACCATCCGGCGCTGCACGTAAGGCGACGCGGCAAACCGGAGCCACTCCAGTGCCGCCGACTTCTGGTTGGAGAAGGCGTTGATGGCGAAGCCCTCTGACCCGTCGATGCTGGCGCTGCGCACCGTCACCCCCGGTATGATGGCATTACCGATGTCTTTGGCGCTCATTTTCTGTCGCGCTGCGCCATAACCGTAGGGCCAATCAAACATTATAGCCGCCGCGCCACTGGCGAAAATGGGGCCCAGGTCGGTGGCGCCGGTGACCCGCAAGCTGGCCGGGTCAGCCACTTTCTGAGTGCTGAAGAGGTCCACCAGCTTGGTGAGGGCGTTGATACCCGCGGGGCTGTTGAAGAGCACGTTGTACTTGCTGTCCCACATCTCCCCACCGGTACAGAGCAGCGTCCGCAGGAAGTTCTGGTACGCACCTTCGGGGCTCCCCATGTCGTTGACGTAACCATAAAAGGGAGGACGCGTCAGTTCCGTTGCTGCCTGGACGAGCTCAACCCAGTTCATGGGCGCTTTGTCGGGGTCGAGGCCGGCTTTGGCGAACAGGGCCTTGTTGTAGAACATCGTCTGGACACTGGCGAACTTTGGCACCCCGTACACGGCGCCGGCCCACGTGACCGCGTCCCTGGGCCCGTCGAGGAGGTCGGCCGGGACGTCGGCAGCACTGAGTTGATGGAACCAGCCCGGGGCGCCGAACTCCGCCGTCAACGCCGCCCACGTCATCACCACGTCGTAGCTCGACGATTGTGAGGCCAGGAGCGTCGCCAGCTTTGGGGCCAGTTCCTTGGGGCCCAGCTGTTCGTAGCTGGCCACCTTGATGCCGGTTTGTCTTTCGAACTCGGCGATGCCGCCCTTCAAGAAAACCTGGTTGGCATTGTCGTCGAGTATGTTTATCGACGTTGGCTTGACCCGGCTCGAGCTCCGGGCGCCCGAAGCGGCGCCCGGCACCTTGAGACGAGCGCCGGCTACGGCCGCGGCGGCCCCCGCGCCCAGGCCGAGAAAACGTCTCCTGCTCATCCTGTCGGCCGCCGGCGTCGTCTCCGGTGGCGCTGCGCCGTCGCCGAAGTGGTCGTCCGCCTGAGGTCCCATCGGATCCCTCCCCGCGTTCCTGGTCGGAGCAACGCTCCGCTGGGCCGGACGCTAATGTCCTGTTCGGGAGGGGGGCCAGGGCCACAAGTCCCGAGCGGGGCGTACCCCCAGACCGTCGCCTGTGGCGCTAAGAACAGCTCAACGAGTAGCACGGGGGAGGGGCGGTCCAGCGGCGCGGAGGGGCGGCCCCCGCCGTGACCTTGAAGCCGTCGAAGCTGACCGCTCCCGCCGGCCCGGCGCCAGGCGAGGCGACGAACACGCCGGAGTCCTGGGTGGGGGACTGCCCGGGCACGTTGGCGTTACCGACCGGCAACCACCCCGTGCCGTTGAAAGAGTAGTAACCGGAATAGGAGCCGTCGCTCTTGCGCTCGATCATGAGGTAGACGGGCAGGCTGGCGAGGTCGGTGCCACTGGCAGGTGCCACCGAGGTCACGTACTTGCCGCCATTGCCGTCCCATTGCATCTGGATGCCCCCGGCGGGTGATTCGAAAAGGACGACGCCCTCAGGCGAGGCGCGGAGGCTACCGATGTCGTTGCGGACCATGATCCCGGCCTTGGCGTAGCCGTTCATGCCGTCTTGTGAAGTGACTTCGGCCTCCGCCGTCGTGCCCGGGGCCATCGAGCCGGGTAGGTAGATGGCGCTGTAGCTGTCGGTGCGGTCCGAGATGCGAGTACTGGCGCTGGAGATCTCGAGCAGGTGGCCCTGTTCCGCGAACGCGCTGTGGTCCCCGGGGGCCGAGGGGAACGTCCGGTACGGGTCCAGCACCGGAGAAGCAACCGTCACCGTTACGGTGCCCGAGCTGCGTTGGGCCACGGCCCTCTCCACGCCCGCTGGGCCACCGGCGACGGGCGGGGCGACATCGCTGGCCGTAGCGGTCAGGACGGCCGTGGTGAGGAACTGGCCCGAGGGGGGAGCGGGACAGACGACAAGGAACCGCGCCACTACGGTCTGGCCGGCCGGGACGTTGGCGACGCGCACCGACCGGGGGGTGGCGGTCCACCCCGGCGGTGCCGACAGGGAGACGTCCAGGTCTGATACCGGCCGGTCACCGTTGTTGGTGAAGGACCCGCTCACGATGGCCGCCGTGCCCGCCGTGACCGGCAACGGCGGTGCCCCCAGCTCGAAGACCACGGACGGGGGAAGTGAGCGAGCCCGTTCGGTGGCCGTCACCCGGTACAAGGCGACCCCGTGGGAGGCCACATTGGCGGCTATGGCGCCGGTGGTGGAAGTGGACTGGTGGGACCACAGGTCGTCCAGCTCGTAGGCGCCCGCCCGGGGCAGGCCCAGGGCTGAAGTCGTCGTGCTGATGACGCCGGGTTGGGCGCCGGTGTTGAACAGGCCCACTATGGCGTCGCCGCCCGTCTCCGTCTTGGCGAAAATCTGCGTCGTAGGCGTCCCAGCCACCCGGGACGCGTCGATGGCGTCCTGGTCGACGGCGATCACGGCCCTGTTCTCGAGCAGAGCCAGGTCGGAGCGGCTGAGATGAGTGAGGTCGGTCCCCAGGACCAACGGGGACGAGGCCAATGCCCACAAGCTCAGTTGGGCCTGGCGCTCCGGCCCGGTCAGCCCGTCGTGGGCGCCGTTGCCCACCTCGATCGAGTCGTAGTCATTGAACGCCCCCGGCTCTCCGTACGGCTGCCACGACGCCACGGCGTCAAAGCGTGAGGCCACGTTGGCCCAGTCGGTGAGCGGGTAGCTGGTGGCGTCGGTCTCGCAGGAGTAGCACTCGATGTCCTCGGTCGTCCTCCAGCCGTTGGCGTACTTCTCCCAGGTCGACGCGTAGTGGATGTTGAGCGTGTTGGACAGCTCGAGGTGGATGGGGCGGCCGGTCTGGCGCAGGGCTTTGGACCACGCCACCACGTCGGGGACATCGAAGCTGCCTACTCCGTCGAGCTTTACGTAATCGGCTCCCCAGGAGGCGAGCTCATCGGCCCAGGAGTCAATGAAGTCCTGGGCACCCGGGGAGTGGTAGTCGAGGGCCACCATGCCGCCGCAGTTGTAGTTGAGCTCGCCGACCTTGGGCTCGGCGACCTCGTCGGCCGTGTAGCCCGTGCGCCGTCCGTCCGGCCCCAGGACGGGTGTGTCCCTGGCCACCGCCTGCTTGGAAATACCTGGCGTGATGTATATCCCGAACTTCAGGCCCAGGTGGTGCACATAGTCGGCCACCACTTTGATGCCGTTCTCGCCGTTCGAGCTCGGGGGGAAACTGTGATCGTTGACCACCCAGCGCCCCCATTGGTCCACCGCCGGGCCTCCGCTACCGGGGCAGACGTACCAGAAGTCATCGAGGTTGACGTACCGGTAGCCGACGCCGGCCAGGCCACTGGTGACCATCGCCCGGGCCTGGGCTTCCACATTGGCCGCCGTCGGGCCGTGGCGCAAGAAGCTCCAGCTGCTCCAACCCATGGCCGGGGTCAGACCGACCCCGTTGTCCTCGGCCCAGGCCGGCCTGGGCGCGGCGGCGAGCATAGCCACCGCCAGCGTGGCGGCCATGAGCCCCCCGGCCAGGGCCCTGGCCCGCGTCACTCGCATGGTGGCCGCAGAGCGGTAGGTCGGACCGTTGTCATTGGCCCTTGGCCGTCCCGCTGCTGAGCCAGGACGGCCAATCCTCCACGGTCCGGAACCCGAGGCGCCGGTAAACGGGGTAGCCGGCCTCGCTGGCCTGCAGCCAGGACCATTCAGCCCCGGCCGCTATCCCGTCGGCTACCGCTCTGGCCGTCACGGCGGCACCATAACCGCGTCGGCGGTAAGCCGGCAGGGTGGCGATATTGAAGATGGCGGCGTAGGCCCCCGACGTGTGGCTAAGGCCTGTCGTCACCGCCCGGCCGTCGACTTCGCCGAGGTAGCAGCGCGCTCCGGGGGCGGACAGCATGGCCGGGGTGACCAGTTGCCGGAAGGGCTCGAGCGGTAGTTCGAAGCCTGCGGCCGTCATTTCGGCGTGCACGTGGGCTTCATCGGGGACGAGTTCGCGGAACGTCAACCCGGCAGGGGGCGCCGCCGTGAGGCGGGCCGGGCCGGCCAAGGCCATGAGCGGGACGTTCCCGGCGGGGGTCATGCCTCGGGCCGCGACCAGCCCGGCCAGGAGGTCGGATGCGGCCGGCCGCACCTGGAGGCAGTGGGGCAGGCCGGTGGCCGCCACCCGGTCGAGCAGGTCGCCGATGACGTCGGGGCTGACGTCTGTGCCGTGCGCCCAGACCCCGTTGAGAGTGGGCAACGCCACGCCCGTGACGCCTGCTAGCGCTCCGGGCTCGGCGACGGCCCACGCACCCGGCATAACGGCCAAAAGGTGCCGCCAGGTCTCAACGAACGCGGCGACGACGAGTTCAGGGCCCGGGTAGGCCGTTACCGCGGGCAGACCGGGGGCGACGGGCACCCACAAAAATCTAAAGCGGGGGCTCTGGTGCGCTCAAGCCCATCTTTGCGCTCATCGCCGTTGCGCCCGTCTTTGGCCCCATCGCCGGGCATGACCACGGGGCCAGGCCTATAGCATTCCGCCATGGGAGCGGTCTGTCGCCAGTGCGGGTCGCCGACCCCCCCGGGGGCCAGGTTTTGCGCCGCCTGCGGGGCAAAACTGTCTACCGAGCACGCCGACGATGTCCGCAAGACGGTCACCGCTTTGTTCTGCGACCTGGTGGGTTCCACCGACCTGGGCGAACGGACCGACCCCGAGAGCCTCCGGGCCCTGTTGGAGCGCTACTTCGCCGTCATGCGGGCCGCATTGGAGCGGCACGGAGGGACGGTGGAGAAGTTCATCGGCGACGCCGTCGTCGCTTTCTTCGGCGTGCCCGCCACCCGTGAGGACGACGCCCTGCGAGCGGTGCGGGCCGCCTTCGATATGCACCGAGCGCTGGTCGCTCTCAATCCTGAACTGTCCGAGCGCTGGGGCGTCGAACTGGCCGCCCGCATCGGTGTCAATACGGGCGAGGTGCTGGTGAGCGGGCACGCCGAGCACACCGTAGGTGACGCCGTCAACGTAGCGGCCCGGCTCCAACAGACCGCCGGCCCCGGTGAGGTGCTCGTCGGGGAGACCACGTGGCGCCTGGTACGGGAATGGGCCGAGGGGGAGCCGATGACGCCCCTCGACCTCAGGGGCAAGGCCCGCTCGGTGCCGGCGTGGCGCGTTATTTCGGTCGTAGGTGTGACCGAAGCGGCGCACGCTCGTTCCTGGCGGCGCTCCCGGTTGGTGGGACGGGACCGGGAGCTGGGTATGTTGCGCCAAGCCTTCGAGCGCGCCGAGGCCGACCGCAGTTGTCAGCTCCTCACCTTGTTCGGTGCCGCCGGAGTGGGCAAGACGCGCCTGGTGGACGAGTTCCTGGCCACCCTGGCACCGGGCGTACGGGTGCTCCGCGGCCGTTGCCTGTCCTATGGGGACGGGACCTCGCTATGGCCCCTGCTGGAGATGCTGAGGGCATCGGCCGGCCTGGTCGGCACGGAGACCGACGAGCAGGGCCGTGCCCGGTTGGCCGCGGTCTACGGGGACGGTGCCGATGCCAAGCAGGTCATCGAGCTGCTGGCCCCTCTCGCCGGCCTCGGTGGCGCCCCGGCGGCTATCGAGCAGGTGCAGTGGGCGCTCCGCGGCTTTCTCGAGGCCCTGGCGCGATCAGGCCCGGTCATCTGGGTCGTCGAGGACCTGCACTGGGCCGAGCCCGCCTTCCTCTCCATGGTCGAAGACGTCGTCGACTGGGCCCGGGATGCGCCCTTGGTGGTGTTGTGCCTGGCCCGCCTCGAGTTCCTGGACGACCATCCGACCTGGGGCGGGGGAAAGCTCAACGTCACCACCATGTTGCTCAGGCCCCTGTCGAGGGACGAGTCGGCCCGGCTGGTCGAGGAGCTCCTCGACGGGGCCGGTCTGCCCGCAGACGCTCTCGAGCGGGTGGTAGCGGGCGCCGGGGGCACGCCGCTGTTCGTGGAGCACCTGCTGGCCATGCTGGTCGACGACGGCGTGCTCCAGCGCGGCGCCGACGGGTGGCACCTGGTCGCCGATCAGGGCGCCGTGACCGTCCCGCCCACCATCGGTGCGCTGTTGGCGGCGCGCCTCGAGCGTTTGTCCCCCAGCGAACGCCTGGTGGTGGACGCGGCGTCGGTGGTCGGCCAACTTTTTTACGCCGGCGCCGTGGCCGAGCTGACCGGGCTGTCGACCTCGGCCGTACCCGAGCACCTACGGTCATTGGCGAGAAAAGAGATGGTCCGCTCCGAGCGCAGCGACATACCCGGTGAGGACGGTTTCGTTTTCACCCACATCCTGGTGCGGGACTCGGCGTACCAGGCCCTGCCCAAACTGCGCCGGGCCCACCTCCACGAGCGGTTGGCGCGTTGGCTCGACAAGCGGGCCGATGTCCTTTCCGGCGAGGCCGATGACTTCGTGGGGCACCACCTGGCCGAGGCCGTGGTCCTGCGCCGGGCCATGGGCGAGGTCGACGGTGGCCTAGGGGCGCTGGCCGAAGAGGCGGCCAAACGCCAGGCGGCGGCGGCGTGGCGGCTTATGGCCACCGACCTCCTCTCCGCCTCCGCCCTCTACGCCCGGGCCGCCGACCTGGTGCCGGGCACGCTGTTGAGCGTGGACCTACGCTGCCGCCACGGCATGGCCCTTTTCCGGGCGCAGGAGATGGGCGCCGCCCGCGCCGTTCTCGACGGCGTGCTGGCCGAGGCCGAGGACTGCGGTGACCAGGGGTTGTACCTGCGGGCCCGGCTGGCGTGGCTCGGGACGGCGGCGCACACCGAGGGCGGCCTCAGTCTGGACGAGATCTCGGCCGCCGTGGCGCAAGCCCTGGCCTACTTCGGTTCGGCGGACGACGACGAGGGCCTGGCCCTGGCCTACTCGGTGTCCCGCCAGCGCCTCAACCTGGAGGCCCGCTGGGAACCGATGGTGGAGGTAGCCGAAAAGATGATGCACCACGCCGAGCGCTGCGGCGACCGTCAGTTGTTCGAAGAAGCCCGCACCTGGCGCTATGCCGCCCTACTGACCGGGCCGCGCCCGGCCGGCGAGGTGCTCGACCTCCTGCGCCACGAGGCTGAGGCGGAAGACATCAGCCGCGCCATGCGTGGCTCTCGGCGCATGATCGAAGGGCATCTGCTCGCCTTGCTCGACCGCCCGAGCGAGGCCCGGGCGGCGCTGGCCGAGGCCCGGGCCGTGTTCGAGGAGATGCACAGCTCCCTGCAGCTGTTCCATCTCGCCTTCGTCAGCGGCATGACCGAGCTGATAATCGGTGATGACGCCGAAGCCGAGCGCCATCTCACCAACATGTTCGATGAGCTCGTCCGCCGTGACGAGCGGTCTTACCTTTCCACCGTGGCCCCCTTGCTGGGGGAGATCAGGCTGCGACGGGGCCAGACCGGTCCGGCCGCCGACCTGGCCCGCATGGGCCGCCGCCTGGCCCTGGCCGAGGACGTTGTCTCCCAATCGCAGTGGCGCATGTTGTTGGCCAAGGTGGCGGCCCGGGAAGGCGATGCTGACCGGGTGCTGCCGCTGGCCGCCGAGGCGGTGGAATGGGTAGAGCGCAGCGATCAACTTTCGTGGACCGCCGATGTCTACATGGGCCTAGCCGATGTGCAGCAGGCGGCGGGCCGCCCCGAACAAGCGCGAGCCTCTGTCGAACGGGCGCTCGAGCTGTACGAGGCTAAAGGCGACGTCCCCGATAGCCGCCGCGCCCGCCGCCGCCTGGACGACCCCGTCCTCGCTCGGCCCGGTTACGACCGCCCACCGGGCGAGGCATAGGAGGGCGCTGTGAGCACGAGCGCCGGGCCCGGCCCGCTGGCACTGGTGGGCTCGGGGGAGTACCTCCCGCAAATGGCCGACATCGAGGGGGGGTTGCTGGACGGACGACCACCGCGTTACGTCCAGCTGGCCACCGCCGCCGTGCCCGACGGGGCCGCCGTGGTCCAACGCTGGCACCGCCTGGGCGTGGCCCAGGCGGCGCGGCTGGGCGTCGAAGCCGTGGTGCTCCCCGTCAACGACCGCCACGACGCCGACGACCCGGCCTTGGCTGCCCAGGTGGCGGGGGCCGGGCTGGTCTACCTGTCCGGTGGGCACCCGGCCTACCTGGCGGGCACGTTGCGCGGCACCGCCGTGTGGGCGGCGATCGTGGCGCCTGGCGGGGTGGCGCCGCCCTGGCCGGTTGCAGTGCCGGGGCCATGGCGCTGGCGTCCTGGGTGCCGTCCCTGCGCCACCCCGGCGAAGCGCCCACGGCCGGCCTCGGCCTGCTGGCCCACCTGCGGGTCGTCCCCCACTTCGACGCCTTCGTGGCCCGGGTGCCGGACCTGGTGACGCGTTCGCTGCTCCCGGCTGACCATGCCGTGACGGTGGTCGGGGTGGACGAGGAGACGGCCCTCGTCGGTGGGCCGAAGGACTGGACCGTCCAGGGCCGCCGATCGGCCTGGCGGCTCACGCCGGACGGGCGCCAGCAGTTTCCCGCCGGCACGAGCTTCAGCACTCCCGAATTAGAGCCAGAAGCCTAAAAATCAAAAGTCCCTATCATTTAGGAGCCATTATCATTTAGGATGCTATCGCGAATGCTTGTAGGGCCCACTGAGAGGAGGTGCTGGCGATGATGACAACGGCGGTGAGGAAAGGCAGGTGGTGGGCGCTCGGAGGCGTAACCCTCGCAGTGCTGGCCGTGGGCATGGACCTCACGGTGCTCAGCGTCGCCCTCCCCACCCTGGCCGGCGCCCTTAGGGCCTCGGAGTCCGACCTCCAGTGGTTTTCGTCCGGCTACGCCCTGGTCCTGGCGGCGGCCATGCTGCCGGCGGGGCTCCTGGGCGACCGCTACGGGCGCAAAAAAGTCATGCTCTGTGCCCTGGCACTGTTTGCCGCCGGTTCTCTGGCTTGCGCCTACTCGCGTACGGCGGACCAGTTCATCGCCGCTCGAGCCCTCCTGGGCCTGGCCGGTGCCGGGATCATCGTAATGGCGGTGTCCGCCCTCGCCGTCCTTTTCTCCGAGGAGGAGCGCCCCAAGGCGGTCAGCACCTGGGCCGCGGCCAATATGGTGGCTTTCCCGATCGGTCCTATCCTGGGCGGTTGGCTCCTGTCCCATTACTGGTGGGGTTGGGTGTTCCTGATGAACGTGCCCGTGGCCGTGCTCGGTTTCGTGGCCGTGGTGGTGCTCGTCCCCGGGTCGGCCTCCCCGGTGCGCCCGGGTATCGACGTTGTCGGGGTCGTGAGCTCCAGCGGGGGCCTGGTCGGCGTGACCTATGGGCTCATCCAGGCCGGCCAGCACGGTTGGGGGTCGCTGGGCGCCCTCGTGCCTCTCGCCCTGGGGCTGGCGGTGATCGTGGCGTTCTTTTACTGGGAGCGCGCCCTTGCCCACCGCCCCGGGGGCCAGCCCCTGATCGACCTGAACCTGTTCCGCTCGGCGGCGTTCACCTGGGGCGTCATCATCTTCGCCATTCTCACCCTGGCGTTGATCGGCCTGCTGTTCACCATGCCCCAGTACTTCCAGGGCGTCGTTGGCACCAGCCCGGAGGGCTCGGGCGTCCGCCTGCTGCCCGCGGTAGGCGGGATGCTCGTCGGCCTGTTGCCGGCCGCGCACCTAGCCAAGGCGGTCGGTGCCAAGCTGGCGGCGGCGGCCGGCTTCCTCGTGCTGGCGGCCGGCCTGGGCCTGGCCGCCACCATTACCCTGTCGTCGGGCGAGGGCTTTGTCGCCGCCTGCACGGCCGTCATCGGGGCCGGAGCCGGGCTCACCATGGCCACGGTCGCCTCGGCCGCCTTGGCCGAGCTGTCCGAGGACAGGGCCGGGGTCGGTTCGGGGGTCCTCCAGGCGCTCAAGAACACCGGGGCGCCGCTCGGGACCGCCATCCTGGGCAGCGCCCTCGTCTCGGCTTACGTGAGCCGGCTCCACCTGTCCGGGCTTTCGCCCGCCGCCGCCCGCACCGTACGCCAGAGCATCTTCGGAGGGGTCGCCGTCGCTCGCGCCCTGCGGTCGTCGTCGCTGCTCATCTCGGTGCGGGCCGCCTTCGTGCACGGGACCGACGTCGCCTTTTTGGTGTCGGTGGGCTTCGCTCTGGTCGGCTTGGTGCTCTCCCTCGCCTTCCTGCCCGCCCGCGCCCGTCCCGCCGTCCCGGCGGAGGGGGAACTTGCCGGGGGCGGCCGCCTTGCCGCCTGAACCGGGGACGGCCGGCGGCCTCCGGGCGCGCAAGAAGGCGAAGACACGCGCCGCTATTCAGCACGAGGCGCTCCGGTTGTTCCGTGACCAGGGCTACGAGGCCACCACCGTCGAACAGATCGCTGAAGCGGTCGAGATTTCACCTTCGACTTTTTTCCGTTACTTTCCCGCCAAAGAGGACCTGGTCCTCACCGACGGCTACGACCCGCTCATCATCGAGGCCATCCGCGCCCAGCCCGTCTCGTTGGGCCTGGTCCAGGCCGTCCGGGGAGCCATGGCCAGCGTTTTCGAGGGCCTCACCGAAGAGGAGCAGGCCGATATGCGCGGCCGGGCCGAGCTGGTCTTCGCCGTGCCCGAGCTGCGTGCCGGCATGCTCGACCAGTCCGCCCAGACCGTCAGGCAGTTGGCCGAGCTCGCCGCCGAACGGGCCGGCCTATCGCCCGACGACTTTGCCGTGTACACGATGGCGGGGGCCGTCCTCGGCGTGATGGTCGCCGCCGAGCTCTACTGGGTGCAACACCCCGAGAGCCGCCTTTTCCGGTTGCTCGATGACGCCCTGGCCTACCTCGAGCGAGACCTTCCCTCCCTCCGCCCCTCCCCCGGGGCCGGTGGGGGGGCAAAAGGTCCCTACTAGAGCGGCGTCAGGTCGAGTTCCGGGTGCTCGTGCCCCTCGTCACCGGGCTCCTGGTCCTGGTCCTGGCCGGACCGCTCGTTCGCCGCCCGGCCTCGCCGGTGCTGGGGAGCTCTGTCAGGCTCCAGCGTGCCGGCCACGATCTCCACCGTCGGCGCACCGTACAGGCTGACGCGTTGGGGGGACCGGCTCACAGCCACCGCCGCCGCGATGCGGTCCACCGAGAACCACTTCCCGTGTGCCATGCCGTTCCCCTTCCATGGGTAGGCTTCGACTAATCCCGCACCTATATTTCTAACACTCTTTGCCCGCTTACAACTACTTTCAGCGCGTTTTTCTCACTCTTGGCGTCGGAGCCCGGGCCGGCGCTAGGCTCGTCCCCGTGATCCGGCACACCGTTGCCTTCCGTCTGCGCCATCCGGCCGGGTCGGCCGAAGAAGCAGCTTTCCTGGCTGATGCCATGTGCCTCAGGGACATCCCGGGCGTTGAGCACTTCGAGCGTCTCAGGCAGGTCAATGACAAGAACGACCTCGAGTTCGGCCTGTCGATGGAGTTCGCCGACCGCGCCGCTTACGACTTCTACAGCAACCACCCGGTGCATACCGCATTTGTCGCCGGGCGATGGGTGCCCGAGGTCGAAGCGTTCCAGGAGACGGATTACCAGCCGCTTTAATTTGCCGGCGCCGCCAAGCTCGACGCGACCGGCCCGACGTTCGGAGGCAACCATGGCGGCGTACGTCATCTATCAGGCCGAAGTGCTCGACAGCGAGCGCTACGAGGTGTACAAGACGGCGGCGGCCGAAAGCGTCAGGAGGGCCGGGGGCCGGTACATCGTGCGGGGGGGCGATGTTGACGTGCTGGAGGGCGAGGCACCGGCGGGCAGGACCGTCGTGGTCGAGTTCCCCGACCGCGCCACGGCCCGGGCGTGGTACCGGGGCCAGGCCTACGGGGACGCCCGCAAGCTCCGTGAGGGCGCCGCCCTGGCGCGCATGTACGTCGTTGACGGCGTCGCCCCTTAGGTCCCCGGGGACGCGACCAAAAAAACAACGGCCGTCGTCGTGCCTATTACGGTGCGACGTCGAGGGTTTCCGGCTGCACGAGAGCGGTCGGCGCCGGCACCTGCTCGATGGCCGTCCCGGTGAACCGCTCGATGTGCAAGAAAGACACCGTCACGCTGGGTGACGCCGAAGGAGGCTCCACCGCTACTCGTACCCCGGTTATGCGGCTGGACGGCCAGCCCAGGGGGAGCTTGACCACCGTGCGCTCATGGCCGGTGCTCACCAGCGGGAAGCCCCAGCCGAGATCGCTACGGAACCATTGGGGGTAGCCGGCCAGCTGGATGTCGACGGCCACCGAAGATACCCCTTTGCCGCCGGTGTCGAGGTCGACGATGGCGTACTGCTCGGCCTGCCCGGGCTCCGGGGAGCTCGGGCTGGTCGAGATGTCCGCGTACCAGCGCGCCACTTCTTCAGCCATCACCTGGTAACTAAAGGGGTTGGCGTCCATAACTGCGGGACGGGTCTGGTCGGCCGGTGGTGCAGCCACGGGGGCGAGCTGGAACCTGAACGGGGTCGTCCCGCGGTCGGAAAGATCGTTGTTGCCGGTGGCGTCCCGGAGCACGGGATGATGACCCCACCATGTGCCGGCAAAGGGCTCGTCGACCTCTTTCAGCGCGGTCTGGCTATCGGGGAACCCTGAGGGGGGCTCACCCCCCCACAGGTACTTGGCCCCCGAAACCGTGCCGTTAGGAGAGACGGTGAAGGAGATGACGTTCTCAATGTCGGTCATCCGGCCCCAACGGCCCCATTCCAAGAAGGGCAGGAAGCCCGTCCCGGCATCTTCGTGGCTCCAGACAATGGTGTAGGAGACGGCGCTGGCGCCGCCCGCCCCCGGGCTCACGTTGGCGTACATGAGGAGCGGGACGTCGTGGAGCGCCGATGTCGAGCGCCCGTACATCACCGGGGCGTAGGTGTACGCCAGGTACGCGGGGTTGGTGGTGCTGACCACCTCCAGCGCGCTGGCGAGCAGGACTATCCGGGGGCGCAGCCCGAGGGCCGGTTCTGAGAGCCCGCCCTGTGACGCCGGGGCCTCCACCGAGACGGTCACCGAGTAATGGTCCGATGTGCGGACCGGGCCGGCAAAGCCGGCGTAGACGAAGGGTGCGGCTCCCCAGAACAAAACGAACTGCTGGGTGCCCACTACCTGGTGGGTGGTCACATCCGTCAGGGTGGCGTCCACCACCGTGGAGCTGGGTTGGCCCGGCCCCCACGAGGTGCCCGGCGCCCCCAGAGCCAGGCGCAGGAGACCCTCGCCCTGGACCGGGGCAGTTGGCGTCGTGGTCGTGGCTGAGCTTCTGGAGGTCGTGGAGGTGGACGTGGTCGAAGAGGTAGGGATGGTCGAAGAGGTAGAGGTGGTCGAAGAGGTGGAGGTGGTCGAAGAGGTGCCCGTCGAAGTGGTGCCCGTCGAAGTGGTGCCTGTCGAAGTGGTGCTGGCGGGGCCGGGGCTGGCGAGGGCCTGCCCGTCGAAGGGGCCGGTGACCGAGCCCGGGGTTGTCAGGTCACCGGCCACGGTCGGTTGGAGAGCGACGACAAGAGGGTTGGCCTCGGTGACCGAACCGCCTACGCGCCAGGCCATGGCCCCCAGCGCGGCGGCGTCCTTGGTGGGCCCGGGACCAGTCGCTGGGGGAGGGCCGAGAGATGGGTCCCAGGCGTCGACTGGCGTCTGGCACGAGCCGGCCGCAGCACAGGCGTCGGCCGCAAAACTGAGCCCCTTTACGAGGATGGGTACGCCGCCCGTGGAGTGCAGGGCGTCAACGGCCAAAAAGCAACGCGCCTTGCGGCAGTCAACTCCTCCTAGCGCCGTGGTGAGCACCGCCGGGAGATCGAGCGACCCAGAGGCCGTACCGTTGGCGGCCACTGTGATAATCGCGTTGTGGCGGCTGTCACAGACGTCTTGGGGCGAGGCCGAAGGTTCCGCCAATAATATGAACTTCGTCAGGTCGCACTCGGCCACGGCGTAGGTCGTCCCATAGGAGCCGCCCGAGACGCGCACCGTGACCTTCTCTCCGTCGACCAGCCCCTGGCCCGGTGACACCGACAAACTCGTCAACCGGGTTTCCGCCTCACCGGACGTAGAGGTCGTCCCCGGCACCGCGGTGGCCGGGGCGCTGGGCACCCCCACGGCCAGCACCGCGCCGACTAGCGCCAAGCCCAGAGCGGCCCGCCCGCACCGTTGCCGGAGACGCCCACAGGCTGTCCAGAGGGGAGGGCCAACGTGGCTCATACCGGCACCCTACCCAAGGGGCTAGGTGCGATCCTTCGATCAAGCTGTCCTCGCCTGGCGGGCTCGTAACGACGATGACCGTCTCGCCCGGGTTCAACCAAAAGGAAGTGACACTGTCGGCGGGCACCTATGAAGTCGAAGTACCAGGTTCTTCCCTCGCCCGGGCGCGCTTCGCAATTGGGGGGCGAACGGTCGCCTGAGGACGGGCTTGCGGAGCCACGCGACCAAGACGGGCGCACGAGCCCGTGGGAACATGGCGAAATGAGCGACTACCTAGCGCTGAACCTGGCGAACTGGAACAGCCGGGTCCCTCACCACGTCCGTGGCTACGGGCTGGACCGGTTCCGCTCCGACGCCGGCCACCTGTCCGATGTCGTCCGTTTCGACCTTCCTCGCCTCGGGAGCATCGAGGGCCTCGACGTCGTCCATCTCCAGTGCCATATCGGCTCGGACACGTTGTCGCTGGCCCGGCTTGGCGCCCGCAGCGTCACGGGACTGGACTTCTCCCGGCCGGCGCTTGATGCCGCGGCGCGCTTGGCTGCTGACTGTGGTGCCGAGATCGACTACGTCGAGAGCGAACTGTACGGTGCCGTCGATGCCCTCGGCGCCGGCCGGTTCGACCTCGTCTATACGGGCATCGGCGCGCTGTGCTGGCTCCCGGACGTCCACCGTTGGGCACAGGTCGTCTGCGCCCTGCTGCGACCGGGTGGCCGCCTTTTCATGCGGGAGGGCCACCCCGTGCTGTGGTCACTGGGCGACCCGCGACCGGACGGGCTGCTGGTGGTCGAGTACCCGTACTTCGAGACCGACGGCGTGCACTTCTCCGAGCGGCACAGCTACATCGACCACGACGCGCCCTTGGCATCGCCCGACATCGTCGTCTTCAATCACGGCCTGGGACAGGTGATCACCTCGCTCATGGCCGCGGGCATGCGGCTGACTGCCATCGAGGAGCATGACTCCGTACCCTGGAACCCGCTGGGTGAAGCCATGGAAGAAGTTGGCGGAGGTGAGTACCGGCTGCGTCTCGGCCCCGCTCGATTGGCCGCCACGTACACGCTTCAAGCCACCAAGGTCACAAACCGTGGCCCCGAGCTGGGGAGCTGAAGCGCGAGGGGGCGCCCTCATCCTCAGGGATGAGCCAGATTTCAGACCTGGTGCCGATGTGCAACGGGCGTCGGCCGGCACACGATGGTAGCGAGGCCGCCAACGCGGCTCACACACAAGGAGGTACGTGGATGATCGAAGTGCGCAACCTTACAAAGCACTTCGGCACGACCGTGGCGGTGGACGACCTGTCGTTCGACGTGAGCCCGGGGATGGTCACGGGTTTCTTGGGCCCGAACGGCGCCGGCAAGAGCACCACGATGCGCGCCATCATCGGCCTCGACCGGCCCAGTGCGGGGCATATAACCGTGAACGGGCGGGCCTACAAGGACCTGCCGGCGCCGCTGCGCGAAGTCGGGGCCCTGCTTGACGCCGGGGCGCTCCATGGCGGCCGGAAGGCCTATTTCCACCTGCTCTGCCTGGCCAGAGCAACGGCATCCCCGGCCGGCGCGTCGACGAGGTCCTGGACATGGTGGGGCTCACCGAGGTAGCCGGCAAGCGGGCGGGCGGGTTCTCGCTCGGCATGAGCCAGCGCCTGGGCATCGCCGCCGCTTTGCTGGGCGACCCGCCGGTGCTGATGTTCGACGAACCGGTTAACGGCCTCGACCCCGAGGGGATCCGCTGGATCAGGACCCTCATGCGGGCCCTGGCCGCCCAGGGCCGTACCGTGCTCGTGTCCAGCCACCTCATGAGCGAGATGGCCCTCACCGCTGACCACCTGATCGTGATCGGCAAAGGGCGCCTCATCGCCGACTCCAGCGTGGAGGACGTCATCAAGGCCAGTTCGGGGCGGGCCGTGCTGGTGCGCACACCCGACGCCATTGCCTTCCAGGCCCGCTTGGAGAGCGCCGGGGCCTCGGTAGGGGCCCGTTCAGACGGCGCCCTGATGGTCCAGGGCCTGGAGGCCCCGACCATCGGCCAGCTCGCCGCCCAGGGCGGTGTGGTGCTCTACGAGCTGACCCCCCAGGAGGTCTCGCTGGAGGAGGCTTACATGGAACTGACCCAGGACAGCGTGGAGTTCCATGCTGCCAGCGGTGCTGGCACCCCGGTGCCGTCCAGCACAGGGGGGAGGTAGGGCCATGGCTTACACGACGCTGCCCGCACCGGCGGCCATCAGCAGCCCGGCGCCGGCGGCGGGCTACCGGCCCGCCACCTTCGCCAACGCTTTGCTGTCGGAGTGGACCAAGATCAGGACGCTGCGCTCCACATTTTTCACGTTGGTAGCCACCGTCGTCTTCGTGGTGGGCCTGGGAGCCCTCATCTCCTACGAATCGTCGGTCCATTTCGGGACTGGTAACGGGCCCTGGGACCCGACCTCGACCAGCCTGTCGGGGCTCGTGATCGGCCAGCTCACCATCGCCGTGCTCGGGGTGCTGGCCATAGCCGGCGAGTACAGCACGGGCATGGTCCGCACCAGC
>JBKQUU010000014.1:0-11561 GCA_052325485.1 Acidimicrobiales bacterium | reverse complement strand
CCGTAACCGCCCATGGGAATGCCCTCGTCGTCGACCTCCCGGCAAAGTCGTTCACTCTGCTGGAGGCGCGCATGGATTCATGACCCGCCGTCTCCAAAACCGGGCTCCTAAATGCCCACACCTGAGTACCTCAGACTGCCGAACATCAGAAAGGACTTCCATGCCTAGTGAAAATCCCATCACAAATTCATTGTCTAAACCACTCTCACGCCGGACATTCCTGACACGCGCGGCAGGAGGGGCAGCCGCTGCGGCCATAGCGCCGTCATTGCTTAGAATCGGTCCCGCTGGCGCGTCGAGTATTCCCGATACCTCGTCCTCGCCTTCTGGCACCCTGACGATCATGCCCTGGGACACAGAGGAGGTACTGGGCCCCACCCTGAAGGCATTTGCGGCCCATTACCCGAACGTCTCGGTACAGGCCAGTTATGTTCCGCCTGTGGCGCAATACATTTCAACCCTCGAAGAAAGGCTGCTCGCTGGGACGGCGGCCGACGTCTTCATCTACACCGACGAGGACGAAGCCGAACTGAACGCCCACCACTTCGTACGCGATCTGAGCGCCCAACCCTGGGTGAAGTACGTGGCGAAGGGAAACCGAGAGTTCGCGTCAACCAACGGGCACCTTTGGGGCCTCTCTGTAACGACCTGGACGGCAGGGCCGATCTACAACGTCGACCTGCTGCACAAGGCGGGTTACAACGCCCCGCCAGCGACTTGGGCCGACTTCTTGAAACTGTGCAGCACACTGAAGGACATGAAGGTCACTCCTATCTACGACGGAGGCCCACCGCCTCCAGGCCCGCTCTTGATAGGGCTTATAGGCGGTTATTACAATAGGCACTACGGTAAGAACATCGACCCGGAGATCCTCACTGGTAAGCTTTCCTTTGTGGATGCGTGGACCGAGCCGCTTACGGCATATGCAGAGCTCTATACGCAGGGACTGATCTCGACTGCATGGCTAGGGCTCACGGGCACCGAGATCGACGGCCTCATGGCCGAGGGCAAGCTCGGGATCTATTCGTCAGGACCGTGGGACGTAGCCACCATTCAGGCCGAGAATCCCTCGCTCAAAATGCTGATGGGACCGGCGCCTGGCCCGGCAGCAGGACAGGGCTACTGGTGCGGGTCACCGAACGTATCATGGGCGATCAATGCGAAGGCGAAAAACCCAGCGGCAGCCTACGCGTTCTTGGAGTTCCTCGCGAGCCCTGCCGGGCTGGCGCCGTACATCGCCAAGCAAGGCTACCCCTGCGCCATGTCCGACTACACTCCCACACTGCCGAGCTCCTTGTCCCTAGCTGCTCCGCCTGCCCGCACCAGCTCGTACTACTTCTACGCTACATCCTGGGCCGATGTGGCTCCAGCCATCGTGCCACAACTCCAGACCCAGCTCCAGGCCGATCTAGAGAGCATGATCGAGGGGAAGCTAACGGCCAACGGGGTCCTCACCGCTCTCGACTCGCAGCTAGCCAAGTTGCGTAAGGCATCGTAACCCGGGAGAGCGGTCATCAGAGAACACGTCGCCCAGGCAGTGGTGCCGTCATGACATGCCCTGCCTGGGCTCGGCAATAACGTGCTCGCGCGTAGCACAGCCACTAACAGGTCCGAGGTGGCTAACGAGGGGCGGCCGGGCCTCCGGCGCGCGCGGCTCGCACGGTGGCGGGAAACGCTCGCTGTTCAGGCGTTCTTTTTGCCGACTGTGCTCTCCTTCGTGCTCTTGGTCGCCGTGCCCTCGGTCCTGACAATCGCGCTCAGTTTCACAAACTTCGATGGGTACTCTTTCAAGTTCCACTTCGTCGGCCTCTCGAACTATCGCGCGTTGTTCTCCGACCCCCAGATAACAGCAAGCCTTTACTTTACGATACTGTACGCGGTAGCTACAACGGTCATTGTGACCGTAATTGCAATCCCGCTGGCGGTCATCGTGAATATCCACTTTTTCGGGCACAAACTTGTCAGAGCCGTCTTTTTCTTCACGTCGGTGCCCAGCCTTCTGGTGCTTGCCCTGGTCTGGACGTATATCCTTTCGCCTTTGGGCTCGGGCGTAATCAATTACCTATTGTCCGGGCTGTTCGGCGCAGGACCGGTGCAGTGGCTCTCGGACAACCACCTAGCTCAGCTGTCGGTGATAATGGTGGGCGTGTGGGCGCAGGCCGGGTGGCATTCGGTGCTTTATCTTGGCTACCTTCAGTCGGTCCCTAAAGACTATTACGACGCCGCCGTGGTCGACGGGGCATCGGTAATGCGCCGGTTTTTCGGTATAACGCTGCCTCTACTGGCACCGGCAATGACCGTGAGCGTCGTGCTCTTGATGATCAGCGGCCTGCGAGTCTACGAACTGCCTCTCGCGCTTACTCAAGGGGGGCCCGTGTACTCGACGTACACAGTCACCCAGAACATTCTCCTCTATGGAGTGTCGAACGGTAAGTTCGGAGAGGGGTCTGCGCTGAGCGCGGTTTTCCTGGCACTGGTCATCGCGGTACTTTTTGCGATCTTGGGAGCTCTGCGTCACCGTGAGTCCCGGTTGTTCAAATGAGCTCCGTTGACGGCGCGCTGGTGAGGGCTGTCCGCCCGCGGGTACTTCGAACGCGAGTTAATTGGCGTAGACGCAGACGCCTAGCAATGAAGCTCGTCCTCAGCCTGGTCATGCTTGCCATAGCGGCGGGGGCGGCACTTCCCTTTTATTACATTGTCGTCAATACCTTTAAGACGCCGGAACAGAGCGCGATATCGCCTCTGGCCTTGCCCTCCCCGTTCACACTGCAAAACTATAAGAGCGTTGTCAATTCAGTACCATTGTTGCAAAGCTTCGGTAACAGCGCGTACGTGACCGTCCTGGGGGTCTTGGCAACCGTCCTGTTCGGGTCAATGGCCGCCTACGCCATCAACATGCGAAGGACGGGGGCAAACCGCGTTCTGCGGCTCGTGTTGATAACTGCTCTGGCGATCCCGTTCCAGGTCACGGTTGTGCCGCTGTACGAGATGATGGTGAAATCCGGATTGGTCAATAGCCTCTCGGGGTTGGTCGTCGTTTACATGGCCGGCGCCGTGTTCTGTTTCTTCATTATAGACGGGTATATGTCGACCATCCCGAAGGAGCTAGTCGAGGCAGCCAAGATCGACGGTGCTGGTGTGGTCCAGATCTACGCACGCATAATGATGCCGCTCAGCATGCCCGTGCTAGCCACTGTCGCCATTTTCCAGACAATAGGGATATGGAACGATTTTCTGGTGGCGAACACCTTCCTAAGCTCCTCATCGAAGTACACGATCGTCTTGCAGGTGTACAGTTCAGTTGGGGAGTTCACGACGAACTGGCCGTCGTTCATGACGCTCACGACGATCAGTCTCGTCCCGATGGTCGTCTTCTTCCTCATAATACAGCGCAAGATCATTGGTGGCTTGGCAGCTGGAGCGGTGAAAGGGTAGCATCGTGACTTACCTCCGAGTCCGCTAGGCAATGAACCATGGCAACACCCGTCTTTCAGGACTCGGTGTTCGAAGTGTAAGATGCAGCACGCGATTCGGCCGACTAGAGGCCAAGACTGGTATCCAGAAGGGGGCCACGTTGGTAGCCAGGAACACTATCGGGCTTGGCGCCGTGGTGGAAGGCGTGATGTTATTGCCATGCGGCTAGATGATGGCGGGTTAGGCCCATGGTGACAATGGGGGACGTTGCCAGGGCGGCCGGCGTATCGCCGATGACGGTCTCGCATGTCGTCAACGACCATCCGCACGTGAGGGCGTCGACCAGGGCGAAGGTGCTGGAAGTCATGGACAGGCTCGATTACCGCGTCAACGTCGCCGCACGGAACCTGCGCACGGGGCGCACCGGGACGATCGGTCTCGCCGTACCTGAGGTGGACCGCCCGTACTTCGGCCAGCTTGCGGCGCGTATTATCACAGCGGCTGCGAAATACAACCTTCGCGTGGCCATAGAGCAAACAGGGGCGTCCCGTGAAAACGAGCTCGACGCGCTGTTCCTGTCGCGGAACCGGCTGTACGACGGCCTCATCTTGAGCACCGTGGGCCTGGGGCCGGCCGACACCGACCTGTTGAAGGTCGATTACCCCGTGGTGATCCTGGGAGAAAGGATCTTCGACGGCCCCGTGGACCATGTCGCCATGCCGAACGTCAACGGCGCGTCGGCCGCCACGGCCCATCTCATTGAACGGGGCTGCCAGCGTATAGTCATGGTTGATGGCCAAGTGGGCGCGGAGACCGATATGTCGAGGCTGAGGCTCACCGGCTACCGCCAGGCGCTCGAGCAGTCCGGCATCGCATTTGACCCCTCACTAGTGGTTAACATCGAGAAGTTCACGATGCAGTCGGGTGCCGAGGTGGCGCGTGGACTGGTAGCGAGCCGCAGACGTTTCGACGGGGTCTTCTGCGTCACTGACACGGTCGCCATCGGCGTACTGCGCGGTCTCGCCGACGCTGGTGTGCGGGTGCCATCCAGGGTAAAAGTCATCGGCTTCGACAACATCGACGAGGGTGCGTTCACAGTGCCATCGCTCTCGTCCATAGATCCCGATCACGACGTGATGGCCCGAACGGCCGTGAGGCTTCTTGTCCGCCGCATGGAAGGGGGTGCCCCAGGAAAGCCGCGGCGAGAGTTCGTGAGCAAGTTCTCGGTCGTGGCGCGAGAGTCAAGTCGTGCCTGAACCACCCCGCCCTGCGCCCTAGAAATCATCCGTGATCCTCGTAGCGTGCCGGGGCGTTCGGCTCAACTGCCTCTACGCCCAAGGCTACTTCTGGAGCTCGGCAGTGCCGGCCACGACGCTGGTTGAGCTGTTCAGCCAGTCGCCCTGGCGTCAGTAACATGCGCCAAGTTCCTTCAGCTGGGCTAACTATGGCGGTCCCGTCGAACCGGTGATGTCGCTAGCGCTCGCCCTCTGGGACTCCCCCCGCGGCGTGGAGGCTGGTGGATAGGTCACTGATCTTGGCAGACGAGACACGAAGTGTCGAATTTGTCAGACCGCGTAGGGTTTGTTGGCGAGGAAGGCCTCGTAGTCGACCGGTGCGAGCATTGAGGCTCCCCAGTTTAAGTGGTCACCTGAGACGCTGACCCCAGGGTCGGCTGGAAGGATGTTCGGATGGGAGCTGCGGGGCGGAAGTTCACGCTGGAGTTCAAGACCGAGGCAGCGCATCGGGTCATCGATACGGGGAGGCCGATCGCCGAGGTGGCCGGCGAGCTGACGGTGGCCGCGGGCTCGTTGGCCAGGTGGGTGCGAGAGGTGCGGAGGCGCATAGACGCGGTGGCGGGGACATCCGATGAGCCGCTGAGCCCGGCCGAGCGCGCCGAGCTGTTGCGGTTGCGCCGCCAGGTGGCCGAGCAGGAAAAGGACCTTGCCTTCCTGGGAAAAGCTACCGCGTACTTCGCCTCTGGTCCACCAAAGCAGAGAGATTTGCGTTGATGGCGGCGGAGTGCGCGAACTTCGAGGTCACCCGTATGGCCCGGCTGCTGGAGGTGTCCAGCTCTGGCTACTACCTCAGCGAATCGTCGACAACGCCACGGCCGTCGACAACGCCACAGCCGACGACAACGGGCTGGTAGACGTTCACGGCGCGTGCGATGGACTGTGCGTGCAGCAGAGCTACGACGCCTACATCGAAGCGCCGAGAACAAGCAATGCCAAGGAAGCCGTTGCTGGCTTCTTCTAGGCCACCGCCGTCGTCTTGAAGCCGGGCAGGACTAGGTAATCAACAAGCGGCCGGGTGTGCACATCGGACTGGAGACCCCAGTTCTACGGGCCGACCAGGTGGTCGCCCCAGCCGGAACACTTGGGGCTATTCCGGGTGGTCCGTAAGATGGGTCCGGGCGCGCGGTGAACACGGCGCGAAGATCGAGGGAGGAGCCACGACAATGGGCTTAGCGAGGGTCACAATTGATGCTGCGAGGGTACGCAAGCCCCTGGAACGAGTATGGGCCAGCTTCGGGTACGACGAGCTAAATTGGACGGCGACGCTGCGAGGCAGAGCCAACATGTCTGCACTTAGAACCATTTTTGGGGAGCCAGCGGTGGTGAGGGCGCACAACCTGTTGACGAGCGGCAACGGGCGCGCGTTGCCGCACTGGAGCAGTGGCAACGTCTACCACGAGGATGACCGAGGGCGGCCGCTGTACGACTGGAGCCAAATCGACCCGGTCTTCGACGTATGGGTCGAGAATGACATGGTCCCGCTTGTGGAGCTGGGTTTCTGCCCTATCCAGCTCAGCCGGCCGTCGACCATGGCGTTTCCTAAGATGCCCTCGTCGTCCGGCGAGTACGAGAATTGGGGTTGGGCGTCCCCTCCGAAGGACATGCTGCGCTGGGAGAGCCTCATAGAGGCGGTGGTAGGCCACCTTGCCGGGCGATATGGCGCGCAGAGAGTGTCCGGCTGGTACTGGGAGCTGTGGAACGAACCAGATATCGGCTATTGGCAGGGGAGCGTGGAGGAGTACTGCCAGCTTTACGATGTGACTGTGGCTGCCGCCCGAAGATCGCTCCCAGCGGCGCGGGTGGGTGGACCGGCTACAACCGATCGCGGCAGTGAGTTCCTGGCGAGGTTCGTCGAGCATTGCCTTGGAGGAGCCGACGGCGCTCATGGGAAGGCGCCGGGACCGCCTGACTTTGTGTCGTTCCATACCAAGGGTGCGCCGCAGTTCCAGCGCACCTACGGTGTCATCGGCCCAGACGGCGCTGCGGGGGACGACAACAGGTCCCCGAGCACGGAAAAGATGCTGCGCGACATCAGGTTGAACCTCGATATCGTCCGGTCGCACTCATCGCTTGCCGGTACACCGGTCTTTGTGGACGAGTGCGACCCCGGCGTCCCGTCTCATATGGGGATCTTCGACAACAGGAATTATGCTTTTCGGAACACCGAGTACTATGCAGTGTTCCAGCTCCAGCTGATGGCGGCCCTGGTCCAAGGGTCGCCCGGAGGTCACCGAGGCGTTTCGCTGGCAACAGCGTGGGCGTGGTACATGGAGGGTGACCGCTACTTCGAGGGCACCCGCAGCTTCTTCACTGCGTCCGACATCCCGATGCCAGTGACCAATGCGTACCGGATGCTTGCGATGCTCGGCGCTGAGATGTTCGGTGCTCGAGTCGAGCAGGCCACCGGAGGCACCCCGACCCCTGGCGAAATTGGGGCTATCCCAACGCTTCGGGCGGACGGGAGTGTAGTTGCCATCGTATGGCACCACAACGATGACCAGTACGCGCGTGGCGTCAGCCAAGTGGAGGTTGAGTTCAGCGGTCTGCCTTGCATGGGGCGTACCGTGTGTTTGCGCGAGTACCTAATTGACGCTCAGCACAGTAATAGCCATACGGCCTGGACAGAGCTGAGCTCACCGCAATACCCGAGCGCCGGTGAGATCGAGATGATACGAAGCCGAGCGTCGTTGGAGATGGTCCGTGAGGAGATGCTGGACGTCTGCCCGGACTCGCTGCGTCGCGAGGTGGCTCTGCCGTGCCCAGCCGCGGTGCTCATCGAGATAGCGCCTAGGTGATGCGTGCGGCTCTCCGAAGATGTCAGGCCGAGGTCCCTCGCCTGCGGTCCGAGGTGGTGCACCAAAGAAAGGCTCTTCGAGGCTCACCGGCGGCTCGCCGAGCACACAACGACGAATTGAAGCACCGTCGCGTGGCGAAGGGCGACCCGCCCGGCTCGCCCGCCTCGGCTCAGCCGAGAGCAGGCAACGGAGTCAGATGAGCCAGCCGATCCCCAGCGAAAGCAGGCCGACCACGAAATAGATGCCGAGCCCGGTCATCCCGAGGACGAGCCCAGCGACCGCGGAGCCCTTGTGCGGCGCTCCCAGCCTGTTCGCCTTGCTGATGCTGGTCCCGCCGAAGACGATCGCCAGGACCACCTGGGCAAGGGTGAACAGTCCCCACCAGCAGAACACGATGCCCAGTGGTCCCAGGTGTCAACACCGCTTGAAAACTGACCCTTTCCCACCGGTTGAATGTTGACCCCATCCTGCGCCTGGGCGACCCGTCACCTGCGTCCTCGGGGTTGGGCCCCATCCCGGGTACTGACCTTGCCACGTCCCAGCCGCCTGGCCCCACCGTTGCTCCTGCGGCCCCCTCGGTGATCCGCGAAAGCTGGCCATAGCCCCGCCACCTCCCGCCACTCGAGCTCTGCACCCACCGCTGCGCTGTCCGAGCTAACCCCACACCGTTCGCCGCGCGCCCCCCGAGCGTCAGCGCCCGAAGAGCGCAGGTGGCCTTCAGCCAGCGTGCACGCGACGAAGGCGTGGAGCGCTTGTCCAGTCTGGGTTCCTCATTGCCCTCGCACTTCGGGGCGAATGCCACGCCACGGCAGGCAAGGCCGTCTGCTGGTCCTGCTGGTGGTGTGTGCAGGACAGGGCGACGAAAGTCCTCACTGTCCCTAAAAGACCTGGCCAGCGGGGGTAAGGCCGCCCCTCTGTCAGTGCGAACAGTTTGCTGGGTCGATCTGGCCTTCGCGGCCAGGCACCCACACCAGCGAGCTACCGAAAGATCATCGCTGGTCAGCGGCATAAAATGCCCCGAGGGCGCGCTCGCCGATCTATCAACCTCGGTTGATGGACGAGGAACTTCTGGAAATGGCCAGGCACCACGCCTACGGCTCCCTGGGCCTGGGCCCTGATCCCTGATCCCGAACTGGCCTTCGTAGGCGTGCGAGCACTGCGGGCACTGGCCGAGTTCTGCGAGGGCTACCAGGTGCGCCGGCTGCGAGAGGCCGGTCACAGTTGGGCGCGGGTCGCCGCCTGGGCTGGCGTTAGCCCGCAAGCGGTCCACAAGAAGTACGCCCGGGCTATCAAGGTGACCAAGGCCCCTTCGACGTAGCTGTCGGCCGCGTAGAGCTGCATGCCGGCGCAGCAAGCGTTGGCACCATTGTGCGGGGCACCGTGCCAAGCGCTGGCCTTCGACGAGTAGCCGGGCGTCGCCTGAGGGCACCTCCCGGGGCGGCTGAGGGACGCTCGGAGCGGCGCTCGCACCGACACTCGCTGGTCCACGGGGGCGCTTATCGGGCGCCCGGCAACACCGGTCCCAGAGGTGTAGATATGTCGGCTGAATTGATTGCGGCCGGCCGTTGCGAAAACCATCGATATGCAGTTTTCCCTTGCAGGAGAACCAATTTCTCGGAGAACGCATAATGCGGCAATCTGCGTTCGCAAGGGTGGGGACACCAGATTGGGCATACGGAGGCGCCGCCGAGATGCCACTGCCCGGGTGAAACAAGTACAGGTCACGAGGCCGGTGGACCCCACGGCTACAGTCAGCTTTCACCCGGTTGCGACAAGTCGGCGCTCATTTGCCCCCCTCGGCTTCCTTGCTGAACGGCAGGCCGGCAGGTATGAGCATCTCGCAGATCTCTCTCGCTCTGAGGAACTGCGTCGAGTTTGCGTCCATGCCCTTGGGCAGGGGGAAGCCGACGCCACCGCCCGAGAACACCGGGTCGGGGAAGCCGACGATCCCGTGCGAACGCATGCAGTCGGCGGCTCTGAGGTAAGCCGCCTGGTCCTTGGTGGTGATCTGCTGACTTGCTGTCCCGGGCGGGAGGTACTTCTGGCACGCCGCCTGCGCGGTGTTGAATTTCGGCGAGCTCGCCACAGCGGGCGTCAATTGGAGCGAGACGTTCTGGCCCGAGACCACGGGGTTAGGAAAGTTCGCGACGCCGTTGGCGCGCATGCACGAAGAGTACTTCTCGAGGTCAGCGCCCAGGTGCCCGGGCGTCGGCACCCCTCCTGTGCCTGCCGCGGCGGCGGCCGTGGTTGTCGAGCCGATGTGCGCGACCGACGCCGTGGGGCTCCCGCCGCAGCCAGCGGCGACGACAACCAGCAAGCCCAGACCAGCAAGGGCGGCGGCTCCTCCCAGCCGGCGACGTGGCAACTCCGACGTGGTGACCACCCTTAGTCCTCCTACTGGTGAAAGCGCCCCCATGCCCTTGGGTAAACCGTTGGACACCTGGTTGCCCCGCCGGCGGGGTGGGGTGCTCATGGCCCCTCCGGTCGCTAGCCCGAGGAAGGCACGAACATTGAGGAACGCCACAAGGCCATTGTCCCAACTGGTGGCCCCAAGGGCTATAGGGGAAGGCCCTGACTGTCCCCCGGGCAAGCGTCGCTGGTCACACCCTAGCTCGCTCCCGCTCTCGGAGCTGAGGGAGCAAGCCAGCAAGCGACGCCGAGGTAGGGCCAGGGGTCACAGCGGGACCTCAGCCGCGCTCCCGGTGACAGGCCGAGCCCGCGCACTTGCTTTGCCGGGATGGCGACGTCGTCGGCGACCATCAGCGCACCAACGCTGCCGCTGCCAAGGGCGCTCATGTCCTCAGCGCACGTCTTGGCGAGCGACAGGACCTTGCGTCGACGGTGGCCGCGAGGCACCGGCTCACTATTCACAGACCGTGCCCGACGGCGCCATCGGCACCACGTTATGGCACGGCTGACAGGGGAGCATCGCGTTCACCTAGCCATCTCGGTACCGGGACAGTGACCCGTCGTCTGCGCCGCTGAACGGCGCGAGATTGGCGGATCTGGCGGCGGTGGAGGCCTACGTAAAGTGCCCAAAGAGACACCTGGGAGCATGGTGACCGCAATTGACAGTATAGGGACGGCTGGGCGCCATCGTCAGGGTTAAATCGAGCGTATCCCTGATGGCCGAGGCTGTCTTGCGCCGCGAAACTTGACTCATGCACCTGGTCTCTAGGACGAAGCGACCCCCACACCCAGGCACGCGTCCGGCCGCGCGCTCCTACGCCTAACCCCGAACCAGCGAGGGTGCCCGTTCGGGATACCCCGGACATCGGAACAATCACCATGTCGGAACAATCGGCGTTGTTCCGAGGTCGGGACAACGCCGATTATTTCCCTTTCCTTCTCATGGCCATCGCCCAATAAGGGGAGCACAGATCGCTTTTTATTGATCGCCTGAGACAGCGGCCGCTGGCGGTCCTAGCCCGAGTTTCGTATCCAGAAGACGTGGGCACTGGTCACTGAAGGAGGTGGTGTGCTTGAGGTGATACATGTCCACGTCGACAAGCCCGTGCCCACCAGCCGGTGCAAGCCCGGTCCGGGTAGCTGCCAGGAGGCTCGGGAGCCACTGCAAGTTCTGGCCAGGGTTTGCATCGAGTGCACACCTACCGCCCCCGATGTTCTACAGCGGCGATGTCAACGGTGCCAGGCAGGTCGCGCCGGTTCGCGGCCAGCCACGATGGCCAACGCGTTCCTCGAATCACCGGCTTCCGCCGTCATTGCTAGACCGAAGTCGGGGATACTCGTACGCCTTCACTGATTCTGGACGATGCACGAGCCCGTCACCGGGCGTCATGGATGAGGTTGCGCAGGTTCCACTGGGTCTCGGTCCAGGCTATGGCGTCGTACGCCACGGTGAAGTCCCAGTAGTCGTAGGCTTCCCCGTTGTAGGTGAGGATGACATCGAAGTACAGCTCCGGCTTAATGCCGTTCTGGGCGTACCCCGGCACGCAGTAGCCGTCCGGGTCGCAGTGGGACACCTCGTACACGTCAAGCTTGATCCCCCAATCAGACATGTCGACCTTGTGCGACTTGCCACCGGTGGAAATATAGG
>JBKQUU010000013.1:0-2862 GCA_052325485.1 Acidimicrobiales bacterium | reverse complement strand
GCCTACCTGTGGATCTGGGCTGGCTTTACCATGGTCGTGGTGGGCGCGGGCCTGGCTGCCCTCGACCGCCAGGCCCTGGAAGCGGCGGAGGTCGACGGTGCGACCGAGTGGCAGACGTTGCGAAAGGTCACGATCCCCATGCTGGCCCCGGTGCTCGTCGTCGTCCTGGTGACCATGATCATCAATGTCCTCAAGATCTTCGACATCATCATCAACTTGGGGGCCGACACTTCCGAGCCCGGCGGGCAGTCCAGCACGCTGGCCTCGGACATCTACTACAAGGGCTTTACGTCCGGGATCCACACGGGCCTGGCCAGCGCCCTGGCCGTGGTGCTGTTCCTACTAGTCATCCCGGCCATGCTGTTCAACCTGAAGAGGATTAAGGGAGGGGGCAATTGACCGCTGGCCACGGGCGGCGACGCCCGCGCCTCATTTATGGCAGGCCGCACGGCAAGAGGCCGCACGGCAAGAGGGGAGAGCACCGATGACGATGGCTACTGCGGACCTGGCCCTGACCGACCAAGCCGCCCCTACGGCGACCGTGCCTGCCGGGCCGGCTAAGGGCCGCTGGCACCGCTTCCGGCCCTCTCGTGCCGCCCTCAACATTTTCCTGATCGTGGTGGCCCTGTTCTGGCTGCTGCCGAGCGTGTCGATGTTGATCATCTCGTTCCGCCAGTCGGGGCTCTTCGAGCAGTCGGGATGGTGGCATGCCATTGCGTCGCCGGCCGAGTTCACCCTCTACAACTACAAAGAGCTCTTCTTCGGGCCCAAGGGGGGCACGGTCCCGTCGGGGTTCGCGGCCGGAGGTGCCCTCGACTCGCTGCGCACCTCGCTCGAGATCACTATCCCGGCCACCTTGCTCGTCGTGGCGGTCTCGTCCCTAGCCGCCTACTCCCTCGTGTTCGGCCGGTGGCGGGGGCGCAACGTCGTCTTCCTCACCGTCGTCGGCCTGATGGTGGTGCCCCTTCAGGTGGCCATACTCCCTATCGTCGAAGGCTTCAACGATATGGGCAAGTTCACCGGGTGGAACCCGTACGGGACCATCGAAGGCGTGATCATTTTCCACGTCGCCTTCGGCCTGCCCTTCGGCATCTTCTTGATGCGCAACTTCTTTATCGGGATACCCCAGAACCTGATCGAGGCCGGCCGGGTCGACGGTGCCGGCGAATGGACCCTGTACCGCCGGGTGGTGCTCCCCATCGGCGTGGCCGCGGCCGCTTCCCTGGCCATCTTCCAGTTCATATGGACCTGGAACGACCTGCTGGTGGCCCTGGTCATCCTGGGCGCCGACCCGCACGTGCCCATAACCCTGTTCATCTACGGTCAGGAACGCACGCTGGCGGCCAACTTCTGGATCATCTCCACCGGGTCCATGGTTTCGATAATCATCCCGCTACTGGTGTTCCTGCGGTTCCAGCGCTACTTCGTCAGTGGCATGCTGGCCGGGGCGGTGAAGTGAGCACCGGGGAGCAGGTTGCGCCGTAGCTCGTGGGAGCCGTCCGGGCGGGCGTACTCGTAATAGGCCCACGACAAGCCCTGGATGGCAACGACTTCGACATAACGGAGAGATCCGGTGGCGTGGGGCGAAACGAGCGCGGGCCGTTCGGTAGTTACCCGTCGCCACCGGCGCAGGTCGAGGCTGACCGCCACCCCGCAATGCTCCTCGGTGTCGTCGGCCCGAGAGGCGGCGCCGTCGTAATAGCCGACGAACCCGTCGCCGAAGCGGGAGGCGGACGAAAGGCGGGCCTGGTACCCGTCCCAGCTCAGGCCGACGCCGAGCGCCTCGTCCCCCCAGACGAAGTTCACCCCGTCGCTGCTGGTGGCGAGCCAGGTCGGTGCCGGCCCCTCCGGCGTCAGGAAAGTCGACACGAACATCAGGGACTTTCCCTCGTCGGCGACCACGTACGGGTCTTTTACGGCGTCGACGCCAAGGTCGCCCGGGAGCAGGACGCTGGTCGACGACGATAGCGAGAAACCCTCGGGTACCGGGGAACGCATGACGTCGACCCGCCACTTCCCGCTCGAGGGCGGGTCCTCCCAGGACGTATAAAGCAGCCAATCTCCTTCCGGCGCCCGCCTCAGGCAGGACCGTTCCAGGGAAGAGGTCCCGACCTCGTGTTTGCTGATCCGCCAGATATCGGTAAAAGTCCGGCCCCCGTCGGTGCTCTCGGCGATGGCCGCCAGGTAGCCCCGCTCGTCCGGCGAGCCGTCCCGGGGACGCCGGCGACGGTAACTGAGCAAAACCCGGTCGTGGCCGGCGACTACGACGCTCGGGGCACCGGCCCAGTGACCGGCACCGGGGGCGTCCGGAAGGACGACCGTTTCCCCCGCCTCGGGGTCGAAGCCGGGCGGACGGCCGCCGTTCAGCCGGTCGCGCACCTCGGCGGCGAGGCTTTCGATATCAGAGCTGCTAGACGTCGGTGCCTCCCGTCACGCTAAAAAGTTACCCAGCGTAGGCACGCCCCAGACAATGGGTAGCGAGGGCGGCGCAAATGGGCACGACCATGTAGAGTCTGCCGTAACTGTTAACAATGGATGAAATTGACCCGGGAGGTAGCGCCGTGGCAACGGTAACCCTTGACAAAGTGAGCAAGACCTATCCCAACGGCGCTCCTGCGGTCCAGGACCTCGACCTCGAGGTGGCCGAGGGCGAGCTGATGGTCATGGTCGGCCCGTCGGGCTCGGGCAAGACGACGGCCCTGCGTATGGTGGCCGGCCTGGAGGACATCACCTCGGGGACGCTGCGCCTGGGGGGCCAGGTGGTCAACGACCTGTCGCCCAAGGACCGCAACGTGGCCATGGTCTTCCAGAGCTACGCCCTGTACCCGCACATGACCGTGGCCGAGAACATCGGCTTCGCCC
>JBKQUU010000012.1:0-3411 GCA_052325485.1 Acidimicrobiales bacterium | reverse complement strand
GGGGCGAAGGGGCCCATACCGGAAGGGACGACGGACGCTTGGGTCGGTGCGACCATCATGGAGCTTGCCAAACCGACCAGCGCGCACACCGCGCCGGTCCTCGTCCTCATCCCGAGCCCAGGCCGTTTGGCCGCAGGAAGGCGAGCACCTGGCGCTCTGGTCGGGCTCGGAAAAGTGTCATCGCTGGTTGGGTAGCGCGGGGTCATCTTCTCTCCCTCTTGGTGTCGCTGTTCTTTAGGTTGCGCAACCTTTGGGGTACCCAAAACCTGCACCACGATCATGCCCGAATGAATTGGTGAGCTTTAGCGCTCCGACGATCAATGGTTCTAATCGCCCGTTCCCCTTAGGCTCTCTTCGTCAGGTACCCGACCTCTTCATCGGGCTGTTAGGGCTCGATCACGAAGTAATATGGGCTGTTCAGGCCCGTAGCTGCGCCTTTGATGCTGCTCGTCGGCATCGGCGAGCCCGACTTGGCAAGCTCGGCTTTGGTGTACTCGAGCAGCGCTTGGCTCCTATTGTTGAGCACCCACAGGTCGCCCGATGAGTCAAAGGCGAGGTCTGTCGGCGTGTGAAGGCTAGAGCCGCTAATGGTGACGTGCGCCGGTGGCGAGCCCGACTTTGTGAGCTCGGCTTTGGTGTACTCGGCGACAGCGTTGCCATAGTACTCGGGCGCCCACAGGTTACCCGAGGAGTCGAAGGTAAAATCCCAGAGCTGGTAGCCAGGGGAAATGGTGGCACGCGGCGCGGGCGCCGTATGCTTGGAGAGCTGGGCCTTAGGGTACTCGCACACAGCGTCGGAGATGGTACTAGGCGACCCCTCGACCCAAAGGTTACCCGAAGGGTCGACGGCGAGGCCGACAGGCGCTCCTTGGGCGAACAAGCCCGCGTTGGTGATGATGACCCGGGGAGCCGGGGACCCCGAGACGGAAAGCTCGGCTTTCGGGTACTCGGTAACCGTGTTTGTGCCCGCGTTGTCTACCCATAAGTTGCCGGAGAAGTCAAACGCGAGGCCGCCCGGCTCACTGAGCGCGCCGTTGAGCGGGGAAGAGATAATTACGGACGGAGCCGGCGAAACCTTTGCAAGCTCGCTCTTTGTGTATTCGATCACGGTGTCGTGACCGTAGTTAGATACCCAGAGGTCCCCCGAGGCGTCAAAGGCGAGCCCGTAGGGGAAATCTACCCCTTTGGTGATGACTGTTTGAGGACGGGCGTCACCGGTCGAGCTTGGGCGGTACAAGGTGATAGAGCCAGGGCCCTGGCCTCCTTGCGCCGCGCCCGCGTTAGCGACAAAGATCGTGCCTGGGGCGGGTCCAGCCACACTCAGGGCTGTGGCGGAGGCTATCGATGCCACCGGTGGAGTAACCAGGCCGGTGCTGGACATCATCGCGGCGACGAGAGTGGCCAAGCCGACCCTCCAGGGACGCCGTGAGCGCCAAGCGCCGCGTGAGGGGGCGGGGCGATAGAAGGCAGTGTCGACAGCAGGGGGCATCGTCGGCTCCTTGGTGCTCGCGACCCTTGGCGCTCGCCCTCCAATGATGGGGACTGCTACTGGCCAATGCATCCAACCAAAGTTGGAACTTTGCTGGCCTGGAGTTGGCACCGTCGCTTGCGCTCAGGCGTCCCTCGTCGGATACTGGCCAGTGTGGAGCCGTCAGGGACCTTGCCCGGCCAGCTGACGAGCTTCATCGGTCGTGCCTCGGCTCTCGAGATGGTCAGCCGCCAGCTGGGCAAGCACAGGCTGGTCAGTCTTGTGGGGCCGGGGGGCTCTGGCAAGAGCCGCCTTGCCATCGAGGTTGCCCGACGGACGCCGGTCGTCCTGCCCGAGCGCGTGTTCTTTGTCGACATGTCCGGCCTCTCAGGCCCTGAGCTGGTGCCCGGCACCGTACTTCGAGCGTTGGGGTTGCGTGAGGCGCCCGGTGCTGGCCCGCTCGAGACCCTGACAGCGTGCTTGGCCGAGCGAGAAGTGCTTATCGTCCTCGACAACTGCGAACACCTCCTTACGGCCTGTGCGGCGCTGGCTGCAACGGTTGCCGCGGCGTGCCCGGGGGTGCGGCTGCTGGCTACCTCACGGGAACGCCTTGGGGTCGTGGGCGAGGCCGTTGTGGACGTGGGGGGCCTTGAGCTGCCCGAAGCGCAAGGGCGCCGAGACGGCGGCTGGCTCGGTCGCTCAGAAGCTGAGCAGCTGTTCGTCAACCGGGCCGGCATGGCTCGGGCGGGCTTTGCCCTCGGGGACGAGGACGCCATAGCCGTGGCGAGCATCTGCAAGCACCTGGACGGCATCCCCTTGGCACTGGAGATGGCAGCAGCCCGGGTGCGCCTCATGAGCGTCCAAGCCATTGCAGAAGGGCTCTCGGACCGCTTCCGCCTGCTCACTGGCAGCGAGAGTGTCGGGCCACCACGCCACAGGTCACTACTCGCCTCGATCGAGTGGAGCTGCGCATTATTGAGCGAAGACGAACGGCGCCTCCTGCACCGTTTGTCGGTCTTCGCTTCAGGCTTTACAGCTGCCGCAGCTGAGGCCGTCTGCACCGCGGACAAAGTAGAGCGCGACGGCATCTTTAGGCTGCTGTCATCCCTGGTCGACAAGTCACTTGTCCAAGCCTCGCCAGGAGCAGACAGGCTGCACTTACACGAGACCATGCGCACCTATGCCGCCGCTGCCCTCGAAGCCGAGGGCGCCACAACCGCCGTGGCCGACCGTCACCTCGACTACTTCGCTTACCTTGCAACGTCCTTGGCGCCCAAGACTTGGACGAGCGAGCTCCCAATGGCTCTGGCCAAACTAGAGCCTGAACTGGACAACTTGCGCGCCGCCCTGTCTTGGAGCACCGAGTCAAAGCAGTTCGGCACGGGCGCCGCCCTTCTTTCGTCGTTGGGCTCCTTCTTTTACGAAGTTGGCCTCAACTCGGAGGCCGTGGCCCACTGCGAATATCTCCTCTCCGCCGAGCTAGACCCATCACTCAGGGGAGACCTGCTTTACTTGGCATCTCGTTGTTCGCGCCTAAGAGACCCTCCGACGTCGTTGCGCCTGGCAGCCGAATTGGTCTCTCTGGGGCGCTCGCTTGGTGACGAGCGAATGCAGGCCGGTGGCCTCGTCGCGCTGTCATTACTGGACGGCGACCCGGCCGACGCATTGAGGGCCGCGACCGAGGGCACAGGCTTGGCGCGAGCGGCCGGGGACGATCTCATCGAGGTGCGCGGTCTGTGGGCCAAGGGCTGGGCCATGATCCGTTTGGGGTGGCCGGCGGAGGCTTTGGTGGTGGGCGAGGAGGCGCTGCGAGCCTCCGTCGCCTGCGATTGGCCCAACGGCCAGCAGCTGGCGAGGACGGTTATTTCTTGGTCTGCGATGTGCACCGGGCACTTTGCGCGGGCGCTGGAGGAAGCCGGCCACCTCGCGCGCTCTGGCACGGC
>JBKQUU010000011.1:0-16910 GCA_052325485.1 Acidimicrobiales bacterium | reverse complement strand
GCCGCGGTGATCCTCGGGATCCTCCAATTCAGGCCCATGAACTGACGACGCCCGGCAGCATCTCGCTGCGGGCCACGCGATGGCCTCGTCGCGGCAGCAAAATCAGGTGCGGAGGGGCCACACCGTCTGTTCGGATGAGGCCATGGACCTACCGCGACCTTTCGTCATTCGTGAGAGCACCCACCGCATCCACGAGCCTCTGACGCTGGCGAAGCTTGCCCGTCTTGGCGAGGCGTTACTGCTGCGGTCGGGTCAACAGGTACTCGACCTTGCCTGCGGGTCGGGGGAGATGCTTTGCACGTGGGCTCGGGACCACGGCATCATCGGAGCCGGTGTCGACGTGAGTTCCGCCTTCATTGACCGGGCGCGAGCCCGGGCTGCAGAGTTAGGTGTGGCAGACCGAGTGCGCTTCGAGCATGGCGACGCCGCCGGCTATGTTGCCGCCGAGCCGGTTGATATCGCTTCGTGGCTTGGGGCTACCTGGATCGGTGACGGGGTGTTTGGCACGATCGATTTGCTCGAGAGGTCAGTACGTGATGGCGGCCTGATCCTGATTGGCGAGCCGTACTGGGTGCGCGTTCCGGCGACCGACGATCTAGCGCGAGCGTGCCACGTGCGCGACCGTGAAGATTGGTTGACGCTCCCCGAGTTGGTCTCCTCGCTGCTCGGCCACGGGCTCGCCCTCGTGCAGATGCTGCTCGCCAGCCCCGACGAGTGGGACGCCTGTCGCGGTCTGCAGTGGTTGAACCTCCGCCGATGGCTCGACGCGAATCCGGGAGACGAGCTTTGGCCCCAACTGCGCGCCGCGCTGGACCGCGCTCCAGCCGATCATTTGGTTGCCCGAGAACACCTCGGTTGGGGAGTCTTTGCGCTCATGGCTCGTTAAGAACCGCTCGCCCCGATGGCGACGCCAGATCGGCGAGACCGCTTCGAGTGTTATGTACGGGTGTTGGCAGATGCGCCCGCTGGTCCGAGATGTCCGTGGCCGAATATGCAGCGGAGCCTTCAGCCACCCAATACGGGTGCGCGCCCGGCCAGTTCATCCATCATGGCGTTTAGGAAATGGGCGAAACAGGGTCGTCCGTGGTCGACAAGTGTGTGCAATCTGCCCGCCCTTGGAGTTGTTGAGGACTGAGAACCCCTCGCCTCGACGACGAGGTGGTAGTGGGCCTGTTCAGGGACCTCGGTCTTCGCCTTGAGTGCCGTAGCGCTTTCAACTCCCACGCCTGACTAAGAACCCGGCCCTCGCAGTGTGCCATGAACTACCGAGCAAGGGGCGACTGGCGGACTGCTGGTACCGCAGCTGACCGACTTCTCTTGCCCGTCTTCGAGAGTGCCCTGGTGGTTCCCGGGCGTGGTTCTTCGGCTTCCCAACGCCCTTGCAACTCCTTGCGCGAACGCACCCCCAGCTTTGAATAGGCCGAAGTGAGGTGGTGCTCGACCGTCTTGGCAGATATGAACAAGCTCGACGCAATTTCGTCGTTCGTGGCGCCCTTAGCCGCTAGGGCCGCGACGTGGCGCTCCTGGGCGCTCAGCTCGGTCGAGCTGACCCGCCGCCGCCGGCCGCCGCTCGCCTGCAGCTCGGCTTTTGCCTGGGCAGCCAGCCGCCTACCTCCGCACGCCTCGCTTTCTTCCAGAGCTCGGGCTAGGGGTGTCCGGGCGAGAACGGGGTGGCCGTTGCGGCGCAGGAACCGGCCGTAACCGAGCAGCGCTCGAGCGCGACGCAGTGGGAGCCCGGTCCCTTCCAACAGCTCCACCGCCAGGCGGTGGCATTGTTCGGCATTGTCGAGATCACCCTCGGCTTCGGCCAAACCGGCTCGGCCGGAGGCGGCCACCGACCTCGGCCAACGGCAGGGAAGAACGCTTGAGGCCCTTTCCAGGTGATCGACCAGCGCTCTGCTTTCTTCGAGCAGCCCCGAGCGCAGGAAGGCCAGCATGGCTACATCGGCCCAGGGCGCCCAACAGGGCTCAAGGACGCCGAGACGATCGGCCAGGTCGCGCATGTTGCGGGCCAGTTTCACCGCCCCATTGACCCGCCCAGCGTCGAGCGCCAGCTCAGCTCGAACTCTCCACAGCTGGGTCCGGAACCATGGTGACTGCGCCGACTGGTGGTGCTCGGCCTTGTCGCACTCGGCGAGAGCTACGGCCTCATCACCTTCCTCCGAAGCCAGAAGCGCCAACAACGTCGCCCGGGGACCGCTCACCTCCGTCATCCCGGCGGCCGTCTTGATCACCGCAATCTCGTCGATCACCTTGTGGGCGCCGGCCAGGCGCCCCCGCCACCAATTACCCGCCGCCTGGATTACCGCCAGCACTTCCATGTGCATGAGCGCACCCTGCCCCTCGGCGATCTCCCAGGCGGCGGTAAAGAGCTCGTCAGCTTCGTCGAAGCGCTCCACGAAGAGCCTGGAGCCAAACGCGGCGGCCAACATGAGAGGGAATGCCGTCGGGGCGGCCGATCCCATAACAGAACGCAAGTTGGCGGGCCCGACGGCCGACCTGATGGCCTCGGTCCCGGCGACATCACCAGCCAGCGCGGCGACTGTCCCCCAAGCCAGGTCGACCAGGGTGCGTTGAGCGGCCGAGACCCCGGCGCTCAGCCCTCGGAGCCGCTGCGACCAGGAAGCGACTTCGGCCGGACCACGCTCCTTGCCCAAGACCATGACCGCTTGGCCCAGCACGTCAACGAGCCGATCGGTGCCTTCGGCGGCGACGACCGCCTCCCTGTAGCGCCGGACGAGCTCTTCGCTCTCACCGCCGCTCCAGGCCAACCTGGCGAGCATGACGAGCGCGTCGGCACGAACGGAGGGACTGGGGGAGTTATGGATGACCTGTTGACAGGTAACCATTACCCTCTCGCGACGGCCCAGGGCTAACTGGGCCTCCGCCAGGTCGAGCAACAACTGTGGTTTCACCCGATGTCCCGTGAGGTCCACGGCGGCGGACAAGTAGCCGACTGCACTTTCCAAGCCACCGCTCGCCAGAGCGGCACGGCCGGCTAGGTCCAGCGTCTCAATGGCCAAGTCGTCGCCCATCAGATGGCCTGCGATGGCGTGGGCAGCCGCCAGCGCCGGATCGGCACCCAGGGCGAGAAGAGCGCGCATCGCTACAGCGTGCAGGCGAGAACGCTCGGGTGGGTCGATACCGTCGTAGAGCGCCTGAGCGAACAGGGGGTGCGCAAACTCGACCTGTCCGTCAGGGAGGGCCCGTGCCAGGCCGGAGCGTAGCAGCACTCCCAGGGCGAAGCTGACGGTGGCTTCGTCGACCTCGGCCACAGCGCCTGCCAGCTGGGGCCAGAAGCGGATGCCCACAACACTTGCCGCCTTGACCACCGCCAGCACTGAAGGAGGTAGCCCAGCAAAGCGTGCCAAGAGCTGTCGCAATGGGCTATCCCACGCATCGGTACGTGCGCGGGCTCGCACAGCCGCAGCCGCCTGCTCGAGAAGCAGTGGGTTCCCCCCACAGGAAGCGACCAGCGGTTCCAGTTCGACTCTCGGGAGCCGCCTACCTGTCGCGCGGCTCACCAGTTGCGCGGCCGAGGCCGCTCCCAGAGGGGCCAGCCGCTCGATGGACGCCCGGCCCGCCGCCTTCATCTCTTCTGCCAGGGCCGTTGCTTCGCTCGGCCATGGTCGCATGGTGGCGATGACCCCAACGGGGTTGTCGCGGAGCCGGCGGAGCAGGAAGGCCAGTAGGCCCAGCGAATCGGAGTCCGCCCAGTGCAGGTCATCGATCAGCAATAGAAGCGGAGCTGCTGCAGGGGCGTCCCGCAGCGCCCGAGCACAGCGGTAGTAGACGCTGGTACGCGCCTGCGCCGAGCCTAGGCCGAAAGTGGCTTCAAGCTCTCCGAGCACCCCGAGCGGTCCCAGGGCCTGGCCCAAGAGACCAAAGGGTAGCGCTGTCTCGGCTGCAACCCCTTCGGCCCAACCGATGGACAGCCCGGAAGCGGCGCTGCGTGCACGGGTAAGGAGGCTCGTCTTGCCCAGGCCTGCTTCACCCAACAGGAAAAGGACGGAAGACGCTCCACCACGCGTGGCCTCGACGGTGGCCGTAACTGCCCGAAGGGCCGGCCCCCGCTCCAAGAGCACAGCCAAGGGGGCTACGCCCGGGCAGGTCATGGCTAAAGATTAGGGGTTCAGCCAGCTTCGGAGACCAAAGATTGGGGGTCCCTCCCGATGCATTCGCCCAACGCCGCTGGTGAAACTCGTGAGGAGGACCTGGAGGAGGTCGTATGGGCTGTCGCTGTTCTCTTGGACCGGCGCGACGACGTTCGCAGTACGGGCCGTCCGCGCTTTGGGCGCTGTGGGAGTCAACACCGTGGCCAAAGGCTCGTTTGTTCCAAGAAGCGCATCGATGATCGGACCGATGACGCGGAAGCGACGTGGGCTGGTGTCGTCGGCCGCGGTTGGGCTGATAGTCGCTGTTCTCGTGTCGCCAGCAGGAGCTTCACCAAAAGCGGCCCCGCCGGCCGGGACAGTGGTGGCGGCCATGTCAACCAGCGCCTACGGCTCGGTGCTCATAGAGGGCGGTGCCCCGGGGGTCGACCCCCTAGCCGGCTACCCGCTCTACGCGACCAGCGCCGATTCCGACGGCAAGTTCGGTTGCACGACCAGGCGCACCATGGCCTTCGACCTCGGCCAAGGGTACATCGTGCCGCTGTCTTGCACCGGTCCGGAGAGCGACATTCTCAACGGCGTCGCGAGCGACGACTGGCCGGCTCTTACCACCACCGCGGCGCCGGTCGCCGGTCCGGGCGTCACCCGCCGCCTCCTTGGGAGCGTGTACCGCCCAGGCATCGGCCGCCAAGTCACTTACGGCGGGCGCCCACTCTACCTGTTCGACAAACCGTCCGTCCCATTCCTCCCGTATGGCGAGGGTTTTTTCGAGACGACCACGCCGATGCCCCCCTGGCACAGCTTGTGGGACCTGGTGTCGGCGCAGACGGGGGATCCCGCACCTGGCCCTGCCACGATCGAGACGGAGAGCCTCCCGGACGGAAGGAAAGCAGTCGCCGCATTGGAGTTTTCGACCGGTATTACCGCCGCCGTCACCGTGTACGCTTTTAGTCGCGACAACCGGGGGAACAGCGCGTGTACCGGGGCGTGCGCGGTCACATGGATCCCTGTGCTCACCGCCGGTAGGCCACTGGGTGCCCTGGGCATCGCAGCAAAAGAACTGGGCGTCATCCGCCGAGCCGACGGGACCGACCAGGCAACATATGAAGGCAAGCCGCTTTACCTGTACTCGGCTGAGAGATTTGTCTTCCCAGTGCCGGGGTCAATGTTTCAATCGACCGGCACAGTTGGCAACGGTAACGGGCTGGCCGGGCCCGGTGGTGGTACGTTCTTGATTGTCTTTCCCTCGTAGCCATACGCTCTGGCGTGTCGTCGTCCACACCGGTCCACGGTGGCGGTGTACAGGCCCGCCGCGGCACGTGGCGGTTCGCTTTTTCGGGACTGCCTCCGACCAGATAGGCGGTACCCCACGGGCCTATAGCACGCGGCCTTACGGGTTGTAATTAACCGTCAGAGAACCGCGGCCGTGGGTGTGAACCGAGGCGATCCTACTGACGCGGACAGAACACCCATTCAGGTGCGGCGCCGGTGGAGGGCTCGGAGTAGAATTATGAACGCGATAACGACGGTTATCGCGACCGTCAACTCCTGGGCAATATGTCGAAGCTCCCGGGACAACGATACAGATCCTGCACACATAATAAGCTGGCCAAGTTCCGTAGGTTGCGGCCGTCCATAATGACGCCCTGGACGACCCCCAGAAGCCGAGCGCTGCCCTACATAACCGGCGTTGTACGGGCCACGCAACGGGTCGGCCGCCGTACTCGGGAGCTGTCCATCACAGCGGCACAGTGGCCTGGCAGATCGACACGCAAGTACTGGCCGTGACTGATGGGGCACAACAGGTCGGTACGAGCGCGAGCCCGGCCTCACGACCGGACGCAGTCGCTGCACACCTCAGGCCCAGGAGCCGGGCGGTGATGCCCACCTCGAGCGGCTCCGGGCCGAGAAGCCATTGACAGGGAGCGGTGCCACTGTCACCGGGTGCCTGGGGCAATCCGCTCAGGTGACGTAGGCACTGGTCACGTAATGTTCTACCATTTTGACTGATACTGCGAGGCGGCATTCGTGGCGCCTTGGGCCGCGAGCTTTGCCGTTCGCTGTTCCTGATGGGAGAGTTCCGCGCCGCGCCCGCGGCCGCGCCGTCCTCCGCTTGGGAAATTGCTCAGCTCGGCTGGCCCGATGATGGATGATGGATTTCATTCTGAGACCTCTCGGGGCCGGGGAGCAATCCAGGCAGCTGGGGATGCGTCGACCGCATCGACGGCCTCCATCGTGGCACCAGCGTTGGCATCCCGGCGTGGCGCTGTAGCGAAGTGAGCGGCGCCGGGCCCGGCGCCGCCGAGTACTGGAGCCCGACCCCGTTCCAGCCGTGGAGACCTGGACGGAGTCCTACCTCGTCCTCGTGTCAACCCCAGGTGTTACCATGGGTGTCGAAGTTCGCAACCTGCGCTGAGACGCTTTTGTGATGCTTGGGTGTTCACAGTTGCAAGTCGGAGCCTCCCGCCGAGCTGTTGGGGGCCTAGCCCTGGCGTAACCCGGAGGTGCGGCAGTTGATGTCAAGTCTGAGGTCCCGCCCGACAACTCGACGGCTGCTCGGCCGCGGGGCCGTCCTGATATCGTTGACCGCCGGCCTACTGCTCGCAGTTGCGCCCCCCATGGCAGAGACGGCCGTGGCTCAGGCGAGCGCTTCCGGGCAGTCGCGTTGCGGCACCTTGAGCGTCGTTGGGAGCCCGGTCGTAAAAGTAGGCGAGACGGTAGAGGCCGAGGCGAAAAGGGGCTCCGGGTGGACACCCAGCTGCGGGGCCACTTGGGCCTGGGGGCCGGCGATGCCCGTCGGGCGGGTGCTGTCAGGCTGCGACCGGGGCGACAAGACCTGCAAGATAAAGACCACGCAGGCGACCGGGACTACCGGCGGCGGGTTTTCCTTTTTGGGATTTTGCATACAAGGGACCAGCGTCGAATGGGAATCGTGCGCTACCTACGCAGTCGTGTTACCCGGTGCTCTGATCGAGGGCTCCACCAAGAGCCCGCAAGGCGTACCGGTGCCCGGCGTACGGGTCCAAGCGACGGGGCCGGGGGGAAAGTACCCCGGCCTGAGCGGTTCCAACGGGGAGTACGTCCTGGTCGTCACGCCCGGTACCTACACTGTGGCACCCATTAGCGTCCTAGCCCCGGACGGGGCGGTCTCGACGCTCAAGACAACCTTCGGCCCCGTCTCGGTGACCAGGACGGCAGTCACAAATAAGCCCGCCATCGCCAATTTCACGGTTTCGCAGCCGAACACGCTAACCATCCAGCTCAACCCGGCCCAAGTAGCGGCCACGGGGTTGGCCACGGTGCAGGTGACCATCACCGACATGTCCCCGGGCAATTACGGGGGGAGCCCGAGCCCGGTCGCCGGGGCCAAAATAATAGTGGAACCACCGATCGAGGTGGGTACAGACGGGGTGCCCAACGGTCTTTTGTGCAACAGCGCCAACAACAAGCTCGTGTCGCCCTTGCGGCTGCACGATGGCACCCTCCTGGGCACGCACTTCTGGGCCACCACCAACAGCTTGGGTGAGGTGGTACTGACGCTTTACGTCGGCACCCTGAGCGGCAAGTGGGTCATGGACGCATATCAACCCGGCCTCCCCGGTGCACCGCTCGTCTCCGCGTCGGTGGACGTCGCCTCCGTCCTAGGCCGCACGGTCCTCGACGGAGAGGGCGACCTTCTCGCCCAGCTCATCTCTGCCGGGGACAGTACGTTGCTGCAGAAGGGCCAGAGCCTGCAACGCAATGTGCTCGAGTGGCTGGGGGAGGTCGACCCCCAGTTGCAATCAGTCAACCTCGGCGTAGGCTACGCCCCGATCTTCGGTGTCGACGCCAGTGGCGCCACCAACGCGGGAGTGGTGATCTTCGCCCCCAGCCCGCCTTTAAGGTCGCAGCTCCTCGATTACCTGGACGGAGTGACCAAGACGCCGCCTAACGCAGACCAGGCCTGGGTGATCGACATCGGCAACCTTTCCAAACTCCTGGCAACGGGGGAGTTCACCGGCAACCGCATCACCCACGTCCAGTACCGTCTACCCTCTCTCCAGGTGTGGGAGGAAGGGGAAAAGGTGATCATCGCCCGGGGCGAGGACAAGGCCATTCAGAGCGACGTGCCGACACTCGTGCCCGTGGCCGGGCGGGTCGCCGGAGGTAAGCACGCCCAGTTTGGTTTGGTCGGGGCCAGAGGTAACGAGAGCATGCTCTACGGTTACGGCCCCTATTTGCCTGCCCCGAGCAGTTCGCCAGAGGCGACCGCGCTCAGCCAATGCCTAGGGGCCTGACAAGCCCCGTCAGCGGTCGGCGCCGGGGGGCGGCGCCTGGGGGATTCGCCGAAGTAGACCGCTCTACAACAGAGCGGAATCGGGGCTACTGGACAGACAACGCGATGGACAAAACAGCACGTCAACGGCCTGGAGAACACCTGCTGGAGGCCGCTCAGGACCTTGCCACGGTTGGGGTCCGCGGGTTCGAATCCCTCGTCCGCTCCACCACCACCAGGTAAAAGAGCAGGTCACGGCCTTGGCGGGCGTTCGGCGTGTTGCTCTGCGAGGCTTGGCGTGCAGTTCGGGTGCGGCAGGCGCACGCCGTTCAGCCCGCGTGCACCCCGAAAACCGCAGGCGGGGAGGCTGGTCTGACCTACTTCGCCAACGGTGAGAGCCCTACGGCTGGCTAGCCAAGGTGACCAGTTCGTCGAGAGCATGGTGCAGCGGAGGCAGGTATGCCACCAGCACAGCGACCGCCACGGGGCCAACAGCCTTGCCACTGGATTTGGCGGCCGCGTCGAGGAAAACGTCGACCTTGTGCCCGAGCCACCTTAGCGAACCGCTTACCACCGACTTGTCCGGCGTCCCGGACACGTGGGCCAGGCTCAGCAGGAGTTCCTTGATGCCCTCGGCCGTCAGCCTGTCGTCTCCCTCGAGGAGCGCGAGAAGATCGGACCGGTCGAGGAACTGGACGACTTCCTCGAGCCTCGCCTGGATGTGACCCCGCGCCGCCGTCTCCCACGTAACGGTGGTCACGGTGCCTCCGGCGGTGCCCGTGAAGGTTACCGCGGCGTGCGCCGCGGCGGTGACGCTAGCCGTTATGGGGGTGACAACCACATCCCTGACCGAGTCGGAGTCCTCTGAGTGGCCCGGTCCGCGAAAGCTCCGTGCGTGTCCCTCATCAGAAGGATCGAGAGCTTTTTGGCCTCGGTCGGTGTCGCCTTCGGTCTCTCCGCTGCGGGCGTCCCGGCCGATCTGGCAGCGGTCACGGCCACGGCAATGGGCCAGCTTCTCGGCGATGGGCCCAAGCGGTCACGGGCCGATGTGCTCGCCGATCAGGTCAACCACGCAAACAGGGCTCGGGCATACGAAGCCTTTGGGGCGTCGATCGCAGAGGGCTGGCTGAACGGCGGCTTCCTCTTTACGTTCAAACCCCAGTTGGTCGGTTACGTCCACGGGATGGTGGGGCTTATGAGGGCGCAAAAGAGGTTCGAGGAACAGACGACGCGGGTGATGTCCGCGCTCTCCACCCTGTTGCTCTACGCGAGCACGGAGATGCTGGAGGCCTCGGCGGCCTTGCTCCGGGCGCAGACAGATGGCCTGACTGAGATCAGTCGCTGTAGACCGGTCACGGCGAAGGCCGCTACCTCCTTTACGACACGGCCTACGAGCAGGTTGCGGCGGTCGAGGCGGCGGCCCCTTACCAAGGCGACCTGCACGAGTTCCCGCTCACCCCAGCCGGCACTGCCCTGTTCACCTGTTACGGCCGAACCACTGGGGACAGTCTATTGCCGGGGTGGCCAAGTCGGCCGCCTACTACTACGGGGTGGTACAGGAGCTTGACGTAGCCACCGGGCGTCTCCTGTTCCAATGGCGCAGCGACGAGCACATCGGCTTCGACGAGTAGCGATGGGACGCGAGCGCGCTATAGGTAGCGAGGTCGTCGCGGACGGTGACGCAGGCCATGGGGAGCCCTGACGGCCCTGGTAGGGCCGCTGCGGTCCGGCGGGGAACAGGCCCTGGAGGACCGCCCTCAACAGGACTGGGCTCTCCGAGGCGCCCGATTACGGTCACCCGGACGGGCGTACTGTTCGATCGGCGTCCGTTCCGAGCGTGCGATGGCTGTCGTGGCGCGCCTCCCGACTGAGATTTGGATGTGGCACGATCTCCAGCGATGAGAGACGACCGACACGTCGAGCTGGTGCGGGCACCGCAACATTTGGCCAGCGTCCCCTACGCGTACGCAGCAGTCGCCGGTGGCGGCTTTCGTTTCGTTTTCACGGCTGGTGCCAGCCCCCTTGACGAGACCGGCTCCATCGTTGGCGGCGCGGACGTCCAGTGCCAAGCTGAGCAGGTGATGTCCAACCTGAGCGTGGCACTTGAGGCCTCGGGTGCTCGCCTTGAAGATGTCGTGAAGACAACCGTGTACGTGGCCAGCAACGACCGCGCTGACCTGGTCGCGGCAGGGGACGTCGTCAGGAGGCATTTCGGTCGTCACGACGCGCCGAGCACTCTGGTTGGGGTGACGATGCTCGGCTATGCCGGCCAGCTTGTAGAGGTCGAGGCCATCGCCGCACTACCTGACCAAGGGACGGTACCGGGAGGGCCACCAATTGGGGGCGCTCTGACAGCGCGGTAACGGCCCGTACTTGTACCGGTCAGCGGCACCGGCAACCGGCACGAGGCTGTGGGGCGGGCCCTTGTAGCTGCCCGAACGTGAACGACGACACCGCCTCGGGGGTGGCGCTCCGGGAGTGGGGCGACCCCGCTCGTCCAGGGATCTTGTTGTGGCCGGGGCTGGGCTCGACCGGTGCCTACTTCGCGGAGGTAGCGGGACCGTTGCCAGGCCGGGCAGTGGCGGCCGACCCTCGCGGCTTTGGCGGCTCGCCCGCGCTCGACCCGTGCACGTACGAACGTCTTGTCGAGGTCGCGCGCGCCGCGGTCGGCCAACGGGCGTGCAGGGCGATGGTCGGCCACTCCCTGGGCGCCCACGGCGCACTGGGTCTCGGCTGTGACCCCCCCGCCGGGCTGAGGGCGATCGTGCTGATCGACGGTGGCTTCCTGACGCCGCCGGACTTCAATGCGTTAGGAATGCCAGTGCTTTCTGGCCGTACAGAGCTCACGGCATGGATGCAGTCGAACGAGCTCTGTTTCCCCGACTGGGCGACCGCGACCCGCAAGGTCGCCGAAATGGTCTCCGCTGATGTGAGCCCGGCGCTCGAGGCGTACGTCCGCGAGGTGATGGTCGAGGCGGACGGCGAGGTCCGCCGGCGCGCCTCGCCCGAAAAGAGCGCCGACCTAGTGCTCGCCGTGGTGGGCCAGGATGTCGTGGCCCTTGGCCGGCGCCTTCAGGTGCCGACGCTGCTTATCGCCTGCGGCCAGCCGCCCAGCAGTCGGCCAGTCAGGGAAAGGGCGTGGCGAGCCCTGGTCGACGCATCCCCGATGGTGGAGCTGCACGTCGCCGACGAGTGGGGCCACAACCCGGTCCTGCAAGCTCCGGAAGCGTCATCGAGCCTGATCGCAGACTGGCTCCGGGCCCACATCTAAAACGGCCACATTTTGCCCTCTGAAGGCGGGCACCGCGCCGGGGGTCGACCGTGGGCACAAGGGCACCTGCGCCGAGAGAGAACGACGCACTGATCCCGGCTCCAAGATCCACGCCGCCGCCGTTTCGCCGAGCGCACGGAGGGGCCTGGGCAGATAATAGTTGTTCGGCTACAATAATTGTTGTGAGCGTTCCCGGCGAGGTTCTGCACCCACTGTCGCCACGGGGGCGGACCGTCGTGCTGTTGACCTGCTGCCTTAGCGTGTTCGTGGCCGGGCTCGACGTGACGATCGTCAACGTGGCCCTCCCCTCGATCCAGCGGGAACTGCACGCCCCGGTCAGCGGCCTGCAGTGGACGATCGACGCTTACACGCTGGTCATCGCCTGCCTGTTGATGTTCTCAGGCTCGCTGGCCGACCGGGTCGGTCGGCGGCGCGTGTTCCAGGTCGGGCTGGCGATCTTCTTGCTCGGCTCCCTGCTCTGCAGCATCGCGCCCTCCCTCGGGGCCCTGGTCGCCTTCCGCGCCTTCCAGGCTGTCGGCGGGTCGATGCTCAACCCGGTGGCGATGTCGATCATCGCCACCACCTTCACCGAGCCGGCCGGGCGCGCTCGCGCCGTGGGCGCCTGGGGGGCTGTGGCGGGCCTGAGCCTGGCCAGCGGCCCCGTGCTCGGTGGCCTGCTGGTCAGCGGCCTCGGATGGCGCTCCATCTTCTGGATCAACGTGCCCATTGGCGTCCTGGCCATCTACCTGACCCAAAGGTTCGTCCCCGAGTCCAAAGCCGCCCGTGGCAAGCGGTTCGACCCCCTCGGCCAACTGTTCGTCGTCACCCTCCTCGGGCCGCTCACCGCCGCCGTCATCGAAGGGCCCCGGCACGGCTGGGGCTCACCGCTCATCATCGCGTTGTTCACCCTGGCCGCCGCCTCTGCGCTTGGACTGGTTGGGGTGGAGCGCAGGCGGCCCGAGCCGCTGGTGGACATCCGCTTCTTCCGCAGCCCGGCGTTCTCCGGAGCGGCGCTTATCGCGTTGGTCGCTCTTATGACCCTCGGCGGGTTCTTGTTCCTAAACACGCTCTACCTGCAGGACGTACGCGGCTACAGCCCGCTTCACGCCGGCCTGCTCACGATCCCGATGGCAGCTACGGCGGCGGTGTGCTCGATGGTCTCTGGACGCGTCGTGGCTGCTCGCGGTCCCCGCTTGGCGTTAGTGCTCGCCGGGCTGCTCCTGACGGTGGGGACCGGTCTGCTGATCGGGACCGGGCGGGGGACCGGCGACTGGTACCTTGTGCTCGCCTACCTTCTGTTCGGTGCGGGCTCCGGCCTTGTCACCACCCCCATCACCAACACGGCCCTGTCGGGACTGCCGCGCGACCAGGCCGGGGTCGCCGGAGCGATCGCCTCGTCATGCCGCCAGACCGGCGCCGCCATCGGCGTGGCCGTGTGCGGTGCGATCGTCGCCGGGAGCTCGGCCCGGTTTGTGGCGGCCAGCCATGCCGCCTGGGCCGTCCTCGCCGGCTGCGGCGCCGCCACCGTGCTGTTCGGTCTGGTCTCGACCGGGCGTTGGGCCCGGGCCCATGCCGGGCGCAGTGGCCGACAGTTGAGCACGCAAGTAATGGAGGCACCCCGATGAGCCCCAGCACGAGCACTACAGGCCACGACGTCTCGGCGGCGCGGGCGTGGGCGGGGATGCAGGCGTTCATCACGGGCGAGGACCGACGCCGCGCCCTGCGCGCCGAACTGGACCTCGGGGTGGTGAAAGCCGAACTGCTGATCAGGCTGGCGCGAGCACCGATGACGCTTCGTGAGATCGCCCAAGCCGCCGACGTCGATCCCCCCGCCGCCACCGTCGGGGTCGACCGGCTCGAACGACGCGGTCTCGTACAGCGAGGAGCGCACCCCGATGACAACCGGCGCAAACTTGTCCACCTCACCGATGCTGGACGGCAGGCGGCCGCCACCGCTCAGCGCATCCTCACCGACCCGCCCCTCGCGCTCGCCGCGCTCAACCCGGACGACCTAGCCGCCCTCCTGCGCATCTTCGCCACATTGAACTCCAAGCCCGGTCCGGCGCCGCCCCCTGGCGAACACTGAGCGAGCACCCACCACCCGAGAAAGGCAACCCCCATGGCTCTTTTAGGCACCCTCCTGCGCAACCGCCACCCCGACGAGCGCAACTACGCGTGGAGCCAGACGAACCTGACGGCCCCGGGCACGCTCGCCATCACCAGCCGCGACTTCACCGACGCGGGCCCTCTCGCACTACGGCACGTTGGCAGGCGCGTCGGAGGCGAGAACCTCTCCCCGCACCTGGCCTGGAGCGAGCCGCCGTCCGGGCCCGCTGAGCTCCTGCTCTTGATCGAGGACATCGACGCCCCGCTGGGTGCCAAACCAGCCGTCCACTGCCTTGCCATCATCGACGAAACCCGCCTCCAGGCACCGCACGAACTGCCACCGGGCGCACTCGCCAAGAAAAGTCCCGCCCCGGGTGTCACGCTGTTACGCTCCGTCATCGGCTACGGGTACCACGGACCGGAACCCCTCAAAGGCCATGGGCCGCACCGCTACGTCTTTCAGATCTACGCACTCGGCCACAGCCTCTTGGACCGTCCAGACCGCGACGCGCTGATCAAGTCCCGCCCCCGCGCCCTCCTCGCCTCCATTGGCTCGCCGGTACTCGCCCGTGGCCGCATCACCGGGGTCTACGAACGCTAAACCAGCAGCCAGCATCCGGTACCCGTTGGCTCACAGTACCTGGACCGGGAGCCCTGCCACTACGGCGGGATCGGTCACGACCTCGATCTCGGTGATGGTGCGGCCCACGACGCGGAAGGCGAACACCGCCCGGGGCCGCCCGCCCGGAGCCCACACCGCTCCCGGAGCGCCGTCGATGAGGGCCACCTTGACCGCTGTCGCCCGCCCCGCCAGGGCCAGCGCCACCGCCCTGGCGCCACGCACCTGGGGCGCTAGTAGGGGCGCTCCCCGGTCGCTGTTGGCGGCCGCGTCCCGCACGGCGGCGCGATCTGCTCGCAGGACGGCGTCAGGGTCGAGCATGGTCACGAGCGCCTCGAAGTCCCCTAGACGCGAGGCGGCCAGGAAAGCCTCGACCACCTCCTGCTGGCGCCGTCGGTCTTCGGAGCGCACCTCGTCGCTGCCCTGGAGGCGCCGGCGAGCCCGGCTGGCCAGCTGTCGAGCGGCGCCAGGAGACCGGCCGACGATCGGCGCGATGTCCTCGAACGGAACGGCGAAGAGGTCGTGGAGCACGAACGCCAGGCGCTCCGAAGGAGCCAGCGCCTCGAGCAGGACCAGCAGGGCCGGGCCGATCGTGTCGGCCAGGACGGCCTCCTGTTCGGGGCCGGCGAGCTCGGTTTCGGGCTCGTCGAGCGCTAGCAGCTCTTCGCGCTGGCTACGGCGGGAGCGGAGCATCCCCAGGCACACACGCGACACGACCGTGGTGAGCCACCCGCCGAGGTTGTCGATGCTCTCGGCGTCGGAGCGGTCCAGGCGGATCCAGGTCTCTTGTACCGCGTCTTCTGCCGCCGTCAGGGAACCGAGGATCCGGTAGGCCACCGACTGCAACCTCGGCCGGGAGGCCTCGAACTGGGCGCCTAGGTCCTTGTCCATCTGACCACATTGACGCGCCAGGCGGCCTGGGTGTGACAGGCGCCCCCCGGCCAGAGCCGGCGACCAGCACTGGGTGCAGCTGTCACATAACGGCGGGTTCACGCGTCAAAGTAGGCATGACGGCAAGAATGAACAACCCAGCCAACGTGCTCCCCGGCTCGATGAAGGCGATCCAGTCCGTGATCAAGGCCGCATACAGCGCGGGTGTGCCTCACTCCACCATGGAACTCGCCCACTTAAGAGCCAGCCAGGTCAACGGGTGCAGCCCCTGCGTCTACAGCGGTGCCATCAGCGCCAAGAAGGCGGGCGAGAGCGACGAGCGGCTCTTCGCCGTGGCCGCCTGGCGCGAGACCGAGCTGTTCACCGAGGCGGAGCGGGCGGCCCTGGCCCTGGCCGAGTCGATGACCCGGCTCGCCGACCGGCCCGACCCCGTCCCCGACGAAGTGTGGCATGAGGCGACAAGGCACTTCGACGAGAAGCAGCTAGCCGGACTGGTCCTATGGGTCGCCACGACCAATCTGTTCAACCGGCTCAACGCCGCGACCAAGCAGCCTGCCGGCGCCGCGTGGTGACGGTCGGGCCAAGTAAATAGCCGTTTGGGAGGCGAGGCGCCAGCCCACAGCAGGCGCCCGCCACTTCCGCCACCGGCCCCCGGCGAAGACCGTGCTCCCATGGTTGGTAACTATGGGCGGGACGACGAGCGCGGACGTCCACCCCGGGGTTGGACTTCTGCCCGAGGCCTCGAGGTCCCTCTAACTCCGGGGCGGATGCTCTGGCATGCTCATCAGTGCATGGTTAGAGAATGGTCGGCCAACTTCACCTCGCCTGGGCCGTCTGGGGCGCGGTGCCGTTGGGTGCGGCGGTGACGCCCTCGTCCTTTGCCCTGCCCGCCGGGACGACCACCTTCGTCTCGGCCGACGTGGACGGCCCGGCGTCGAGGCGGGAGGTGGCCGGCGACGAACTGGGCGGGGTTATAAGGGGTATCGGTGCCGTATTCAGCGCCGCCGTCGGCCGTCACGGTGGCGTGCGGCCGGAGGGACAACGAGAAGAGGGCTCGTTCTTGGCCGCTTTTGCCCGGGCCTCGGAGGCGCTCGGTTGTGCCTTGGACGTCCAGCGCCAGTTGCGAGCTGACAAGGTTTTCTGCCTGCGGGCGGGCGTGCACACCGGCGAGGCCCAGGTGCGGGCCGAGGTCCGTTATTTCGGCCCGGCCGTCGCCCGTGCCGGGCGGCTACGGGACCTCGGCCACGGCGGCCAGGTCCTAGTCTCTCGGGCCTCAGCCGACCTGGCGGCCGACCACCTGCCCACCGGGGCCAGCTTGGCCGACCTCGGGCCCCACCGCATGGCTGACCTGTCTCGTCCTGTCCAGGTCTACCAGTTGGGCCACCCCGACCTCGCCGCTGGTTTCCCGCCTCTGCGCTCTCTTGACCGCCACCCCCACAACCTCCCGGTGCAGCTGACCAGTTTCGTGGGACGCGACGAGGCCCTGGCCGAGATCGGCCAGCTGGTGGCCAACCATGGCCTGGTCACCATCACCGGCTCGGGAGGGTGCGGCAAGACCCGCCTGGCGTTGCAGGTAGCGGCCGAAACCTTGGGGGGCGGGGCCGACGAGGCGTGGTTCGTAGACCTCTCGGGCCTGGCCGACCCCGGCCTCGTGCC
>JBKQUU010000010.1:0-19687 GCA_052325485.1 Acidimicrobiales bacterium | reverse complement strand
CGGGCCGCGGCGCAGGCCCTGGCCCGCTCGGCAGGCACGTCGCTGGGCGAGGCCCGCCGGGCCATAGCGGCGGGCCAGGCCATGGCCGACCAGCCCGAGGTGGCCGCCGCCGCCCGGGCCGGGGAGCTGTCCCGGGCCCAGGCGGCGCTGGTCTCGGGGGCGGCGGGGGCCAACCCGGGGGCCACCGAGCGCCTGCTGGAGACGGCCAGGAAGGGCTCGCTCGGCGAACTGGCCGGGGAGGCGGGCCGGGCCCGGGCGGGCGCCGAGGACCTAGACCAGCGCCGGGCGGCGCTTCGGGAGGCCCGCAGCCTACGGGAGTGGACCGACCCCTTTGGCACCTGGCAGCTGCACGCCCGGGGCCTGCCCGAAGACGGCGCCCGGGTCATGGCCGCCCTGGCCCCCTTGGCCGATGGCGCCTTCGAGGCGGCCCGTAAACAAGACCGCCGGGAGGCCCCCGAGGCCTACGCCTTTGACGCCCTGGTGGCCCTGGCCTCGGGGGCGGGGGGCGGGGCGAGCGGCTATGAGGTCATGGTGCGCGTCGACCACTCGGCCCTGGTGCGCGGCTATGCCCTGGACGGCGAGACCTGCGAGCTGGCCGGCTTCGGGCCGGTGAGCCCCCAGGTGGTGCTCGACATCATGGACGCTGACGACCCCTTCCTCAAGGCCATCTTGACCAAGGGCAAGGACGTGGTAGGCGTGGCCCACCTGGGCCGGCGCCCCACCGCCCACCAGCGCTCGGCCCTGGACTGGCTCTACCCCAGCTGTGCCGTAGAGGGCTGTGGGGTGCGCAGCCAGTACTGCCAGACCGACCACCGGGCCGACTGGGCCCAAGCCCACGTCACCGTCTTTGAGCTGTTGGACCGGCTGTGCAAGTTCCACCACGACCTCAAGACCTACCAGGGCTGGGGCCTGGTCGCAGGCAAGGGCAAGAGGGCCTTCGTGCCCCCCGAGGACGCCCGTCACCCCCGCCATGGCCCCCCGGGCGGGACCAGCCCGCCCCCCCCACCACCGCCGGTGCACCGGCCCCCGCCGGCGCCGAGCGCAAGTCCCCAGAGGCCTACGTCTATTCCCCCGCCGCCGGACCGGCCCGGCGCTCAACCCAGGTTGCTGTGACGGGGCACGCTCGCTCCCCCGTTCCCGCGGTTTGACGTGACGTCCTCATGGTGCGCGGTTCCGCCCGGCACGCCTCAAGAAAGGGCAATGAGCGCGCCCAGGGCGAACCCGACGGCCACGATCCACATCCACGTCGGCACCGCTCGCCACCAACGCATCAGCCGCTCTTCGTCATGCCGTGGTGTAGACGTAGTTGTTGCGCACGACCACTCCCACCGGGGGCAAAGGACGAGTGGCCGGCCCCTGGACCACGTCACCGTTGAGGGTACTGAACTCGCTTCCATGGCAGGGGCAACTTATGATCCCGTGCTGCACCATCGACACTGTGCACCCCTGGTGGGTGCAGATGGCCGAAAAACCCTTCAAGACGCCGCCGGGTTCGCGGACCAGGACGATCTTGTCGGAGGCCAAAATGAGGCCGCCGTTCGCCGGGATCTCGCTGTAAGGAACAAGGTAGCGGCCTGGCGAAGCGCTCGGCCCGTAACCGTTGGCCCCCGTCGTCGGTGCCTTCGGCTTGGTCAAGCCACTCGTGCGGGCGACGATGTAGCCGGCGACACCAGCCACGGTCGTCACCGCCAGGCCCCGCAGGACCGAACGCCGTGATGTCACCTCATCGAGCACGGTAGGCCTTTCAGGTCAGGGGGATGCCATGGCGGGTGAAAAACCACAGTGCCGCCGTCATCCAAAGAGCTATCAGAAGCGTGAACACACTGCCACCCAGCACCGGGAGCGCCCAGCGCGGCAGGCCCTTCAGGCGCAGGCCGAGCATCTTGGCCGCGTAGGCTCCGTAAAACAGGCAGCCACAGATCCCGTGCACGATCACGCGCAGGCTATAGGTCTGGAAACCGAGCGACCAGATACAGCTGAACGCCACCGGGAGGGTGATTATGAAGGCGAGCGATCCGCTCCAGCGGTGCAGGATCGCCGCCCACGCGGGCGCCGGGCCCGCCCGGGGGAGGTGGCCCCACATCCACAAGGCCGTAAGCAACTGCACTATGAGCAGGGACACCGCCGCCGTGGTGAGCCAGACCTTCATTTGCAGGATCCCCGAGAAACCCAGGGTCGTCACCGGGCGCCCGCTCGGGGTGTGGAGCTTGGCGTAAAGCCCTATCGAAAGTGCCACCGCCGCACCGACCAGGAACAGGACGGCCATGCCGGCTCGTTTCTTCGTCGAGACCACTGCGGTTGTCGTCGACATCCTGGAACTCCTTCTCCCCGAAAGCGAAGGGGGCTCAGGCTGATAGGCCCTGACTTACCTGCTTGACCTACCTGGCCGCCTAATCTACTCCCGGGGGCCCAGCGGGGCCGGGAAAAGCCCAGCTCCTGTCTCATGGCGCGGGACAGCTTTAGTAAGCCAGGACAGCAGGGGCCGGTGCGGGAAACTCAGTAAGCAGACAGCCCGGGCGGCAGGGGCGCCCGGCCGGCGATGGCCAGCAAGACCGCTTGCCCGTCGCCCTTTTTCACCAGGCGCCCGGTCACGAACCTCAGGCTCTCCACGAGGGCGAGAGGAGGAGCACCCAGTTCGAGGCCCAGGGCGCCAGCGACGTCGAGGCCGTGAATGGTGAGCTCGGCGATGCGCGACGGGAGGTAAGCACCGAGGGCCATAGTCCCCGCCGGGCTGCCGACGGTGGCGTTGGCCGGTGTCCTTTCCACGAGGGCAATGGCTCGCTCGGACGCCGCCACCACGGCCCGGACAGGGTCGGTCCCCAGCGCCGCCACTGCTTCCCGGCCCCGCGCCGCCACCGCCTCGTCGCTGAAGTAGCCGCTCCCCGCCGGTTCGGGAGGCCGGGGGCGCAGAAGGTACTCCTCCAGGGTGGTGTGCGCCCGGTTGCCGTGCGCCACCAGTTCGAGCAGGTCCCAATGGCCCAACCCACCCTGCGACCATGCCGCCGCCGGGACCAAGCCGACGGCCTCGGCGAAAAAGCGCGACGCCGAGCCGAACGCCAGCGCCAATGGTCCTTCCATGCCGTCCTCCCGTCCCTTCTCGTTTTTCCTGGGCTCGTGTTTTTCTTCGCCGGCGACCGGCCCAACGAGCCCGGTCTACCATGGCTCGTACGGACCACGATGCCAAACCGTCGCGTGGGTTTACCCTGAGCAGGCGGGCCGGGCCCGCCGGCCCCCGGGCGTGCCGGTCCCGGGCGGCGGCGATATGCGCCTTAGCCGTGGCCCTGCCTTTGCCTGCCGTGCTCGCCCTGGCCCTCCCCGCTACTGCCAGTCCGCTCCCCGGTGCCCCGGAGTGCCAGATCCTGCCCGCCAACAACGTCTGGAACACCCCGGTGGCCAACCTCCCCGTCGACCCCCGTTCTGCCCAGTACATCGCCGCTATCGGCCCCGGCGCCTCGCTCCACCCCGACTTCGGGCAGGGGGACTGGGACGGCGAGCCCATGGGCATCCCGTACAACGTGGTCCCCGGCACCCAGCCTAAGGTCCCGGTCCACTTTATGTACGCGTCCCAGAGCAACCCCGGGCCCTACCCCATCCCGCCCGATGCCAACATCGAGGGGGGCCCGACCAGCACCGGGGACCGCCACGTCATCGTGGTGGACACGGGCAACTGCACTGACTACGAGATGTGGGCCTCCTACCCTGAGCACGGCGGTACGTCCTGGCAGGCCGGCTCGGGGGCGGTGTTCCCGCTCGCCTCGGACCAGTTGCGCCCGGCCAGCTGGACTTCCGCCGACGCCGCCGGTCTTCCCATCCTGCCCGGTCTGGTACGGGCCGACGAAGTCCAGGCCGGTCTCATCGACCACGCCATCCGGGTCACGGTGCCCTGCACCGACAACCGTTACATCTGGCCCGCCCGCCACGAGGCCGGCCAAGCCGACGCCAACTGCCCGCCGATGGGGCTCCGGTTGCGCCTGAAGGCCAGCGTCGACATCTCCGGGTTCCCGAGAATGGACCGTGTCATCCTCCAAGCCCTCAAGACCTACGGCATGATCGTGGCCGACAACGGCTCACCCTGGTACATCACCGGCGCCGGCAGCAACTACTGGGACAACGACACCCTGCACGAACTGGGCGAGATCACCGGCGCCGACTTCCAGGCCGTCGACGAGTCCTGCCTGGAGGTGTCGCCGGGTTCGGGCCAGGCCGACCCCGCCCATTGCTGACCGGCGCACTTCGGGCCGGGCGCAGCGTGAGGCCCGCTCGAGGATGAACGCCCGGGACCGGGAACACGCCACGCTCTCTTTCGGGAAAACGGGGGACCGGGGCGCGGTCGAGGAAACGTTCTACCCTTGGGACCTCACGGTGCGACGGTTCGCCGAGGAAGGGCTACCGACAGAAATGGCCCGCCACATCCTGGAGGCGACGCCACGCTCCTGCGGGGAAAAGTACCTGCAATCAGCCCGCTTCGAAGGGGTGTTGGACTACGAGAGCTGGCTCGGGTTCGACGCCGTCAGGAGGGTCGCCTTCACCCTGCCACTGCGCGGCCTCGAGGTACAGGTCCTCGAGGACACCGAAAAGCACACCCTGTACCGCGACGAGAGCGGCCGGGTGATCGACCGGCACAAGTGGAGCGGTGTCGAGGTGAACGACACCTATGCGGTGACGCGAGCGGAGGACTGGGCCGAGCTGGAGGAGCTGGCCCGAAAAGAAGAGGCAAATTATTACAGTGCCGATGCGATCGAGGCCACGTACGGCCCCCTTCGGGACGGCCAAGCCCGGGGCGACTACTCCGTCCGGCTGCATATCGAAGGTTTCTACTGGACCCCTAGAGAGCTCATGGGCACCCAAGGATTGTCGTATGCGTTCTATGACGCCCCCGATCTTGTCCATCGGGTCAACCAGTTCGCCCTGAGCGTGTTCAAGCAGCACCTGTCCCAGGTGCTGGAGGTACTGCCCGCCGACGTGCTTTACGTCCAGGAAGACATCAGCGGTACCAACGGCCCCTTGGTCTCGCCGCGTATGTTCGACCAGTTCGTCGCCCCCTACTACCTGGAGCTGGTGCCGATGGTCCGCAAGCTTGGGGTGCGGCACGTCCTGGTGGACACGGACGGCAACTTCGCCCGCTTGGTACCCAACTTTATGAGCGTCGGCGTCGACGGGTTCTTGCCCATGGACGTGAACGCGGGAATGGACATTGTGTCGTTACGTCGGGAGTACCCCCGGCTCCAGCTCATCGGTGGCTTCAATAAACTGTGCATCGCCGCCGGCCCAGGGTCGGTCGACCGGGAGTTCGAGAGGCTTCTTCCCGTTATCCGCCAAGGTGGTTATATCCCGGGCGCTGACCACCAGGTGCCACCCAGCACGTCGCTGGCGGACTACCGCTACTACATCGGCCGGTTGCGGCACGTCATGGGCCAAGCCGGGACCGCCTCAGTGCCTGATGGGCCCCGGGGCTGAGCGCGGCGGCTCCGCAAACCATGCCGGTCCGCAAACCATGCCGGTCCTGTTAGCGGTTCCGGGGGAAACCGAGGTCGACGGAGCTGGAGGCCGGGTCGGGCCAGCGGGACGTCACGACTTTGGTCCGGGTGAAAAAGCGGATCCCGTCCGGGCCGTACATATGGATGTCACCAAAAAGCGACGCTTTCCAACCCCCGAAGCTGTAATAGCTGACAGGGACCGGTATGGGGACGTTCACTCCCACCATCCCGACCTGGACGTCCCTCTCGAAGCTCCGGGCCGCCCCGCCGTCGCGGGTGAATATGGCCACGCCGTTGGCGTAGGGGTTGGCGTTGACCAGGGCCAGCGCCTCGTCGTAGGTCGCCACCCGGACCACCGCCAGCACGGGCCCGAAGATCTCGTCGTCGTAAACGGGGCTGCCCGGCTTCACGTCGTCCACCAGCGTGGGGCCGAGGTAGAAACCGGGCCCCGGGGGCGCCGACTCCCGGCCGTCGACCACCACGCGGGCCGAGCCCAGCGCCTCGGGCTGGAGGTAACCGCTCACGCGTTGTTGGTGCTCGCGGGTGACGAGCGGCCCCATCTCCGACGAGGGGTCGTCCCCGGGGCCGACGCGCACGTTGGGCAGTCGCTCGGCGATGGCCCGGACCAGGGGACCGGCCACCGCGCCCACGGCGACGACGGCCGAGATGGCCATGCAGCGCTCACCGGCCGAGCCGTACCCGGCCGATACGGCGGCGTCGGCCGCCATGTCGATATCGGCGTCGGGCAGCACGACCATGTGGTTCTTGGCCCCCCCCAGGGCCTGCACCCGCTTGCCGTGGCGGGTGGCCGTCTCATAGATGTGGCGAGCGATGGGGGTCGAGCCGACAAACGAGACGGCGGCGACGTCGGGGTGCTCGAGGATGCGCTCGACCGCCTCGCGGTCGCCCTGGACTACGTTGAACACCCCGGCGGGGAGGCCGGCCTGTTCCCATAGGTCGGCCATCAGGAGCGATGCCGAGGGGTCCTTCTCGCTCGGCTTGAGCACAAAGCAGTTGCCGCAGGCGATGGCATTGGCGCACATCCATAGGGGCACCATGACGGGGAAATTGAAGGGCGTGATCCCGGCGACCACGCCCAAGGGCTGCAGGACGGAGTGGACATCGACACCCCGGGACACCTGCTCGGAGTGGCCGCCCCTCAGCAGGTAGGGGGCACCGCAGGCGAACTCCAGGTTCTCCAGGCCCCGGGCCACCTCGCCTTCGGCGTCGGAGAGCACTTTTCCGTGCTCGGCCGTCACCACCCCGGCCAGCTCTTTGCGGTTAGCGTCGACAAGCTCACGCATGCGGAAAAGGACCTCGGACCGCCGCGACAGCCCGGTCGCCCTCCAGGCCGGGAAGGCGTCCAGGGCGGCCTTCACGGCCAGGTCCACCTCGGCCGCGGAGGCCAGGTCCACCTCGGCCACCTGTTCGCCCAGGGCCGGGTTGTAAACCGGCCCGGTCCGCCCCGACGTTCCCGCCACGGCACGGCCGTCGACCCAGTGGTTGATCATCTTCACTTCAGGTCCCCCCTGTCCGGCCCTGCTCAGGCCGGTGCTTGTCCCGGTAATTGTCCCCACGGGCCGGCGTCATGGCCCGACCCGCTGTTGAGCCTTCCCCGCCTCCATGCGCTGGCGGGCCTGTAGCACCTCGGGCCGGCTGCTCACCTCAGGCACCCCGACCTCCCAAAAAGCCCCGCCCTCGCTCCACGCGTAGGGGTCGGTGCGCAGGACGATGACCACCGTGCCCTGGGCCTGGCGCGCCCGGTCCAGAGCCTGGTCCAGTTCGCTCAGGGTGCTGACCGTCTCGGCCGTGCACCCGAGCGAGGCGGCGTGGGCGGCGAAGTCCACGGTGACGGGGGCGACGACGCGACTGGCGGCGATCATGTTGTTGAAGGACACCTCGCCCTGCGCCAACTGGAGGCGCTCGATGACAGCGAAGCCCCCGTTGTCGCACACCACGACGATCATCTTGTGGCCGGAGAGCACCGAGCTGTAAAGGTCGCTGTTGAGCATCAAGTAAGAGCCGTCGCCGACCAGGGAGAAAACCTCGCCGCCAGTACCAGTTGTGGCAGTGCCAGTTGTGGCGGTGGGAGCCAAGGCGGCGCGGGCCATGGCCGCCCCCCAGGCCCCGGAGATCTCATAGCCCATGCAGGAGAAGCCGTACTCGCAGTCGAAGCTGCCCGGCGCCTGGGCCAGCCAATTGACGTTCAGCTCTCCCGGCAGGCCGCCCGAGGAGGTGAGCACATAGTCGTCCCTGGTAGCGGCCCGGTTGACGGCCCCCACGACCTGGGCATAGGTCGGTACCCCGGGGCCGGGAGAGGTCGTCTTGGCCACCCGCGCTTTGGACTCTTCGGTGAGCGCCTGGGCCTGGTCGGCCCAGGCGTCGGGGGCCCGCCACTCGCCTAGCCGGGCGCTGAGCTCTTCGAGCCCCACGCGGGCGTCGGCCACCAGGGAACAGGCCCCGTGCTTGACGGCGTCGAAGCGGGCGGCGTTGAGGGAGACGAAGCGGACGTTTTCGGCCCCGAACACCGTCCACGAGCCGGTGGCAAAATCCCCCAACCGCGTGCCGACGGCCAGGACGGTGTCCGCCTCTGCCGCCAGGCGGTTGGCGCTGTCCCAACCCATCACCCCGATGGGCCCGGCCCAGGCGGGGTCGGTGGCGACCAGGCTGGCCTTGCCGGCCACCGTCTCCACCACCGGCAGCCGGTGCCGGGCGGCGAAGCGGGACAGCTCAGCCTCGGCCATCGAGTAGTGGACACCCCCACCGGCGATCAGCAACGGCCGCTGGGCCGAGCGCAAGGCGGCGGCGGCGCGCTCGAGCTCGCCCAGGTCAGGGCGGGGACGCGCCGGGACGTGCACGGTCCGGCGGAAGAACTCACGGGGGTAGTCCCACGCCTCGGCCTGGGTGTCCTGGGGCAGAGCGAGCACCGCCGGGCCGCAGTCAGCCGGGTCGAGCAGCACCCTGAGCGCCTGGGGCAGGGACTGGACGACTTGTTCCGGCCGGGTGACCCGGTCCCAGTAGCGGGCCACCGCTCGAAAGGCATCGTTGGCCGTTACCGATGGGGCCCCGGGGTGCTCGATCTGCTGGAGGACCGGGTCGGGGAGGCGGCTGGTGTGGGTGTCGCCCACCAGCAGCAGCAGGGGCAGCCGGTTGGCCATGGCCACGCCGGCGGCGGTCACCATGTTGAGGGCCCCGGGGCCGATGGACGAGGTCGCCACCATGACCTGGCGTCGGCGGGCGGCTTTGGCGTAACCGATGGCGGCCAGGGCCATGCCCCCCTCGTTCTGGCCCCGCCAGGTGGGAAGGGCGTCGCCCGCCTGTTGCAAGGCGTGGCCCAGGCAGGTCACGTTCCCGTGGCCGAAGATAGCGAACACCCCCGGGAAGAGGGGCAGCTCCCGGTCGTCGACCATCGTCCGCTGCGCCACCAGCCAGTGCACGATGGCGTCGGCCATGGTCAGGCGGACGGTAGGGCGGCGGGGGGTCATCGGTCCACCGTACCTTTGGCGCCCGCTATGCCACCGGCGCTCACGGTGCCCCGGGCGCCCACGATGCCCTTGGCGTCGGTCATGGGGCAGCGCGGGTCCGGGGCCATGTGCTCCCATGCCTCCCGGACCCAGTGGTGGGCCGGGTCGTCGCAGAAGGCCATGCTGCGCGTCCCGCCCGGGCCGGCGAGCACGTTGAGGTAATAGAGCGGGTAACCGGGGGCGGCGATGCACGGGCCGTGGTAGCCGCGGGGGACACAGAACACGTCGCCGTCGTGCACGACGACGTTGACGTCGATGCTCCCGTCGGGAGTGTAGGTGCGGTGCAGGGCGAACCCCTCGGGACAGGGCCCGTGCCCACCGTTCCGCCCGAGGCGGAAATAGTAGATCTCCTCGTTGTTGACGGGGCACCCGGGGGAGCCGTCGTGGCGGTGCGGCGGGTACGACGACCAGTTGCCGTCGGGGGTCAGCAGCTCCACGCACATGAGCCTCTCGGCACCGTCAAAGACGCCGGGGGCCATGAAGTTGGTCACCTGCCGCGTCGCCGGCCCCGCCCCCCGGACTTCGACGGGGACGGCGCCCGCTTCGACATGGACCGGGTCGAAGCGCCGTTCGGCCCGGGCCGAGGGGAGCGCCACCTCGGCCCCACCCGGCGAGCTCAGCCGGACCTCGGCTCGGCACGGGACGTACGCCCAGTCGGTGACCTGGTGGAAAACGCTGTCCCGGCCCGCGAGGCGCAGCCGGCGCCCGTCGACGTGTACTTCGAGCCCTCCGGCCAAGGGGAGCACCGCCATTTCCTCGTTGCCGGTGACGAGGTCGACCACGCCACCCGGCGCCAGGCGGGCCACGCGCAGGCCCGTGCAGGACCAACCCGCCGTCTCCGGGGCCAGGTCCACCTCCATGTCCCCCTCGGCCAGGCTACCGGCCGGCCAGTGCAGTCGCTCCGCCTCCATCAGTCAGGCTCTGTCCCCGCTAATGTCAGGCCTTGTCCCGGCTCATGCCAGGCCTTGTCCCGGCTCATGTCAGGTTTGCCCCCGCCCGTTCTCAGGTCTTGTCCGGGTCAGGGACCAGGACGTCGCGGACCATGCCGGCCAGCTCGGCCGTGGCGGCGATGAACTGGCGCAACGTCCGCCGGCTGGGCCCGAAACTGTCGAACTCGGCCACCGAGAGGCCGCCCTCGTTGTAGGCCCGCCGGAAGTCGACGAACCGTTTGGTCAGCTCGTCGACCACTCGGGGGTCGACGGGCTTGTCGATGCGGGGCACCACGGGGATGTCGCTGGCATTGAAACGCACCTGCCAGGAGTAGGGGGGCGAGACGACGAGATCCCCGCCGATCAGCTCGCTCCAGTGCATGTGGTTGCGGAACGCGGCCGATAGCAGGCGGATCCGGTAGCCGCGCTCGACGAACAGGGCGTAGGTCTTTTTGAACACGGCCACGCCCGCCCACTCGAGGTAGCCGGGGTCGGTACTTATGTTTTCCTTGTCGAGCACCACCTTCAGCCAGTCGTCCAGGCGGCCCACCATGATCGTGCACACGGGGCTGATCGAGGCCGTCTCCTGGCCCTCTCGCTCACGGCGCTTCAGGCCCCGCTCCACCGCCTCGGCCACGGCCACGCACTGAGGGAGGGTGAAGCTCACGGTGGCATTGATGCTGACCCCTCGATAAGTCGCCTCTTCGATGGCCGGGATCCCGGCCGAAGTCACCGGGATCTTCACGATCATGTTGGGAGCGAGCTGGCTGAACCGCACCGCTTGGCTGACCATGGCCTCGGTGTCGCGGAACAAACGGGGGTCGGTCTGGATGGACAGGCGACCGTTCCGTCCCGCCTGCTCGTCGAAGATCGGACGGAGCAGGGAGGCGGCGTTCTTGGATATTTCCTCGACCAGCCTCCAGCCGATCTGGTCGTCGGTGGCACTGGGCCCCTGTTCGATGAGCTGGCTGAGCACGGGTGCCCAGCGGGCCATCTCCTGGCGCAGCACGCTGACGACGATGACCGGGTTACAGGTGGCCCCCACGGCCCCGTTGTCGATCGAGTAGGTCAGCTCCCGGGTCGAAGCCGAGTCGTTCCACAAACAGGTGGGCGTGGTCTGGGTCATCTCGTACAAAGGGCTCTTGAAAGGCGCCCGCACCGTTGTCCCGGTCATCGCAGGACCTCTCCCAGGAAGGCCACGCTGGCCCGCACGTCCTCGATAGGGCCGCCACCGGGCGGGGGCTCGGCGTCGAGGACGGTGTCCTGCTCCATCACGTAATAGCCCTGGTAACCGGCACCTTCCAGGGCGGCCAGTATGCCCCCGATGCCTACGTCGCCCTGGCCGAGCGGCTTGTACATGCCCGCCGCCACCGCCGCCGTGTAGGTGGACGAACCGTCCCGTACCCGGGCCGCCATGTCCCTGTCCACGTCCTTCAGGTGCACGTGGACGACCCGGTCAGGCACCTCCCTGGTCAGCGCTAGGGGGTCGGTCCCGCCGATGAGCAGGTGCCCGGTGTCCAGGCAAAGGTCCACCGAGGAGCCCTCGAGCACCCGGCGCACGGCGTCCGGCCCCTCGACCAGGGTGCCGACGTGCGGGTGCAGGCCCATGGTCACGCCGGCGGCGCCGGCCAGCTCGCTCACCGCCGCGAGGTTGGCGAGCAACGTGGCCCACCCGGTGGCGTCCAGCTCGAGGGCCTGGTCGTAACCCTCCTGCCCGGTCACCGCCGCCACCACCATGACGTCGGCCCCGGCGCCGACCAGACGGTCCAAGGCGCGTTTAGCCTCCGGGAGCGGGTCGACGGCCGGGTCGTGCAGGACCAGGGTCACGAAGCCGCCCAGGGCACGGAGCCCGTACGAGGCCAGCAGCTGGGAACATTCGCCCGGGGCCTCAGGCAGGAAGCCGTCGGGACCGAACTCGGTCGCCACCATGCCGACTTGTTGCATCTCGGCCAGGACGCGCTCCCGGGAAAGCTGGTAACCCCACCCCGGGACCTCACAGACCCCCCATGAAATGGGGGCGGCAGCAATGCGTGCCCCAGTCGGTCGACCAGCCGCGGTCATAGCCGTACCTCCTCCATGCTCACCGGGCGTCGCTCCCGGCGTGACAGCTCGCAGGCCTCGGCGACATAGAAGGTCTCCAGGGCGTCAGCCGGTGGGCACGGGTTGGCCGCCCGTCCGCCCACCAGGTCGACAAAGGCCTCCAGTTCGGCCACGTACGCGGCCCGGAAGCGCTCCATGAAATTGGCATAGGGGGCGCCGGCCGGCCAGGTGACCCCGGGCTCGGCGGAGCGTAACGGCAGCCGGTCGTCGAGGCCCACCGAGATGCTGTCCTCCGAGCCGAGCAACTCGAGCCGCACGTCGTAGCCGGCGGCGTTGTACCGGGTGGCGGATATGAGGGCCAACGTACCGTCGTCCAGGGTGAGAAGGGCGGCCGCCGTGTCAACGTCCCCGGCCTCGGTGAAGAAGCTGGCGCCCCGGTTGGACCCGGTGGCGTAGACCACGCTCACCTCCCGCCCGGTGACCCAACGCACGGCGTCGATGTCGTGGACGCTGCAGTCGCGGAATATCCCGCCCGACGAACCTATGTAGGCGGCCGGAGGCGGGGCGGGGTCGAGGGTGCCGGCTCGGACGGTGTGCAACCAGCCGAGCTTGTTGGCCTGCACCGCCTCGCGGCCGGAGGCGAACCCAGCGTCGAAGCGCCTCTGGAAGCCGATCTGTACCTGGGCACCGCTTTTTTCGACCAGGCGCACGACCTCTTTCGTGCCGGCCACGTCGGCGGCGACCGGTTTCTCACAGAAGACGGCCACCCCGGCCTCGGCGCCGGCACGGATGAGAGGAGCATGGGTGTCGGTGGGGGTGGCGATGACGATGCCGTCGACGCCGCCGTGCAGCAGGTGCGCGCTGTCCTCGGCCCACGCCACGCCCATCTTTTCCGCCACCTGCCGGGCCCGCGCCACGTCGGTGTCGACGACTACGAGCTCGTCCACCTCGGCCAGCGAGCGCAACGTCGCCGCGTGGAAGGCCCCGATGCGACCGACCCCGATCATCCCGATCCTCATGGTGCGCTCTCCTTTTGGGTGGCTTTGCTAGCCGACATCATCGCGCTGGCCGGAGGTTGTCCCGCTGAGCCCTGACGCCGTCAGTGTCGCCTCTTGGGCCTCGGCGGCCAGCTCACGGGCGGCCTGCGCCACTGCCGGGAAGTCCTTCATGGCCTCGAGCTCGTGGCTGAGCTCCTTCAGTTCGGCGCCGCCGGCCATCATCTCGGTGAGGTGCTCGACCGTCGTCTGCGTCTTCGGGTACGACCCGAGCAAGGTCCCCCGCTGGAGCAGGACGAAACGGTCGCCGACCGGATAAGCGTGGTGGGGGTTGTGGGTGATGAAGATCACACCCTTGCCCAGCTCGCGCGCCTGCAATATGTACTTGAGCACGATCCCGGACTGGCGGACCCCCAGAGCCGAGGTGGGTTCGTCCAGGATCAGCACGTTGGCCCCGAAGTAGACGGCGCGGGCGATGGCCACCGCTTGGCGCTCCCCGCCGGAAAGGGTCCCCACCACCTGGTCGGGGTCGCGCACGGAGATGCCCATCTTGGCCATCTCGTCGCGCATGACCTGCTTGGCCCGGACGATGTCCATCCGCCGGAACGGGCCTCGTCCCTTGGTCGGCTCGTTGCCCAGGAAGAAGTTGCGCCACAGGGACATCAGGGGCACGGTGGCCAGATCCTGGAACACGGTGGCAATGCCGTACGAGCGGGCGGCGCGGGGGTTGGAGAAGTGCACCACAGTCCCCTCTATGACCAGCTCGCCGTTGTCAGGAGGGAACACGCCGGAGAGGATCTTGATCAGGGTCGACTTGCCGGCGCCGTTGTCGCCCAGTACGCATGTGACCTCACCAGGGAACACCTGGAGAGAGACGTTTTCGAGGGCGTTGACGCCGCCGAAATGCTTGCTGACCCTGCGCATCTCGACCAGGGGCGCCGGCGAGGCCATCTGTCCGCTCACCGTCTTGCCTTCAGAGCTCGCTGATAGAACACCCTGTTGACCACCACGGCGATGAATAGGACGATCCCGAGGAAAGTGAAGTCCCAGGAACTGTCCAAGTTGGCGTAGATCACCCCTTCAAAAGCCATGCCTATTATGCACGCTCCCAGCGCCGGGCCCAAAGCCGAGCCGTACCCGCCGGAGAGCAGGCAGCCCCCGACCACGGCGGCGATGATGTAGTAGAACTCGTAGCCGACGCCCTGCTCGGACAGCGCCGACGAGGACTGGGTGAGCGAGATGATGCCGACCAGGGCGGCGGACCAGGCCGTACCTAGAAAGAGAAGGATCTTGGTCCTGTTGACCGGCACCCCCACGTTGCGGGCGGCCACAGCATCGCCGCCTGCGGCGAATATCCAGTTGCCGAACGTCGTCCGGGTGAGGATCCACGTCCCCAGGATGGTCACGCCTATGAACCACAGCAACGCCGTCTGGTAGCCCCCGGGCAACGCCGCGCTGGTGCCGAAACTGCTCCCGAAGATGTCTTTGGCGCTGCCGAGGCCGGCGTAGTGGGGATTGGTCAGGTCGATGGCGGTGCTGCCCTGGTTGACGTGCAGGACGTAGCCGATGCTGGCTCCCCGCAGGACGAAGAAAGTGGCCAGTGTGACTATAAAACTGGGCAACTTCGTCCTGACCACGATCAGGCCGTTGACGAGGCCGACGATGGTGGCGAAAACCAGGGTCCCGGCGATGGCGGCCCAGGCGTTCCAGTGGAGCTTGGCGATCAGCAAGGCCATGACGATGGCCGTGGCCCCGGTCATAACACCGGTGGAGAGGTCGAACTCGCCCCCGATCATGAGCAAGCCCACGGGTACGGACATGATCCCGAAGAAGGCCGATTGCTGGGCCCACGACTCCACACCGGTCTGGGTGAGCCACAGATGGTTGGGGGTGGCGTCGAGGAACGTGAATATCAAGAAAACGGCTACCGCCCCCATCAGAGCACCGAACTCGGGGCGCCGCAGCGTCCTGGTAAAGCGACTTGTCCTGATCAATCGCTCGTCTCCGGCCCGCGGCGGGCTGGTCTCCGGCACACCGGCGGTAATGCTCATGGACCTTCCCTTGCTACTACGAACGTGACCTGACTGCTACTGAACATGGCCTGCCTGTAACGCCAGCGTGGTCCCGCCCCGGCCGACCAGCGCCCGGGGCGGGCCACAACCGTGCTTTTGCCGTCCTGGCGTCTAGTGGCCGACGAGATGCCTAGTCGTCACCGGCGGCAATGGCAGCGGCGACCTTGGCCACGTTGGCCTTGGTTACGATCAACGGTCCGCTGGGGACGATACTGCCACCACCGGCGGAGTTGCCCTCATGCTTGTTGTAGAGGTAGAGGAAAACGATCGGTAGGTAACCTTGCAGGTACTGCTGCTGGTCGATGGCGAAGGCCAGCTTGCCCGACCTGAGGTCAGCCAGCGTCGCTGTGTCAAGGTCGAACGTGGCGATCTTGACCTTGGGCGGGCTTGCCGCCACAAAAGCGTCGGAAATGGCGCTGTTGAGCAACATGACGCCATTGATGCCCGGATGAGCCTCGACGAAGGTCACGATCTGGCCTACGGCCTGGGCCGGGTTGCTGGCGGCATCGGGGGTGCTGAGGAACAACTGAGTGCAGGCCGGCCCGCTGGTGGGCGGGCTGCTCGTGGTCGTGCACTTCGACAGGCCAAGGCCCGCCGCCACACCGGCGCAGCGGTCCAGGAGGTTTTGACCGGACTGGTGGATCACGCACAGCACGTTGGTGTCGCCCAGGCTCTTGAACTGAGCACCGGCAGCTTGGCCGGCCAGGGTCTCAGGTTGCCCAACACAGGTCATGGCGTGCGAAGCGGCGAGGTCGGCCGGGTCGCACCCCGCGTTCAGGAGGACGACAGGGATGCCCTTGGCTACGGCCTTGGCGATCGTCGGGTTCATCAAGGTCGGGTCATGGTCCGACACCGCTATGCCATTTACGTGTGCGTTGATGGCGTCTTGGATCTGCGCGTTCTCGGCGACGTCGTCTGGTTCGGCTTGGCCCTGCTGTTGCGAGCCGTAAACCTCGCTCAAGGTGCAGCCGAGGTCTTTGGCGGCGTCCTTGGCTCCCTTGTAAACAACGCTCCAGAAAGACCCGTTGTCGCCGTGGGTGATGACGGCAAAGGTGTACGGGCACCGGGCGCTCGAAAGAGCACTGGTGGGACTGGCACCGGCGGAGGTGATGACGGGGGAGACCATGGCGGTCACCGACCCGGCGACCACCGCCGCACCGGTGGCCAAAGCGATGGCTCCCTTGCGTGCCCCGATTAACCGCAGGACGTTCATTATTATGGTTCCTCCTTATCGGTTGTTCTTTGCTATTTGCTTGTCAGTGGTCGTCTATTGGCCATGGCGAGCGTTTGAGTGAGAATGAGCAGCGGTACGGTCCAATTAGTGTGAGCGGTGCTCTAGTAGGGACATGGCTCTTGGAAGGAACGGTCCTCTGGGCAAGCGCGACGAATACTAGTCCGCGACGAACATTGGTCGGCCGTGACGCCGGGACGGGGCACGCACCACACCCCTGTCGGGCCGACATTTTATGGGCTGAAGGCGACTTCGGTAGACCTCAGGACCAACGACCTCCACCGCGTCAACGGTGCCAGGCGCGTCAGCTTAGGTGGCTGAAAGCACAGCCAGACCAGGGCTTTTTTGGTCGGGCTACCGCCGAGATATGTCCGTGGCTCCCCTCCTCGTAATGAGAGCGCTCTAACCTTGCCTTCTCCCTTTAGAGCGCTCTACAGTGTCGGTGGATGACAGTATGACCGCGCCTCGGGGATCTGTCAAGGGCGTCCGGGAGCCCGCCACCCTGGAGGACGTGGCCAGGGAGGCCGGGGTGTCACGGGCCCTGGTTTCGCTGGTAATGCGCCAGAAACCTCAGGTGAGCGAAGAGCGCCGGGCACGCGTCCTGGCCGCCGCTACCAGGCTCGGTTACCGTCCCAACGCCATGGCCCGTTCGTTGGCCAGCCGGCGCAGCAACACCGTGGGAGTGCTGCTCAACGATTTGCACAACCCGTTCTTTGCCGAGATCACCGACGGTATCGAGCAGGTGGCACGGCACCGGGGTTACCGCATCCTTCTCAGCACCGGGGGCCGCAGCCGGGCGCGTGAAGAGGCAGCGCTGGAGGCCTTCTTGGAGTCCCGGGTCGACGGGTTGGTGCTCGTGAGCACGGTGCTGACCGAGGCCCAGATCAGTCAAGCGGCCCGCCTGACCCCGGTGACGCTCGTGAGCCGTACCTCGAAGTTGCCCTCGGTCGACAGCGTGCTCACCGACGACGTGCACGGGGCCGAGCTCGCTGTCGCCTACCTGATCGAGCTCGGGCACCGGCGGATCGCCCACATCGACGGGGGCCGTAACCCGGGCTCGCAGCCCCGCCGGCGCGGCTACGAGCGGGCCATGGACGCCGCCGGGCTCAAACGCATGGTCGTGCCGGGAGATTTCAGTGAGAGCAGCGGGGCCGAGGCCGTGGGGAGGTTGCTGGCCCTGGCCGAGTTGCCGACCGCCGTGCTCACCTCCAACGACATGGCGGCGGCGGGGGCGATGGACAGGCTGACGGAGGCCGGTTTCTCGGTCCCGGCCGACATCTCCGTGGTGGGCTACGACAACACCTCGCTGGCCCAGATGCGACAGGTGAACCTCACGACCGTCAACCAGCCCCGGGTGGAGATGGGCCGTCTGGCCATGCAAGCTGTGCTCGAACGCATAGAGGGCAGCCGCACGCAGGCGGTTTCCCACGTGACGACACCCACCTTGGTCATCCGCCGCTCCACCGGCCCCGTGCCGGGTTAGAGGCTATTTCTCTGGCGCCAGCCGCAGCGTGACCACCTGGAAGGGCTTGAGCTCGAGGTGCACCAGGTGGCCGTCGTCGACGTCGAGGTCGTCCCGGTGGCGCTCCAACAGGTCGGTGAGCGACGCCCGGCGGACGGGGAAGCTCGCCCTCACCGTGGTCGTGGCCCGGCCCCCGAGCGACTCGTAGCAGCGCACGACGAGGTCCCCGGACCGGTCGTCGGCGGCCTTGACCGCCTCGACCACGACGGCCCCATTGTCCACCACCACTAGGGCCTCGACCTCCCGCGCCGCCATCACCTGGCGTAGAGGGAGGTTGAAATGGTAGCCGTGGTGCACGGCGTCGGCCATGGTGGCACCCGGGACGATGGCGTAGCGGAAGCGGTGGGCGCCGTTTTCTCCCCGGGGGTCGGGGAACTGAGGGCTGCGCAGGACCGACAGGCGGACCAGCGTGGCCCGTCCTCCACCCGCCCGGGGCATGGCCCTGACCTCGTGGCCGTATATCCCGTCATTGACCACGGCCACGCCGTAGCCGGGCTCCTCGACGTGCACGAACCGGTGGGCCACGAACTCGAAGCGGGCGTCGTCCCACGACGTGTTGTTGTGAGTGGGCCGTTGGACGTGCCCGAACTGGATCTCCGACGACGACTGGTCGGCGTGCACGTCGAGGGGCAGGGCCACCTTGAGCAGGCGGTCGTGCTCGTGCCAGTCCACGTCGGTCTCGACCACGAGCTCCCGGCTCCCGGCGGCCAGGCGCAGGACCTGCACGGCCCGGGAGGAGCCGAAGCCGTACTCGACCCGGACGGCCGCTTCCTGCGGCCCCGGGGACAGGACCGTGATGCTTTGCGGAGCGCCCAGGTCCTGGTGGACATGGCGGTAAAAGGCGTCCACGTCCCAGGCCGGCCACTTGTTGGGCAGATCGGGGTGGAGCTGGAGGACGTTGGCTACGGTACCGGGGGGCAAGACCTCTCGCTCGGCCAGCAGGTCCACCAAGGAGACGATGTGGCCGTCGCCGTCGAGCTCCACCTTGATCAGGCCGTTGTCCAGGCCGAGGCCTCCCGTGGCCCCCACCTCGCCGACGGCCCGGGCCTGGCCCTCGGCCGGGGCCACGGCGGCCGCCGACAGGGCCGGGACGCCCTGCTGGACGTGGGGGGCGGAGTTGAACGCCACCGCCACGTCGCCCTGGCCCCCCAGGGCGGAGATGGCCCGGCCGATGAGGGCCTCCAGGCGCGCCGCGCTGCGGGCATAGCTGGCCACGGCCTCGTCGTTGACCATGGCGATCGACGAGCCCGGGAGGATGTCGTGGAACTGGTTGAGCAGGATGTCCCGCCAGATTTCTTCCAGCTCGTCGTAGGGGTAAGGGGCCCGGCCCGCCATCAAAGCCGCGGCCGACCACAGCTCCGCCTCCCGGGCCAGGTTCTCGCAGTGGCGGTTCCCTTGTTTGATCTCGACCTGGCTCGTTATGGTGCCCCGGTGCAGTTCGAGGTACAGCTCGCCCGACCAGACCGGGGCGTTGGGGAACTCGGCCTGCGCGGCGGCAAAGAACTTTGACGGAGTTTCCACCACGACCCGGGACGAGCCGTCGAGGTCGGCCAGGCGCCGTGCCCTTTCCATCATCTCCCGGGTCGGCCCTCCCCCACCGTCGCCGTAGCCGAAGGGCGCCAGCGAGCGCGTCCCATAGCCCAGTTCGGCGTAATTCGCGGCGGCGTGGGCCAGCTCGGACGATAGGAGCTCGGCGTTGTAGGTGTCGACAGGGGGGAAATGGGTGAAAACGCGGCTGCCGTCGATCCCCTCCCACCAGAAGGTGTGATGGGGGAACTTGTTGGTGTCGTTCCAAGAGAGTTTCTGGGTCAGGAACCAGCGGGACCCGGAAAGCAGGATCAGCTGAGGCAAGGCGGCCGAATAACCGAAGCAGTCCGGCAGCCATACGTCCTCGGTC
>JBKQUU010000009.1:0-5148 GCA_052325485.1 Acidimicrobiales bacterium | reverse complement strand
GTGGAATGGCAGACACGATGGACTCAAAATCCATTGGCCGCAAGGCCGTGAGGGTTCAAGTCCCTCCGCGCCCACCTGGTTTTTGGCTGTAAATATCCTGGTCAGGAGCTTGCTAGGACGTCCTAGGATCGCTCTAGGACACGCGTAGGACACAAGAAATTCGGTGTTTATTGGTCAACAACGGGCGAGAGCGGTCACCAAAAGGTCACTGTGGCTAATTGTCCCGCACGCCCTTCCTGCGCGGCTTATCGGGCAGAACGAGCGCCCATGTGGGCACTCAGCGTGGTTGAGGCGCCGTACGAACGGCCCCAACGCCGCCCGTGCCAAGTACCGCCATACGAGCGAACGTTCTGGCGCCGCTGGTGCTTGAACAAAGTGACAACGGGAGTCGTGGTCCACGCCTGATCCGTCTGATATGCGTTGGCCGTCCGCGTCGCCGGAGTGACCCCATGCCAGCACATACGACTCGTTCAGGATCGCGTTACGCCCGTGTCCGGCGTCACGGCCTTCCAGGCTCCTCCGGCGGGTAATCGGGCCAATCGTTCCACTCTGGGGGCCACGCCTCGTCGGACCGCGTAGGACGACATCTCGATCTGGCTCCCTCCAGCTCGACGCGAATTTGAGCCGCGAGGTCAGGATCGCGTGCCATCTCCGCCGCCTTGACCCGGTTCTGCCCATCGAAAAGCCATCGCATCAGCCGTCGGTACTTCGTGAAGCCGGCGGCTGTAATCCACGGATCGACGAAATGCAACGCGTCGTCCTTCTTGCGCTGTGCTTCCAGAAAACGAGAAGCAAGTACTACCGGCGGAGTGGTCGGGTCGCGCCGCGCCAGTTCATATGCCGCCACAGCGTCGTCGGCTTGTTGCTGAATTGTCCGATGCGGATCTGACGGCACTCCTCGCCTCTGTTCCATGATCCAGATATGCCAGTCATTGCGTGTGACGACCCAGCGGGGTACGGGAGTAGAGACGAAGCCATGATCAGAGACCAGGTCCCCAGCAAGCTCGCTGTAGTCACTCGACGAGATCGTGAAGGGCTCCCATCGGCGCCCGCCATTCATTCCACCACCTCCGGGATGACTCAACATCTCGTTGACAACGCTAAACGGAGGTACCTCTGGGGGGCTTATACAGGGGTACGGTCCACCGGTCATCAAGTCGGCCACACTGCCGGACGAGCCCTCGGTGCTCGAGCCGAGGGCGCTGTCTTCTTCCCAAGAAACCTCCCTCATGATCCAACGATACCCATAGCCACCGTGTTCGCCTCCCAGGCAGCGGGCGCAGAACGACGGAGCGTCTGGTTCCGTCGCTCGGTTCATTCCGGCGGGGGATTCGGCGTGCTGTGCGGCCACCGGGAGCCCGGTGCCGACCAAGGAGCAACGACGGGCAGTGGTGCCTCGCGCCCATCACCGTCGCTCGGTATGCGCGACAGCCGGCGGAGACTGGACAGCCGCGGCCGCCATATGACATGTTCGGTGCCCGGCGGGCAAGTCGGCCCGACAGGCTCCAAGGGGGGCGCAGGATGGGGCTCGTCGGTAAGTGGCGGATCACGTCGATGGACCTCTGGGACGCCGACGCCTTGGACCTGGTGGCTCCCGCCCATATCGAGTTCCGTCAGGACGGTACCGGCGGCTTCGGCTTCATCGCCGTGCATGGATGGATGGACTGCCGCACGACGAGCACCGACGGCCGGCCCGGTGTCGAGTTCACCTGGGACGGCAGCGACGACGGCGACCACACGAGCGGTCGCGGCTGGGCGCTACTGGAGGAGGACGGCTCGCTACGCGGGCACATCTACTTCCACCTGGCGACGACTCTGGCTTCCGAGCTGTGCGCGAGAAGACCTGAGCCAGGGGCGCGGCTCTTGGGGCATTGGCCCGGGCGCACCGACCGCCAGTCGGCTAGCGCACCCTGGGTTAGATGAGAATACTGTATTACACTAAGGGTATGTGGATATTCACCGTTCGGCGCGCCGCCATGGGCTTGGGGACGACGACATCCGTCACGCGATCGAACATCCACTTGTCGTGGTCGACCTCGAGCCGGAGGCCGACCCTCCGAAGCTGCTGTTGCTTGGCCCCGACGTTGCCGGGAACGTGCTCGAGGTGATCATCTTGTTGCTGGCGGACGACCGCTCCCTAGCGGTCCACGCCATGCCCGTGCGAAAGGGTTACCTCGCGCTGCTCCCCAGAACGGAGGAACGGTGACCTCAGAGGCGCCCGGGACGTACACGACCAGGACCGGCAAGGTGCTCACCGATGCCGACGTCGACGCCATAGCCACCGAGGCCGAACGTGGCTATGACATCGAGGTGCTGAAGACGCGCCGCCGCGGGCGCCCCATGCTCGGCAGCGCTCCCTCGGAAGTCGTCCCGGTCCGGCTTGACCCCGAGCTCAAGCTGGCCGTGGAAGCCCGGGCAGAGGCAGACCAAACCACGGCGAGCGAGGTCATCCGGGAGGCTCTCCGGCGCTTCCTTGACGTGGCTTGAGACAGCTCTCCTGGCGTCTCGCGGCACCTCCATTGTCACGTTATGCGTCGCTCGGCGGAGTGCATTGGCTGGCAAGATCCGTCGTTTAGGCGCGTGGGTCGGTCATCGGGAGACTCCGCAAGTCGGCGCCATACGGAACAATCGGTACCCGGCACCCGCACCCTCACCGGGCTGGGCCGCGCCCCAACGGGCTCCCCCCAACGACAGCCCCTCTGAAGTTGCCGCAGGTCCCGAACCTGACCTCGACGAGCCGTAGCATCAGGGCTGATGGGAGAACAGTTCCACTTCGACCCGGCCACCTACATGGAAATGGTCACGTCGGAAGTCCCGGCTTACGGACGCTTGCAGGACGCTGTCGCAGACGCGACAGCGGGAACGGTCCTGCAAGTACTGGACCTTGGCACGGGCACGGGCGTGACAGCGCGCCGCGTCTTGGACCACCACCCCGGGGCACATCTGACGGGTATCGACGAGAGCGCGGGGATGCTCGACCACGCTCGACGGGTCCTGCCGGATGCCGACCTCAGAGTTGCCCGACTGGAGGACCCGTTGCCCGCAGGGCCTTTCGACCTCGTCGTGTCAGCCTTGACCGTGCACCACCTCGACGGTCCTGGCAAGGCTGACTTGTTCAGGCGAGCAGCCAGCGTCCTCAGGCCGGGCGGGCGTTTGGTCATAGGCGATGTCGTGGTGCCCGATGACCCGGCCGATGTCGTGACACCGGTCGACGGAGAGCACGACCGGCCGAACTCTGTGGGCGACCAGCTCGCTTGGCTGATGGAAGGAGGCTTTCGTGCCTACAGCCCGTGGGCAGAAGACGACCTGGCTGTGCTGGTCGGCGAGCTGCCTTAGAACGATCTTGCCGGGCGCCCGGAGGGCGGCAGACCAGCGCGCTGCGACCATCACCAGATGGGCCTGGCAGGGCACCAGACGGTGTGGCGATGACTTCGCAGCCGACATACTGGGCTGGTGGATCGACTGGAGGAGTCCTGTGTGGTCTACGACGGGCTGCCCCTTTCTAGTGGCAGCGTCCACGGTCTGGGGCGGCTCTCAGCTCGCGATGCCGTAAACAAATGGCTGCGCTTCCTCGAAGCGTGCACGGAGACCTCACCGGTCAAATGCTTGTTCGACTTCCCCTTGACGCCAGGGCTCACAATCGATCCCGAGGTAGTTCGCCTCATCGGGCGAGAGTTCCCAGGCGGTCCTCGTGGGCACCCGGTGCCGTGGGAAAGGGCCGAGGATGCGATATCCATTTTCGAGTCCCTGGAACCGCTCCCGACCAACCGATGGGGAATGGCACCCGTCTGGCTATGGTTCACGGCCGACTTCCGCTTGCGGTCTCCCGTCGGAGAGCTGTGGCCGGCACAGGACCCCCGTGGCTTCGGCCAGTTCATGACTCCGACCGGCGTGACGCTCGGGACATCCGCCACGAAGTTGATCCTCGAAGGGAAGCGGGGCATGGGGCTGGCCCTGAGCATCCCGCGAGCATCGGACGCCGACCTCGCGGAGGTTGTGCCGTGGCTCCAGGCCTCCCTGCCATTCCGGCTCTCCTCCAAGCACTGGACCCGATGGACTCTTACCAAGAACAGGTTTTCCTACCGGGGCCGGAAGATCTTGCCGGCAACACTTACCTAACAAGTCCCTGGACGTCATATGGGCGCGCGTTCGGGCGCGTCTCCCGACCCGGTCGCTTGCGCCCGTAGCCGTCGTTCCTGTGGAACAGCTTGTCAAGCTCCCCCATTTGGCTTGTTTGGGAGCGCGAAGCATTAAGCCTTTGATTTTCTCGGGTTTTAGCAGACAGGGACAGGACGGGAGTGCGCGGGCCTGGCGGTGGCCGAGGACGTGGTTGGTGACGCGCCGGAGCGCAGTGGATCGGAGTTCCGCCACGATGCTGTACGCGGGTCGGGACCGCAGTTTTTCCATACGCAGGTAGTTGCCTCAGAATATGTCCGTCCATGGCGGTCCCCGGAGGGGGCCGGTTGGCGATAACGACGGCGAGGGTCGGTCCTGCTGCGGCGGTGCTCCGGCGCGTCACGCTTGGTCCGCTCACGGCCGGCGCCGATCGTGCTGTGAGCGAGGAGGTCTCATGGGCTCAGTCCGTGGCGGTCATCTCGGCCCAGCAGAACCCGGCCAGCTCGCGCGCCACGGCGGCGGCCACGACCGACTTCACGTTCTTGCGGGCGGCCAGGGCGTGGAAGCGGGCGGACAGCCGGACCTGCGCGCCCCACGCCCGGGCCACCGTGGCAGGGCTGGCACCGGCTTGGCGGGCCTTGATCTCACGGCCCAGGGCGGGGTGGTGCTGGTAGGTCCAGGCCGCCTCGCACAGCTGGCCTCTGATGTGGGCGTTGCCGGCCCGGGTGATCTCGCCGCGGCGTTCTGACAGGCCGGTGGAGCGCTCCGAGCAGGTGAGCCCGGTGAAGGACATGAAGGCACGTGCACCGGGGAAGCGGCGCCAGTCGAAGACCTCGGCCCCCAGGCACAGGCCTCCCATATGCGTGATGCCCCTATAGGCACCGAGGCGCAGGACGGCGTCGGCAGAGGGCTCCTTGTCGAAGTAACCCTGCAGGTCGACCTCGACCGCCGCCAAAGAGCTGTCCCGGAGCTGGACAGTGGAGCGGTAATGGTTGAACGTAGCTGCGAGCGCTCGGTCCTCGAAATGCAGGC
>JBKQUU010000008.1:0-7198 GCA_052325485.1 Acidimicrobiales bacterium | reverse complement strand
GAAGGCGGCCCCGATGACGATGAGCCCCTTGACGGTGTTGCTCATCAGCTCGTGGTCGATCCGAGGAGCGCGTTCAGCGCCGGCACTTCGATGTTCTGCCCGACGCCTTGCGCGGCCTGGGCCGTCTGTGCCCCGTGCGTGATGATATCCGCGAGGATGACCCCGCCGACCACCAGCGCACCGAGCGCCACGAGCTTTGCCATGTTGGTCTCCTTTGCCTCTAGGCGGTGAGCTTCGATGTAATCCCCGGAGCGAACGTCGGTGCCTTGGGGAGCGGCACCTGTGATGTGGACCCTTTGTATCCCCCGGCCGGCGCCTTGGCGATGGGCTTACCCACTCCGGGGGCGATGGGCAGCTTGAGCAGGTTGGCGACCACGAGGCCCCACCCGATCAGTCCGGGGATCGGAGCCAGCGAGGCCGGTGCGATCGCCAGCGCCCCATAGATCAGCGCCGCCGCCGTGTACTCAGCTGGCAGAGGCAGCGGCAACGGTGCCTGCGTGGGCGTGCTGACCCCACCGCCGGACACGGCCCGGTACGTGATGATCGCGACCTGAGCGAAGAACGCCCCGAGCAGCCCGGTCATGTCTTGCCTGTGTCTCGCTTGGTGACCTTGTATTGACCCGGCCAGAAGAGCGACCAGAGCGAATCATTGCCCTTGGTGATGACGTTGAAGCCGTAGTAGGCCAAGGTGTAGCCGCCCAGCGTCACAAGGAGCCCGACGGTGAGCATGGCTCAGGCTGCCTTGGACTTGACCGCGGGGATCACCTTGGGAACGACCCAGTAGCCGACTCCGACGCCGACGAGTACCCAGACCCAGTGGATGCGCATGATGTGACCTCCTCTCAGCGCGGGAGCGACCAACGGATGGCGACGAGGGCGACCAGACCGGCCGCACCCCACCAGACGCCCATGCCGAACCCGTGACGGGGGCTGAGCGCACCGACACCGCCGCCGGCCGACGTGGGCGGCCCGTAGGTCGCGGACGCGTTCGACACGGACGGCGATACGTCGGCCTGCCCGCCGAGACCGGCGAAGATGTTGGCCCCGATGCCGCCCACGGTCTAGACCTCCGGGAGGCCCTGCGGGAGCCTGCCCCGCGGGACGATCTGGCCGACGATGACGTTGAGCGTCCCCGGTGCTGTGGCGTTTGTGCCCCACGGCTGGCCCTGCACCTCAATGAGGGTGCCGGGGTTGGACGACAACGTGGCCTCCGAGGTGTCGAGCAGGCCCTTGCTCTGCTGACTGAGGGAGGTCTTGCGGGTGTAGCAGTAGACCCCCGTCGGCAGCGTGATCCCGGTGAAGGCGATGAAGGCATCGTCGTTCAGCTTCCACATCGGGGATGTTGTGATCGGCACCCCGTCGATGTAGAGGACGAACCGGTTTGTCTCCGTCGGGAACCCGGCGAACCGGGCATTGGCGGAGTTCCGCAGCTCCAGGATCAGGGTGTCCAGGAAGCCACCGAGTCGGGGGAAGGCGATGCGGGTGTTGCTCGCCGCGCCGACCGTCGGGTTGCCCGTCTGGAGAATCCACTGGCGGGAGGTCCCGAGTGCCGGCGGGGCGATCTGTGCCCCCTCCGGCAGCCAGTAGAAGTCCGACTCCACGTCGAGGGTGATCTTGGGCAGGGTGCCCGGTGCCGTGGAGTAGAGCTGCGCCGAGGAGTTGAGCTGCACCTGCAAGGTGGGCTGCACCGAGGCGTTGGCACCGGGCGAGGTGCCGATGCCCTTGGCGAACTCCAGCGGCAGCGTCAGGGCGACCCGGAAGTTCCCCGTGCCCGCTGTCCCCACGCTCGGCGCCGAGTAGCTCGGGAGTGCTGTCGGGAGCGCCTGAGCGCCCAGTCCGCACCCGGCACCTCCGCCGAACAGGTTGACGAGGTAGAGCTCATACGACGGCAGCGAGAAGATCAGGGTCCCGAACGGGTCCTTGAACTGAATGAGGCTCGCCACGTTGTACGGGGCATCGGCGTGGACCGCCACGTCGTGGGTTCCGTTGACCCCGCCGTGAGCCACGAAGTACAGCCGGAAGTCCCGGTAGTACCCCGGCCGTGCCACGAGAGGCTGCTGGATGAGGTTGCCGAACGGGAATGTCGGCGCCTGGTACTGCGGCAGGTTCCCCGGCTGGGTGTACCGGATGAAGGGTCCGCCGCTCTGCTCCACGGTCGTCTGCGGCTGAGGCCGCCCGACCATCCCCGGTGCGGTCATCGTCATGACGTGGAGTGGAGGGTCGCGGCCCCGAGGACCTTCTGCCAGCTCGGTGAGCCTGGGTCTTTCACGACCCGGCGTGCCCACATGCGGGGCAGACCGAAGGCCAGATGGGCCGTCAGGATGGTCAGGACCACCCCGTCGAATATCCGGCGAGTGTACATGGACGCCCCTTCCTTCTCGATGTGGGCGCCCCCCACTCCCCAAGTAGATCGCCCGATCCCTTGACGACTGAGGGGCGATCCGAGCGGAAACTTAGCGCGGCCGCGCGGCGGTGTCAATCTTCGTCCGCTCTGGCTCCCGCGGGAGGGTCAGGATGATCGGACGTCGGGGGTTGTTCGGGAGCACCATCCACGAGTAGTCGTGGCTCGCCAGCCCTTCGACCGCCCCCCGAATCTCGTACTTTGGGCGGCCGACAATCTCCGCCAGCCGGTTGACGGTATCCACGTCGAGGGTCAGGCCCAGGAAGATGTAGGACGCCATCTCGTAGGCAGCTCGGGGCACGTTGGCCGGCCGCTGGAACAGCGAGACCACGGACAGCTTCTTGTCCCGTGCGGCGATCAGCATGGTCTCAATGTCGTCGGCGTGACCCATCTTGTCGGCTGCCACTTGCAGCTCGTCTATCGCCACCGTCCACCCGCCGTCATCGAACGCACCCTTGAGCGTGGCCGTCTGGACCGCCTGCAATCTGGCCCGGTCATCGCGGGTGTGGACCTTCGGCCCGATGAGGTAGCGGACCGGCTTGCCGGCCGCCATGTCGTCGTAGTCCTTCGACTTGGGGGGCCAGTTGCCCAGGCGCTTGAACCCCGTCTTGGCGAGCGTGGTATCCCCGCCCTTGGGATCGAAGGCGAGGACGAACTTGCGCCCGCCGAGCAGCGACACCAGCACGGTCGTCTTGCCCTGGCCGGTCGGGGCGATCAGGGCGGCATGTTGGCCGGGCTCCCACTCTTGGTGGAAGTCGGCAAGGAAGTCGTCCCAGGTCTTGCCCTGAATGTCAGGTGCTGGCATCCGGGCGCCCGGCTACTGCGTCTGAGGCGGTGTCCCCGGAGCGTCGGAAGGAGGAGCCGCGAACGCGTTGCCCGCTTCCGGTGCCGGTCCGACCTCCGAGCTAGCGGGCGGGGTCCACCCGGCGGCCACCAGCGCGTCGGTGTCAGGCGTGGCGACGGCGCCGGGAACTGGCACGGCGGGAGTCTCGGCGGGCGGCGGTGCGGTCTGACCCGACGGAGGGGTGACCACTCCGCCGATGCCGACGGATGCCGCGAACTTACGCAGTTGGCCCAGCGCCGCTTGGTGCTTCTCCTCGCTCGGCCATATGATCCGGTCCACTACCGTTTGCAGCAGGGCCAGCAGTTCCTCCATCGGTGCCTCCTTGGGCTTGCATCACGAACGTCGGGGGTGCGAACAGCATATCCCGCAGAGCGTCGGCGGGGCTCTGGTCGGTGCCCGCCAGCTCGGGGAAGGCGTCGGCCACCATCGCGTCGGCCTTGGCCTTCTTCTCCTGGGCGATCTTCTTTCCCTCCACCAGCCGGGGCAGCATCATGTTCAACAGCCACGAGAACCCCTCAAACTGCATTTCGATACGCCGCTGTAGGTTGGCGGCCTCGTCCTGGTCCCCCTGCTCCATCGCCACCTGGAGCATCTGATAGCTGCGGGTGATCGAGAAGGTGACCAGGGGACCGGCAAGCAAGAAGGCCACGTCCTCGTACTTGTCCCGGTTGCGGGCAAGCGGCTGGAGAATGGCCCGGTCAGGGAGGGTGCCAGCAATGGCCTTGTCGAAGATGACGCCGGCCGCCGGAGCCTGGTACTGCAACATGCGGCCCGTCGGGTAGTGCGGGGTGGTCTCCAGTCGTCGACCAAGGAAGGCCCAGGCGTCCGAAATGTCGGTGTCCAGCGGGACGCGCTTACCGCGGGAGCCGCCCTTCTTGGGCGGGCGCTCCCTGGTGCCAGGGGCCGAGTCGGCTGCCCTCTTGCTGAACTTGAACCGCTCACGCCATCCCTTCGGGCGCTTGGGTACGACCTCCTGGGGGCGGGGCCGGGCGGGGGGCGCTTCGCCCGGCGCATCCTCACCTTCGGGAGCCTCCGGGGCAGGGGGCGGAGCCTCATAGTTCTCGGGGTGGGCGGAGCGGATATGCGACTTGATCCCGGCCAGGGAGCCGGCGACCTTATCGCAATGGGGGCAGGGGAACTCGGGCACGATCACACCCTAAACCATGAGGCGGGCACGGTTTTGGGCGATGGCGTGCAGCTCCGTCTCCAGCCACGAGTAGATCGACGCCATGTGGCACCGCAGGCACGGCGGCTCACAGTGGCCCCGGCACTCGCTTTCGGGATTGCACGGCACCTTGGCCCACCGGTGGATTTGCTCGATGGACTCGCCCCGCTCGCGGGCCATGATGACCTCCGGCCACCGGCCGGGCAGGGACTTGATGAGCTTGAGCCGTTCGTCCCCGGTGATCGCAACGTCCACCCGGCGCCCCGACGGGGTCACGGCGATACGGCGTTGGGTCAGGCGAGGGTCCGCGAACTCCCCGAGCTTAGGCGTGTCCATTGGTCACGATCCCCGACGCCAACATGCGTTTGCGGACCTCGGCCTCTGCCTTGTCGAGCTGGTCCGCCAGCCAGTACAACCAGTTTTCCTTGGCGTTGGCTTCCTGCTCAGGGGTGAGCAGTTCGTTCAACAGTTCGATGATGAGGCGTGTGCCGACGCCGGGGATCATGGCCCCCTGCTGGGCCAGAGCCATCGTCCGGCCCTGGCATTCCTCCTCCAGAGCCGTCCGCTCCTCCAGGTTCAGCTTCATCGGTCCCTCCACAGTTCCCAGGCTCCGGCGGACACGGCGTAGATGAACGCTCCGGCGGCTCCCACGTCGAGCAGGGCCCTGCCCAGCCGGGACCACGACGGGACTTCGATGGTCAGTCGAAACGGCGGCTCAGTGACGACCTGACACGCCACAGGAGAAGGCGGCGCGTCAGTCTCCACGAAGTTGTACCAGCTCGAATCTGGCACCAGCATCTCTGGATGGCCCACCGGACTAGCCGGCGTCGGGTTCGCCCCACAAGAACCCTTGCAGGCGCGTCCAGACGGACGGGGGCTTCTCCGGCTCGGGGGCCTTGTTGCCAGCCTCCAGCTCGGCCAGCTTGGCGTCCCGGCGCTGGTCGGCGTCGAGCCTCGCCAGTTCTCCGAGTACATGCTTGACCCGCGAGTCCACGAACCCCTGCCGCTGCCGGTCCGACATCTTGGCCCACTCGTCATCGGTGACGGTCGGACCCTCGGACTTCCCCGCAGGCTCAGCGGCGGGCGGAGGGGTGCCACTGGCGACGGCTTCAGCGATGAGGGCTTTCAGTTCGGCCCGCTGGTCCTCATCGAAGGCAGAGGGGGGGGCGTCTGATCGGGCGGCCATATCGGGGGACTCTAGCGCAGGTGGGGCGCCTGTGTCTACAATGCGTCCGTGGACCCTGAGCGCCGGTCATGGATCGTGCCGACCATCTGGACGGTGGTGATCGTGGGCAACGTCCTGGTCATGTACGACCGCTGGCGCCACACCGAGCAGGGGGCGGCCACCATCGCTCGCTGGCACGACAAGCTGGCGGCCCAGCGGGAGCGGGTCAAGAACTGCGAGGGGTGCTCCCGCCGGCGGGACGCCCTACACCGGGCCATCAACCGGGTCCACTGGGACGCCGAGCGGATCGTGGAGGGTGAGGACGTGCCGACCGTCCCCGAGCCGTGAGCATTTGGGAGGAGACCCACACCCCACCTGAGCGGGGTGGCGCGGTGGCCCCGGTGCCCCATGCTTTCGGCAAGGAGCAGCCTGACCCTGACGGCACTCCGCCCGGCTTCGACTTCTCCTTCTTCGCAGGGATCGGAGCAAGCCTCGGATCGCTGGCCGACTCCTTGCAGCGCCAGCAGGACCGTCGGGACCGACTGGCCGGGTGCGCTCCCCAGGATTACAACCCCGTGGTACAGGGGACACTCACGACGACAACAACAGCGTCGACGTCGCTGGTGTTGGACCTCGGCTCGGTGCCCGAAGGCCGGGTGTGGCAAGTTCGGCGCATCGTCATCGGCGGCCCGAAGGCGACAGACACTCCGCCCGGCAAGGCATTAGTGGTGGCCCAAGGCGCAGCCCCGACACCGGCCGCCATTCCCACGATCAACGTCCTCGACTCCTTCCTGAGCTTTGCCACGGGCGCGCAGGGCTCGACCTACGGCACCCACCAGCTTTTCTTGGTGGCCCCCGAGCATCTGTGGGTCGCGGTGATCGTGCCAGAGGGAACAGCCGCGCCATACCAGTGGGTTGTATCAGCTCGGATCGAGGACTTCGACGCCGCCACCTACTACGAGGCCACCAGCTCCCTACAGGAATGAGGAGACCACGATGGGCACACTGACCAAGCACTTGGCGGCTCTGATCCTGCTTGCCATCGTCGGCGGCTTTGCCGGTGCCTTGGCGGCCGTCGGGGCGATCACGGGGGACCAGGCCCTTGGCCTGTTCGGTGCTGCTCTGGTGGGCGTGGCCGGGCTGGTAGGGGTCAAGATCGGGGCGACAGCGGCGGTGACACCTTCGGCATCTACTCCGGCTCCCGCTTCCGCCGCGGCGCCGATTCCGCCAGCGCCGACGGTGGCCGCCGCTGCCCCCGTCGTGAACGCCACCGCCCGCTAATGGGCCACTTCCCGGTCTCTCCGGGCGGGTCGGGCGCCGTCGACTCGGTAACGGGCAACGCGCCGATCAAGGTCACACCGACCACCGGGACAACGCGCGCATCCTGGGACCCGACGGCTTCGGTCCCGATGCATACACAGAAGTTCACGGGGCTGGAGGACGGCACGACACCGCAGGACTCGGTGAACGTCTCCCAGCTCGGCAGTCTCCTCGCCTCGTGGGGGGCGGCTTCGACCAGCCAGTTCCACTACACAGGAGACCCGAACGGACACGTCACAGCAGTAGGCGAGGGCGACCTGTGCATCGACACGGCCACCCCGGCGCTCTACCAGGCAACGGCGG
>JBKQUU010000007.1:0-14944 GCA_052325485.1 Acidimicrobiales bacterium | reverse complement strand
TCACGTAGGCATCGATCGGCTTGAAGAGGGCCACGTCGTCGGACGGCGCGATAAGAAGAGCGCTCGGGTGCGTTGCCAGCGTCGCGTTGACGATCGGCACTTGCTGCGTTGGGTTCCACGTGGTGGTGCCCTTGAAAGTAAGGCTGATGCCGAGCTTGGCCGCTTCAGCCTTCGCCCCGATGCCCATCGTGATGTAGAAGGGGTCGGTGACAGTCCCGGGGATGAGCACGAAATTGTACTTGGCCGGTGCGGCGCTCGCCGCGGTGGTGGTGGTGCCGAGAGCCGCCACCGCAAGCGCTGCGGCTGTCAAGGCCGCCGCGGCACTAGCCGAGCGGTGGTGCCATCCCCTGTTGCCAAATAGCTTTCCCTTTTTCATTGGCATTCCTTCCTATTTGTTTTTTGCATTGGCTGGGTGCCCGGGAGGGCCCCAGTGGCCAGTTGGCTCTAGCGTTCGGCCAGGCGCAGCCTCACGTGGTCGAGGGTGACGGCGGCGACGATGATGATGCCGGTGGCGACCTCGGTCCACGAGCCGTTGACGTTCACGAGCACTAGCCCGGTGACGAGTAGGGAAATGATCATCGTGCCGACGAACGTCCCGAGCATGTGACCTCGCCCACCGAAAAGGCTTGCCCCGCCGATGACGACGGCGGCTATGGCGTCGAGCTCGTCGTTTTGCCCAGAGAGCGGGTTAGCGACGGCGAAGTTGGCCATTACCATCATGCCGGCCAGCCCGGCGAGCGAGCCGGAGATGACGTAAACCGATACGATGTTGCGGTCCACGTTGACACCTGCCCGGCGAGCACTGAGGCCGTTGCTGCCTATCGCGAAGGTGCGCATCCCGAAGCGTGTGCGGTGGAGCAGCAGGCCGAACACGACAGCGGCCGCTACGGCGACCAGGAACGTCGTGTACAACCAGCCCCCGAGAGCGCTGGTGCCTATCGTGTTGATCTGCGGTGGCAGGTTGGAAACTTCTACGCCTCCGTTTATGAGCGAGGGGGCTGCGCCTATGGCAGTAAGGCTACCGAGCGTGACGATAAAGGGCGGGAGCTTCAGGCGGATAATGAGGAAGCCGTTCACGAAGCCGATCAGCGCGCCAAGGGCTATGGCCACGGCGAAGCCGACCACCGTCGTGATGACGTCACCGTCGTGGGAGCCGAGCATGGACTGCATCACCGCCCCCGCGACCATGCCAGTGAAGCCGAGGGTGGCGCCGTCGGAGAGGTCGATACCACCGGTGAGTATGACGAAGGTCTGCCCCACGGCGAGGAGCAGGTACTCGACGGAGTAATTGGAGATGCTGAGCCAGGCGCCCTTGGTGAAGAGCTCGCTGTTGAGGAGCCCGAAGACGACCACCATGAGCGCCAGTACGCCCACTATCCAGAGGTCCCCTACCCGGTCGACCAAACCGAGCCAAGCGGAGCGCTCGCCGGGGCGTGCCGGGCGGCCAGAAGTCGCGTTAGTGCCCGGGGGGGAAAACGCCGCAGGCAGCTTTACCGGCACAGCCGCGACCTCCTAAATTCAGGCTCTAGTCGGATGCCATGGTCTGCGGCCACGGCTACCTGGCCCCCAGAGCAGCGCCGGTTATCCAGCTCACGATGTCGTCCAGGGTGCTTTCGTCACGATTGAGGTTCGCGACCACCTCCCCTTGGAACAGTACGACGACGCGCTTGCAGAGTCGGTACACCTGCAGCAGGTTGTGGCTGATCAGGAGGATGGGTACTCCCCGGGCCGCCACCGACGACACCAACTCCGCGACCCGCTCCTGCTGCTCGACCCCAAGCGCCGCCGTTGGCTCGTCCATGAGGACGACCTTCGACCCCCAGGCCACTGCTCGGCTAACGGCGATGGCCTGCCGCTGGCCGCCCGATAGCCGTCCAGCGAGGGAGTTGACCGATTCGATACGTATCCGGGTGCGCTCGAGGTCTGCCTGCGCCTCTTTAGCCATGGCCTTGCGGTCGAGCCAGCCGAACCACCTGAGCGGCCCCTTCACCGAGCGCTCCCGCCCCAGGAACATGTTCGCCCAGACGCTCAGGTCCGGCGCCAGCGCCAAGTCCTGGTAAACGGTCTCGATCCCGAGGCGACGAGCTTCGAGCGACGACGAGAACCTCACCCTCTTACCCTCCACCGAGATGGTCCCCGCGTTGGGCTCGAGCCCGCCCGAGATGATATTGACCAAGGTGGACTTGCCGGCACCGTTGTCGCCCACCAGGCCCACCACCTCGCCCGGGAATATGTCTAAGTCGACGCCGCGGAGCGCTTGTATGGTGCCGAAGTGCTTGGTGATCCCCCGCACCGACACCACCGCTGGCCCTGCACTTTCCCCGCTGGGCAAAGGCGTGGCTGCACCGTCCCCGGCGCTTTCGCTGCCGCGGTCCAGCCCTTGTTGGCTCTCCAAGTCCCCTCCTCTCGCCCTGGCCAAGCTGGGCACTCTACTGTAGCGCCCGCAATGGCAATCGGGGTCATCGCCGGCTACTGAGCGATGCTAGTAAGTACGCCATATTGATGCCACTCCGTTGAGGACCGCGGGAAGGTTTTCTCATGCCACGACGACGTTGATGCCGTGCTGTTCCATGGAGCGGCGGAGACCAGTGTTCAGGCCGGTTGGGCCTGACCCGGTTTCACGGACATCCGCCATGGGCGCTTCCTGTCTGGCCAAAAAGGACGTTCAGATGGCGGTAACTTCGCCACGCTATTGGGTGGTTTGCCTATAGTCTTTGGCTGCCTCAAAGAGAGCTACAAGGTTCTCCCCTGGTATACCGGCCTGTATATTGTGGATCGCGCTGAAAATGAAGCCGCCTCCAGCTCCGAAAGTCCTCATCCGTTGTCGCACCATAGACCGTACTTCCTCAGGTGACCCGAACGGCAGCACGCTCTGGGTGTCAACACCTCCTCCCCAGAACGTAATGCGTTTGCCATATCTTTCCTTCAATGCGTCGGGGCTCATGTCGGCAGCCGACGTCTGCACCGGGTTGAGGCAATCAAAGCCAGCGTCAAGAATGTCGTCCATGAGGCGCCATATGGATCCACAGGAGTGCATAAAGGTCTTCCAACCGGTATTTGCATGAATCCAGTCATTAACCTTTGCGTGAAAGGGCTTGAACAATGTGCGGTATGTTTTCGGCGAGATGAACGGCCCTTGCTGCGCACCGAAGTCAGTTGAGGTTACGCTAACCGCGTTGACTCGCTCACCGACCACCGCATAGACCTTCGCAAGGTTCGCCAATGCGATCATGCACTGGCGATCGAACAACTCGTAAACGTAGTCACACCTCTGAGTAAGGCTCATGTACCACTCGTCGACGGCTCGGATTCCTTTCGGGTGCGCCAGGTCCATCCCGGGGAGCCGACCCACATCACCGAACCCCGTCCCCCCGAACGCACCCAAAACCCCCATGCCGCTCGAAGATATCTTCTCGACCTCCGTCTGAAGGTAAGCCAGGTCCGCCTCAGATATCGGGCCGTATTGTTGAAGGTTGTCTTCGACATCTAAATGATCTTCGTCTATCGGGTCTTGCCGCCTCAACGCGTCGAAGTAGAGGCCCCCGCGCGGCATACGAGCACATGGTGGCAGCGAACTATCGCCCCCTGGATATGCCAGTATGTCCCCGTTGGCCTCGGGTTCGATGTTGAAGCCCGCCGGCACCAGGACTGGCGTGCCTCCGAAAGTGGTCCAGGGCTTCCAGCCCTCGTTGCGATAACCAAAGATTGTGCCGGCGTTCTTCCTAAGTGGCACGACGTCACCACCCACGGCATCAATTAAGTCGGCGGCGATCTCGCCAAGCATCTGGAACGGGTCCTCCACTCTCACGGGCGTCCCAGGCGGGTCGAGGTGTAGTGCCTGACGCAGTTTATACAATGAATCCACATGCATACCCGTCTGATGGCACCCGCCCAGGTCGATGGGCACACGGTCTGGCTCCTGGTGCTCAAGTGCGGTCTGAACTCGCTCCCACGATGTCATCATCAGCCCTCCTTGCCATGCAGTTACGTGAGCCGCGCTCAAGGGAGAGTTCCGGTCCGGCCTGTCGGGGAAGCGACTGGTCTCTGGCACAGGACGCCTTGAGGAGCACCTCACTTCGGCATCGCGAGGAGACTAACTCGCGAGGTGCACGCGCAGTTATCGTGGCTACGACTTCGCCGAGCACCCTTATATACCCTCCCAGAAGATACGATACTCCCCAACAGCAATGGCAGCGGTCGGCCGCTGACCGCTCGCTCCTGCGCTCGGCGATCGAGGAGATCGTCCGCTGCGAGAACCCGGTCGCTCGCCAGGCGCGGCGTGTCACCCAGGCCGTGTGGCTCGGTGGGGTGGCTCTTCGAGAGGGCGATATGTTGTTCCAAATGCTGGCCGCTAACCGCGGTCCCTCGCATTTCGACAGCCCGGGAGTGTTCCGGGTCGACGGCGAGCCCAACCAACGTGTGGGCTTCGGGTTTGGCGCACACTTCTGTTTCGGCGCGCCACTGGCTCGGGCCGAGGACGAGGTCGCCTTCATGGCGCCCCTCGAGCGCTTCCCGAGCTTGAAGATGGAGCGCCCCGTGCTGGCCTGGGACAGCTCAAAATCGGCCTCGCGGGTGCTGTCGTCCTTGACGGTCACGTTGTAACCGGAGGCGGGCGCCCACGCCGCGGGGCCGCCTGTCCGGAATAGTTACATTGGATGTAATGTTACAGTTAATGCAATGGCGGTGACCCCAGCACTCGTGACCCGGGACGTACCGGGCCCGGCGCTAGCCGAACGGACGCCTCCGGTGCCGGCAGTCCACGCTGGGCGCCGCGACCGGAAGAAGCAAGCGACGCGCCTGGCATTGCGGAACGCGGCCTTGCAGCTCGTGGCCGAGCGTGGCTTCGAGTGCGTTACCGTCGAGGACATCGCCGAGGTCGCTGACGTCTCGACGAGGACCTTCTTCAACTACTTCCTCTCCAAGGAGTCCGCCGTCATCGGCGCCGACCCCGAACGGATCGAGGAACTGCAGGCGAGCCTGCTCGCACGGCCGGTGTCGGAGCCGCCCCTCCAAGCCCTCCGTCGGGTGACGGTGGAGTACGCGGCCGCCATCGACGACGAGCTCGACGACCTTGGCGAAGGCCGGGACGCGTGGTTCCGACGCCTCTGCATTGTCCGAGAGCACCCCGATCTGTTCGGCGCTTACGTCGGGCACATCACCGAAGTAGAGCGGGGCCTAGTTGCCGCCCTGGCGGAGCGGCTAGGGAAGGACCCCGCCCACGACCCGTACCCCGCTCTGGTGACGGCGACGGTCATCGCCGCGGCGCGCGTCGCCGCCCTCTACTGGAGCGCGAACGGCGGTGTGGGCTCCCTCGCTCGGCTCACCGGCGCCGCCATCGACAACCTCGCCGGCGGCCTCGTCGACGAAGGGACGTTCTCCGCCAGGCCAGCCCCGGCGCAATGCCTCGACAGTCGTGCCGCGAAGTCGGGGCCCGAGCACACGGCCGAGAGCAGCGAGCAACGGTGACGAGCACCTCCCCCCAGTTAGCCGACGGGACGCCCATGGCCAGTCTCAGCCACCGCCGGGTGCTCGTCATCATGAGCGCTTTGATGCTGGGGATGTTCCTGGCTGCTCTCGACCAGACGGTGGTCTCGACGGCGCTGCCGACCATCGTCGCCGACCTGCACGGCGCCTCCCACCTGGCCTGGATCGTGGTGGCCTATCTCCTGGCCGCCACGGTCTCGACGCCCCTGTGGGGGAAACTGGGCGACCAGTACGGCCGCAAGGTCTTCTTCCAGGCCTCCATCGTCATTTTCCTGGGGGGCTCGGTCTGCTCGGGCCTCAGCCACAGCATGATCGAGCTCATCTCGTTCCGAGCCGTCCAGGGCCTGGGTGCCGGAGGGCTGATGGTCGGCACTCAAGCGATCGTCGGGGACGTGGTGTCCCCGCGCGAGCGCGGTCGTTACCAGGGGCTCTTCGGCGCGGTGTTCGGTGTGGCCAGCATCATCGGCCCGCTCCTGGGCGGAGTCTTTGTCGAGCAGCTCTCCTGGCGCTGGATTTTCTACATCAACGTCCCCATCGGCGCTATTGCGCTCGTGGTCGTAGCCAGCGAGGTGCCGGGCCACCTGAGCCGGGTCCATCACGTCATCGACTACCTGGGGACGGCGGTCCTCGTAGCCGCCGCCGGCTGCCTCGTGCTCTTCACCAGCCTGGGGGGGACGACGTACCCATGGGGCTCGCCCGCCATCATCGCCCTGGGGGCCGGCGGCGCCGTGTTCGTCGTGGTCTTCGCCCTGGTCGAGCGGCGGGCCCGCGAGCCAGTGCTGCCCTTGCACCTCTTTTCCATCCGGGCTTTCTCGGTCACAAGCGTGGTCGGCTTCATCGTCGGTTTCGCCATGTTCGGCGCGGTCACGTACCTGCCGGTGTTCTTCCAGATCGTGCACGGCGAGTCGCCGACGATCTCAGGCCTGCAGCTGCTCCCCCTCTTGGCCGGCATGGTCGTCTTCTCGACAGGTTCAGGGCTGGTCATCAGCAAGACGGGCCGCTACCGGGCCTTCCCGATCGCGGGGACCGCGCTCATCGCCGTCGGGCTGTTGCTCTTGTCGCGGATGGGAGTGAGCACGAGCTCGGTCGTCACGGGGCTGTTCATGTTCGTACTTGGTGTCGGGCTCGGCTGCGTGATGCAGGTGCTCGTGCTCATCGTCCAAAATGCCGTCCCTTACTCCGAGCTAGGGGTGGCTACCTCGGGGGCGACGTTCTTCAGGTCCATCGGCGGGTCGTTCGGCACCGCCATCTTCGGTGCCATCTTTTCCAACGTGCTCGTCGGGAAGTTGGCGGACCAACTGCGCGGCGCCAAGCTGCCGAGCGGGCTGTCGGCTGCGAGCGTCACTCCGGCCATCTTGGACCGCCTGGCCCCGGCGGTGCACCACGGTATCGCCGTCGCCTACGCAGAGTCGATCCAGACGGTGTTCGTGATCGCCGCACCGATCGGTCTAGTTGCGTTCCTCGGGTCGTGGCTCATACCACATATGGAGCTCCGACGGGCCGTGGCTACACCCCTGGGCACCGCGCGCGTCGCCCCCACACCGGAAGCAGCGCGTGAGCCGTTGGAGCCGGCCACGGCGGACCTGGCTTCACCGACCCACCTCGCCTGAGCCCTTGTCCCTCCACACTCGCTGGGCGCCCGGTCCGCTCAAGGTCACCCGGTGCCCTCCAACCAGAAAGAGATCCCCCTTGTGAACCGGTTCTTTTTTGGCCTCGGCCGGTCCGTGGTCCGATTTCGCGTGCTCGTCGTGGTGCTGTGGGTGGTGCTGCTGATCGTCTCGGCAAAGGCGCTCCCCTCACTAGGCAGCGAGGTGAACAACGACAACAGCCAGTTCCTCCCCGCCAGCGCGCCCAGCTCGCAGGCCGCCGCCCTCGCCACGCCGATCCTCGGCAACGCCAACACCGACAGCCAGATCATCATCGTCGGCGAGGACACCAGGGGCCCGCTGACGGCGGCCGACCAGGCTGTGCTCGCTCAGGAAGTGGCGGCGGCGAGCCGGGTCCCCCGGGTGCTCTCGGTCAAGGAGCTCGCCGTGTCGCGCGATGGCCGAGCCGCAGAGCTGATCGTCGAGGCGCATGTCAATGTGGCCGACGTCACCACCCAAAAGACCGTCGTCGACGGCCTTCAGAAGACCTTCTTGCAGGTCGGCGCGCCCGCCGCGCTGCAGCTTCACCTCGCCGGCCCGATCGCCACCAACGTCGCCAACCAGGCCAGCGCCAACAAGACCGGGAACCAGACCGAAGGCCTGTCTTTTCTGTTCATCATCGTCTTGTTGCTCCTCATCTTCCGCTCCTTCCTGGCCCCGCTGATAACGCTTTTGGGCCCAGCCTTCGCCCTGCTCGTGTCGACGCGGTTCATCGGTGGTCTCGGCGCCCACGGCCTCAAGATCTCAGAGATCACCGAAGTGCTCCTCATCGTTCTCCTGCTCGGGGCGGGGACCGACTATGGCCTGTTCTTGGTCTTCAGGGTGAGAGAGGAGATCCGGCGCGGCCTCGAGCCGAAAGATGCCGTGACGCACGCTCTCGTGCGGGTCGGTGAGTCGATCAGCGCCTCTGCGGGCACGGTCATCCTTGCCCTCTTGACCCTGCTGTTTGCCACCTTCGGCATCTATCAGGATCTCGGCATACCCCTAGCGGTGGGCGTGGCGGTCATGTTGGCCGCCGGCCTCACGTTGTTGCCGGCGCTACTGGCCATCTTCGGCCGGGCGGTGTTCTGGCCGGCAAACCTGGGCCCGGATGCCAACAAAGAGGGCACCTGGGGCCGGGTGGCGGCGCGCCTGGTGCGCCGGCCGGCGCTCGTCCTGGCCGTCGGCGTGCTGATCTTCGCCTGCCTGGCGCTCGGAGCCCTCGGCTACAAGTCCGGCGGCTTTGGCGGTGCCCTCAGTGCACCGGCCGGGACCGATGCCGCCGCCGGCAACGCCATCGTGGCCCAGCACTTCCCCCAGTCGAGCTCCAACCCGGCCAACATCGTCTTCGCCTACCGCCAGCCGGTCTGGGACGACCCGACGGAGGTCTCGACTGCCTCCGCGGTGCTGAGGTCCTCGGGCCAGTTCCACCAACTGGCCGGCCCGCTGGACGCCAATGGGACGACGATCAGCCCGTCAACCTATGAGAAGCTCCATGGCCAGCTCGGGCCGCCACGTGCCCTGCCTCCGGCCGAGGCGACGGGGCTCGGGGTCCCGACCATTGAGTACAACGCGTACCGGTCCACGGCGCTCTTCGTCAGCCCCAATGGCCGCACCATCCAGTTCGAGGCCACGCTTACCGTTGGCGGGCAACAGAGCACGGCGGCGTTAAACGCCACGCCCCACATCCGCGCCATCGTGTCGGAGGCGGCGACGCGCTCGGGGGCGACGGCGAGCGGCCTCGCCGGTGAGGCGGCCGCGCTCTACGACGTCAGCAGCGCCTCCAACAATGACCTAGTCCACATCTTCCCGGTCGCCATCCTGGCCATCGGGGTACTGCTGGCCTTGGTGCTCCGCAGCCTGGTGGCGCCGCTGTACCTAATTGTGAGCGTCGCCATCTCCTACCTGGCGGCGCTCGGTGTGGCCACTATCGCCTTTATCGACATCGGTGGCAGCGGGGGGCTGACGTTCATCCTGCCGTTCCTCATGTTCATCTTCTTGCTGGCGCTGGGAGAGGACTACAACATCCTGGTCATGACCCGCATCCGAGAGGAGGCCCACGTCCGGCCCCTCCGCGAGGCGGTCGTACGGGCCGTCGGGCGCACGGGGCCGACGGTGAGCTCGGCGGGGCTAGTCCTGGCCGGGACCTTCGGCGTGCTTGCCGTGGCCGGAGGAGGTGGCCCGAGCGGGGGGCAGATCCGGGACATCGGCGTCGGCTTGGCGGTCGGCATATTGATGGACACCTTCCTCGTGCGCACCCTCCTCGTCCCCTCCACGGTGGCCTTGCTCGGGCGGTGGAACTGGTGGCCAGCACAGGTGGGGCGCGTGCACACCGCCGATCAAGACGACGAACTGCCGAGCGGCGACGACAGTGACGCCCTCCCCTCGCTCAAACCGAGCCCTTAGGTAGCCCGAAAGGGCGGGCACGGTCAGCCTCCGCCTCTGGCGGCGGCGCACCTAAGCTGCGGTCATGAGCGTTCCCGGTACGACCTCGATGATCGGAGCCGCCCTTGCCGGCCGGCGGCTGTTGGGCCACCCCTTCTACCGCCGTTGGGAGGCGGGCGAGGTATCTCTCGGGGAGCTAGCCGGCTACGCCTCCCAGTACCACCACTTCGAGAGCTACCTCCCCGGGTTCCTGGAAGCGCTCGTCGCATCTCTACCGGACGGGCCCGGACGTGACCTCATTGCTGCCAACCTGGCGGACGAAACCGGGGACCCCGTCCCCCACGTCGAGCTGTTCGAGCGCTTCGCGAGCGCTTTGGGCGCTCGAGAGGCGGCGCCTTCGCCAGCCATGGCCAACCTGCTCGGCGTACACGACGGCCTGTTGGCCCAAGGCGCGCCGCACGGCTTGGCCGGGTTCCTCGCCTATGAGTGCCAGGCCGCCGATGTAGCCCGGGCCAAAGCCGACGGGCTGCAGAGGCATTACGGGCTTGACGACAACGCGGTGTTGTTCTGGGCGCACCACGCCGATGTCGACGTGCGCCATGCGGAGTGGGCACGAGGAGCATTCGACAGCCTGGACTGCCGACCGGAACTGTTCGAGCCGTCTGTCCGCGCCTCCGCCGACGCGTGGTGGGCCTTCCTCGACGAGCGCGACGCGGCTCGGCCTCGAGTCCCAAGCGCGGCCAACGCGCCCTGACTTTGACGTGGTCGTCCCGGCCGGCCCCGGCGCTACATAACCGGCTGGGCTGTGCCCGCTCGCAGCTCTACTTCCGTGGCGAACACGACCACGTTGTCTTCGTAGTGCCCGGTGGCGTAGTCAAAGGGGCCCCCGCAGGTAACCAGGCGGAGGGTGGGGAGCGGTGTCGGCCCGAACACGGCGGCCGTCGGGAAATCCGTTTTTCCATAGGTGCCGACTGTTTGTACCACGAAGGCGACGACGGAGCCGCCTTCTTTGACCTCCACCAAGGCACCCCTATTTAGCTCGTGCAAGCCAAAGAACACCGCCGGCCCCACGTCGGAGTCCACGTGGCCCAGGATCACGGACGGCCCGGGCTGGCCGGGCGCGGGGCTGCCGCTGAACCAACCGGCGACCGTGGTCGAGCTGAGGACCTCGACGGCCCCGTCGGCGGCCAGGCCGAGCCGGACCAATGAAGTCCGAAGGCCGATGGCCGGGATGGCGAGCCAGGACGGGGCCACGGCCTTGACGGTGCCCGCCGAGCGGGCGAGGTCGATAGTCGTCGCCGAGCGGGCCACGTCGGTAGTGGGCGCCGGGGCGACGAGAGGCTGAGCGGACGGTGACGGTGACGGGGACGGGGACGGGGCCTCCGGGCTCTCCGCCTTACCCATGGGCCCACCAACCGGCCCCCTCGCCACGCCGCTCGAAGTGGGGCTGATCGGCCCCGTCCGGGCCGGCCCCGTTCGTGTTGGCCCCGTTCGTGTTGGCCCCGTTCGTGTTGGCCCGACGGCGACAGCCCTTGGCGCCGTAAGCGCCGGTGCGCCGGCCCCGAGCGCGATCGCCACCGGCGCGATCGGGACCAAAACCAGCGCCGAGCCGGCCACAACGGTGGAAAAGACTGGCCGCCGCGACGAATGACGCCGGCGAAGAACGCGCCTACGAGCCCGCCAAGCCAGGCCGAAAATCACGGCCAGGGCGGCCGAGACAGCGAGCCCGAGCCCGGTAATGGGCGCCGGGACAGGCCGGGGTGGTCCCGCCAGGAGAGCGGCTGCGCCCCCATAACCGGTCTGCATGCCGCCCACCGGCGTAGTCGACGCCCCGGTGGCGTCGCGTAGCACGTCCAGGGTCACCCTTCCTTGTGATTGCACGACCACGATCGATGCCACCGCTCCGGCCACTGCCGGCCAGTTCTTGCCCATGACTAGGGCTTGGCCTTTCGGGCCGCGCACGGTGACTGTGTAGGTGGCGGAGGGGATATCGGCGTAGGTGGAGGCGGCGTCGAACGGTACGACCGGTGTGGCCAGATGTGACGGGCCGTTGCGGGGCGCGGCGCTGGAGGCCCCCGGCGCCGGACCGGTGCGCTGCAAGAACACCTGTAAGCTCGCCGCCGAAGGAGCGGCGTTGATTACCCGCACTCTTTCTTCACCCGCCGGGCCGACGGCGAGGTCGTCCACGAAAGACCGAAGCCGGGGGCCGTGGCTCCCTGGCACCGCGCCCACGGTCAGCGCAGCACCCGGAGCCACCACCACGCCCGTGCTCAACGTCGTGTGCGGAGCGGCAATTTCGGCCACCGCTATGGTGTGTGGGCCCGATGCGACGGGCTGGTACGGCGTCACGTCCTCGAAGGCGACACCCGTGGCCAACAGCTTGCCGTCGAGGAGGACACGGACCGGCCCCCCGGCCACAAAGTAAGCGAACCGGGCCCAACCGCCGGGCGCCGCCCCGCCTTGAGCTGAAGCGGGAGCGCCCTGGAGGCCGAGAAGAGGGGCCAGCGCGACCAGGGCCAGAAGGGGGCGCCAGCCGAAAGCCAGTGGCGAGCGCCGCCGGGAGGACGAGGCCGGGCCGGGCCGGGGCGGAGAGCCAGACGTGGTGCGAAGGACCTTCATGGCGACGGCCCCCTTCGGTCGGGGTGGATGGACCTGCAGGCAATGTCAGCTGAGGTCGATAAGCACTCTAATGGTGCTCGGCGGGCTTCCCCAGGCCAAGTTGGGCCACCCAGGTGGCTACGCGCTTCAGCTCCCCAAACCACAAAATGGAGTGAACGGAGTACAAGACGAACCAAGAACGGTGGTGCCGGATCCGGTCGTCCCCCAACCGGTAAGCCAAAACTGGTTGCACCACTCCGACGCTGAGCACGAGGGCACCCAGGAGGCTCAACAGCGGGACCACTGAGCCCATGCGCCCCAAGCCGCGCTCACGCCAGGCCACAAATGCCAGGAGGGGGAACACCTGGACGGTCACCCACGGCGCCACCTGGGCGCAGCCCGAGATAACCTTGGCCCGGAGCCTCGTGCGGGCGCCGGGCAGCCCGAGGACGGGACGAGAGCGCGTTTGAGCGGGCGCTGCCCGGCCTCTCGCCCACTGCACCCGCTGCCGCCAGAGAGCGCCCATGGTCGTGGGGGCGAGGACGCTCGAGAGCAGTCCCCGGTCGGTCGAGGCACTTTGGTCAGGCCTAACGCCGTGCATGGTGGAAGGGACGGCGGTGCCCGTGCCCTCCTGGCCCGCCTGGGCCGGAGCCAAGACGTCGCGGCGCCAGTACGTGTTCGGGCCGGCGGACCAGCCCGGGCCGTGCCAGCGGGCCTGGCTGCCTTGGCCCACGGCGTAGATGCGCTCAAAGTCGACCGCCACTAGGCGAGCCACCCAGGACGTGCTCCCATTGCGTACCACGCGGTGGCCCTGTACGACGTCCTGGCCCCGGGACAGCCACCTCCACGCCCGGGCGAAACTGCCTTGCTCGGGCCTGTCATCGGCGTCGAACACGCCTATCATCTCCCCCCGGGCGCGCTCGAGGGCTACGAGCAAGTGGTCGCTCATGGAACTTCCGGCGCCGACCTTCAGAGTTACCAGGCGGGCATCCCGGGCCGCCATGTCGGCCAACCTTTCTTCGACGGGCAGGCGCTGTGACGAGCTGTAGGCCAGGATGACCTCGAACTCCCCGGGGTACTCCTGGCCCAGCATGTTCGACACCGTTTGGACGATGCCGGCCGAGCCGCTCGACAGGTCCGCCGCTATGACCGCCGTGGCCGGCGGGTAAGCGCCCGGCGGTGCGCCCGGCGGCGCCACCCTCCGGGTGGCGGAAATGCCTTCCACCAGCAACGCCACCACTGTTACCGCCAAGGCGGCGGCTATGAGGGGGTACGTCACCTTGGTGAGGTCAAAGCCGGCGAAGAACACCAGCACATAAACGATAAAGGGCAGGCTGAGGAGCACTGACAGGGTGAAGGCGACCTGTACGGGAGCGTTCAGGCGGTCAATAAGGCCCCGCGGGGACGGAGCTGTGACCACGTCAAGGGGCGCCGGGCCGTCCCAGGGTGGGGGGCTGTCCCGGTGCCGCGGCTCGGACACGATGATGTCGCGGCCGGGGGGGCCCGGCCATGCCCGTCCGCCGACATCGAACGCTTCGGTCTCGCCTCCGAGCTCGATGAAGAGCTGGTGGGAAGGCGCCCCGGTGGGCCTCGCCGGGAGAGGCGCTCCCTGCTCAGGGGGCATGCTCGACGGCCTGGTCCGGTGGCGGCAACGGGTGGACCGGCTTCAGGACGGCCCCGGGCCAGGGGAGCTGTACGCTCGCCTTACCGTTCGAGATCGAGATCAAGGTCCCCGGCACGAGGCGTCGCAGTTGGTCCCTGATCGATGGCTCGTCGTCCCGGAATTGCGCCGCCTCGCCGTTGCCGGCGAACCATCGCCCGATATTGGCCAAAGTGTCCCCCTTTTGGACGGTGTAAGTGACCGTGGCCACGATCACCAGCGCCGGCACGGTGGTGGCGGCGGCTGGTGACGGCTGGCCGTGAGCGGCCCTCGTGCGCTCCTCACGCTGACCCGGAAGAACTTCCGGACCTGCTCCCGCGCTCGGCGGGGATGGTACGGGATGGCGGGAGGAGACCGGGGTTGGCGGTGAGGTGGTCGGTGGTGACGGCCGAGAGGTCACGGCCGCAGGGGCGTCGACCGGCGCCGGAGCAGCCACCAGCGGCCCAGGAGCGGCCAGATGAGCGGCCAGATGAGACAGCAAGGGCGGAGATAGGCCGGCAAGGTAGGCGCTCCCGCCCACGGACGCCATGGTGCTCCCCAGCAGCACTGCCGTCAGCACCTTCGGCTTCATGAGCTCCTCTCGCCGCCGAGCCTGGCTCCTCCTCCCACGAATTATACGAAGCGGACGACGCTTAGCGTGTGCATGCTACTGCCCACAGCATTCATCCCCATTGTCTGGCTGGGCCTCGGGCAGTTGGTCGATACCGAGGGACTGTGATCGAAAGTTACGACTACGTAATCATCGGGGCGGGCCCGCTGGTTGCGTCCTAGCCCACCGGCTTTCCGAGGCGTCGGCCTCCGTGTTGTTGATCGAAGCAGGGCCGGACACACCGCCCGGCTCCGTACCCGCCGACATTGACAATCTTTACCCTCGTTCCTATTACAACGGCAGGTACATGTGGCCCGGTTTGCACGCCAGGCAAAACGTCCGTACCACAGGGAAGCCGGGCCCCTTCCCGCAGGCTCGCGTCATGGGTGGAGGGTCGAGCCTCATGGGGATGGTGGCCCTCAGGGGCGCCCCGGACGACTACACGTCGTGGGGGCTGGTCCAACGTTTGCGCGAAGGTATTGTCATTGGATCAGACACGGTGGTTTATCTCTCTCAAGGCCGTCTGGTTTTGAAGCCCCGGGACCTGAAGGAAGCTAAAAAAAATCTTAAGGAATTGATGTCCAAGCCGCATTGGGTATATTC
>JBKQUU010000006.1:0-3476 GCA_052325485.1 Acidimicrobiales bacterium | reverse complement strand
CTCGTGATCATCAACCCCGTGACCGACCGCATCTCATGGGTGGACCTGCGCGAGCAGTACTTGGAGATCCCCCACCAGACGGCGATCACCAAGGACAACGCCGCCATCGCCATCGACTTCATCATTTTCTACAAGGTCCTCGACCCGTTGACTTCCGTCTTGTCGGTGCAGGACTTCAAGGGCGCGGCCATCAACATCGCTTCAACCACGTTGCGCTCCGTCGTGGGCGACATGAGCCTGGACGACGTCCTGTCCAAGCGGGAAGACATGAACAGCGCCTTGCGCATACGCCTTGACGACGACACCGAGCGCTGGGGCGTGAAGGTGGCCAACGTCGAAGTCCGAGAGATAAAGCCGCCTCCCGCCGTGCTCGAGGCCATGACCCGCCAGATGTCGGCGGAGCGGTCCCGGCGAGCCATCATCACCGAGTCCGAAGGCCAGAAGCAGGCGTCGGTCACGGTGGCCGAGGGCCAGAAACAGTCGTCCATCTTGCAGGCCGAGGGCGAACGCCAAAGCGCCGAGCTACGGGCGCAGGGGTTCGCCGCCGCACTGCGACGGATCCTCGAAGTGGCCCAGGACGTGGACACGACGACCATGACCCTTCAGTACCTGGAAACGCTGAAACAGATCGGGACGTCGCCGTCGACCAAGTTCGTCATACCGGTGGAGCTCACGAGCCTTCTGGCCGGGGTCCTAAACGGCAACGGCACCGCCACCCACAACGGCGTGGCCATGCCCGACGCGGCCGGTCCCCGCAAATAAGCGAAGCCCCCACCACGTCACGCCGCTAGTGCTCGCGGCGCACGACGGTGCCATGGGGCCCGTCTTCGACCACGAACCCCATGTCCTGCAGCTTGGCTCGGATGGAATCAGCGGCGGCCCAGTCCTTGTCGTCCCGTGCCCGGTCACGGAGGGCGACAAGAGCCACCACATCGGGGCCTAGGGGCGCCTCTTCGCTCCACAGCCGAAGGCCAAAGGCCCCCTCGCAGCACTCTCTCACCGCCGCCGCTAACGCCGGGGCACGGACGGGCTCGGCTCGGGCGTCCCGGACGGCCCCGAAGACGACGGCTAGGGCGCCGGGCGTATCGAAGTCGTCGTCGATCCGGGCGCGAAAGCGGGCCAGCATGCCGGGGTCGGGAGCGGCCCGGCCGAGGTGGCGCGTCTCGCGGGCAAAATTGTCGAGCCGCTCGACGTTGGCCTGAGCCTGCTCGAGCGCTTCGGCCGTAATGCTCATCGGCGAGCGGTAGTGCACCTGCAGGACGAGCGCCCGTAGGGCGCGCCCGTCGTAACGCTCTACGAGATCGGGCAGGGAGGTGATGTTACCCAGGGACTTGCTCATCTTCTCACCCCGCTCATCGACCACCATGCCGTTGTGGGCCCACCGCCGGGCGAACACCTTGCCGGCGGCTACCGCTTGGGCACGCTCGTTTTCGTGATGGGGGAAAGCGAGGTCGAGCCCGCCCAGGTGGAGGTCAAAACCCTCGCCCAGCAGGTCGAGCGACATCACCACGCACTCGGTATGCCAGCCCGGGCGCCCCGGCCCCCACGGCGACGGCCATGCCGGCTCACCCGGAGCGGCTAGCTTCCACAGCGCAAAGTCCAGGGGCGAGCGCTTGCCCGCCTCCCGTTCGGCTTCGACGCGAGCGCCGGCCCGGAGGCTGCCGACGTCCTGGCGCGCCAGCAGCCCGTAGCCGGGCAACGACTCGGTCGAGAAATAGACGCCGTCGCCGCCCCGATAGGCGTAGCCGGTGGCGACCAGGTCAGCCACCAGTGCGACCATGCCGTCCACATATGCGGTGGCGTGGGGCGTGGCGTCGGGGCGCTCGACGCCGAGGGCAGCCATGGTGTCCCACCAGAGGGCCTCGTAACGAGCCGCCACCTCCACGGTGGACGAGTGCTCCTGCGCCGCCCGGGCGATGATCTTGTCCTCGATGTCGGTCACGTTGGAGACGAAGCGGACGTCCAGCCCGCTCCAGGTCAGGTAACGGCGCAGGGTGTCCCAGATGACATTGACGCGGCCGTGGCCGAAGTGAGGACTTCCCGATACGGTCGGCCCGCACAGGTACACCGAGAGCCGCCCCCGGTCACGGGGCTCTAACGGGGCGACGCGGCCCGTCGCCGTGTCCAACAGAGCCAGCACAGCAAGTACGGTAGCTGGATCATGTCCGACAAGATGCCGATAACCGCCGGGACGGGTGAGCGAGGGGCCCTCGGGGCGCCGGAGCGACCGGCGCTTGCAGGGCTGGAGACGAAATGGTCAGCCATCTGGGCGAGCACGGGTACGTACCATTTCGACCCTGCCGCGCCCCGGGAACATGTCTACGCCATAGACACTCCGCCCCCCACCGTGAGCGGGTCGCTCCACGTCGGCCACGTTTTCTCCTTCACGCACACCGACACCATCGCCCGCTACAGGCGCATGTGCGGCCGCTCGGTGTGGTACCCCATGGGTTGGGACGACAACGGGCTGCCCACCGAGAGGCGCGTGCAAAATTACTATGGCGTGCGCTGCGACCCGTCCCTGCCTTATGAGGCGGGCTTCGTCCCGCCGGTCGAAGGGGGCCTGGCCACGGGCCAGGCGCCCGTAGCCATAAGCCGCCCCAATTTTGTCGAGCTGTGCGAGCGCTTGACCGCCGAAGACGAGCGCGCCTTCGAACACCTCTGGCGCTACCTCGGCCTTTCCGTGGACTGGCGCCAGCTCTACACGACGATCGGCGAGAGGGCGCGCCGCACCTCCCAGTTGGCGTTCCTACGCCTTTTGCACCGGGGCGAGGCTTATGCCGCCGAGGCGCCGACGCTGTGGGACATCGACTTTCGTACCGCCGTGGCCCAGGCCGAGCTGGTCGACAGGGAGCGCCCGGGTGCGTACCACAGCCTTCTTTTTCACCGCCCGGACGCGCCCGACCTGGTCATCGACTCGACGCGGCCCGAGCTCCTGCCGGCCTGCGTCGCCATCGTCGTCCACCCCTCCGACAAGCGCTACACCGCCCTGGTGGGCTCGAGCGTGACGACACCGCTGTTCGGAGCGGTCGTGCCCGTGCTCGCCCATCCCCTAGCTCAGCCTGACAAGGGCACCGGGGCGGCGATGGTGTGCACGTTCGGCGACGTCACGGACGTGACCTGGTGGCGGGAGCTGAGCCTGCCGGTGCGGGCCATAGTCGGGCGCGACGGGCGCCTGGCGGCGACGCCCCCGGACGGGCTGAGCCCCGCCGGGGCCTCGGTTTACAGCGAGGAACTCGCCGGCAAGAACCTGGCCGCGGCGCAGCGGCGGGTGGTCGAACTTCTGACGACGACGGCCGAGATGCGCGGCGAGCCCCGTCCCATTACCCACGCCGTCAAGTTTTTCGAAAAGGGCGACAGGCCCCTGGAAATAGTGACGAGCCGGCAGTGGTGGATCCGGACCCTGGCTCACAAGCAGGCCCTCTTGGAGCTGGGCCGGCAGTTGCGCTGGCACCCGGCCTTTATGCGGGCCCGGT
>JBKQUU010000005.1:0-22170 GCA_052325485.1 Acidimicrobiales bacterium | reverse complement strand
TGCGTTCGGCGATGGGCGCAGGTCACCGCTGGCAACGAGCCAAACCGTCTTGGGCTCGAGAGCTGGCCTCTCGGAGATCGTCGGCAACTTGTAGTTCGGCATGGTGAACCTCTTGTGCTGGTCGTGTAATTGGTACGCGACGTAATGGTCAGAATGGTGCAGACTAGCTGTAGAGCCCCGCTATCCAGACTAGCTACGGCTCCTGCTTTGGCCTTTGTGCGGTACTCGCTGCGGACCACTGCTGGCCAAACGCAATGTGCGAGAAAGTCACTGCTCAAACAAGTGTTTGGCGAGTTCTAGATCGGCGCGGATGAGCTGAGCAATTCCCGGTCCGGGGTCCGTGTATGTTGCTGCAAGGCAAATTGGTCCGCCGTAGTCGATGGCTCTGAGCGAAGAGGTCACAGACCCCCAGTCGCTCATTCCCTCATTGCCTGTGACCCACCGGGTGGTCCAGGCCGGTTGAGCGCTGTCTGGGCCTGGTGTCCTCGTGTAGTAGGCGTTCCTAAGGTTGACCATACTTAGCCTGTCGGCGAGCTGGCTGACGCTCAGGTCGGCGTCTTCACCGGCAAGCGCGCTGTGCCCTGGGTCCCAGGCGGCACCCACCCACTCCGCGGGGAGCTTCGCTAGGAACGCCGTCAGCCCAGCAACGGTAGATATGAAGCGCCCGTGGTGCTGTTGGACGGCGATACGCACGCCTGCCTCCTCGCATAATGGCACCCATGACATGAAGCGCTGTTCAAGCCTCTCGATGGCTGCTTGGTAGTCCTGTCCCTCGAGGGGCGCCATCACGCGGATGAGCGGTACGTTGGCGGCGGCGCATGCGTCGACGAGGCGAGGGTCCGGGTTACCGGCCACACTCACTATGGCTAATCCAGCATCCGAAAAGGCGTGCAGCCATTCGGGAAGCTCAGAAGTCACATTTGTAGGCGTTACCGGGAAGCCAGGACGCACCGGCAGTTCTATCCCGTCAAAGCCGATGCCCGACACGGTCTTGGCGAGCGTCGTTGCGGTTGCGTCCGGCCAGGGTTGACCAGACACGATCCACTTGTTTGATCTAGTAGTCAATGTGGGTGAGCCCTCATTCGGAGGTGAGGCTTACCTGTGCCCCACTACGTTATTGTACGGTTGGCGGTGGCACTTGGCAGCAGATTGCTAGGTCAACTGTAGGCGCTATACATCAGCTCGCCCTTGGGCGGCTCCATCTCTGGCTGTTAGGACTGAAGAGCTCCTTACGGACCTCACCACGGGTTCGGCGCCTTGCCCCTCCGGTCAACTTTAGTGAACCTCTCCGACCGGCAAATGGGCGAACCACCAAGGACCGAGTGTAGCCACAACGAGCCCGTAGCGTGTTGGTGAGGTGGGTTTCGACAACATTCGGGCTGGTTTTTACTGTTCGGGCCCCTGTTGGGGAGTAGGCGCGGTTGGTGCACCAGTTCTGGTGCGAGTGTTCTCCCGCCCCCTTTTGGTGAGGGACCCGTCCACCTGCGTCCCAGCTTCGCCGTCCCTGAGGGCGGCACCGACGAGATCGAGCCGGGCGCTAGCCCGAAGGTCCAGGAACTCGATGGAGTGCGCTCGACCCTTTTTTAGGGCTGGGGCTCCAGCCCGCCAACTGGTCAAGCTTTGACCGCGGGCTGGGCCAGACGGGCTCAGGTAGCAGGCAGCTCGGCTCGCTCGACTGTTGGGGCCCGGTCGGTCCCCGTGGGACCACTCAGTCCGGCTGGCCCGGTGGGCTCGGCGCACGCCACCAGGCACGCCTCGGCGAAGTCCAATGTTTCGATTGCGTGCCGCGCGTCTTCAGTCGTCTGCTCCTACTGGAGGGCGGCCGCCAGACCCGCATGGCTGCCGCGGTGCCGTCCGCTCCGCCCCCTGGTACCCATGCCCGCGTGCAGGTGAGCCCGGCGTGCACGCCCCGGCGCTAACGCCATCGGTACCGTGCCGCAGCCGACGCCCATCGACGCCCAAGCCCCACGACTTACCGCCCGGGCATTGGGGACCGTCACGGGCATCTCTGGAGCGGAGTTGCGCCGCATCTTTGCGCGCTTGGACGAGCACGTGGCCGCCTTGAGCAACCCGGCGCCGGACCACGCTGGCTTCCCCGTACCTGGCGGCAGCACGGCGAGCTGGAGCGGCCCAGGCACCAACTCATTGGTGCACAATGCGGTCCACCACAAATTTCCTCATCTCCGGGGACAGGCTAGCGAAGTACGCACTGAACCCGGTCACTCTCACCACAAGCGCGGGGTACTTATCTGGGTTCTCGTAGGCCTCGAGGACCTGTTCGCGGTCCATCACATTGAGACTGATCTGGGTGCCGCCGTCATGAAAATGGGCTTTGATCAACCCGGCCAAAATACCCGCGGCATTTGCGTCCACCGCTACGGTGGGATCGAGGTCGAGTTGAGCCGGAGATGCGTTCCCCCTTCCCGGTTGTACGTTGGCAACCGCCTTTAGGAGCGCAGTCGGGGCATTGTCCGCTCGGAACCCCTGCGACGGGTTCGGGCCGTGTGATATAGGCTCTCGAGCAAAGCGCCCGTCCGGAGTTGCACCCACGACCTTGCCCATATTGATCATGCTCGCCCATCCGAAGACGCCGGGTACCAGTCTGATCCCACCGGGTGTCGGCTTGTCGGCAACCAAAGTAGTGAAGAGCTCGACGATCTCCTGCGCATAACGGTCTGCGGCGGCTCCCCCTTGGCCGAACCTCGGGCAACTAGACATCGTCCTGCGCCCATATTCTCCACCCTCATTTTGCCAATTACCCGCCAGGAACGCAGACAATTGCTCCATTGTCATACGTCTTTCTCGACATATTCTCTGGTCGATAGCGGCAAAGCTGTCTGCGACCGTAGCAAGCCCGGCGGCGTCCAAACCATAGTCGTAATACTCGAGACTATCGTCTGAGGCGTCCACGCCCTTTTCTATCGGCCCATAGCACAATAAATCGATGGCCAATTCTGGGAACACCTCGTGCATATGAGCACGGTGCACATCGGAACCGGCCTTCACGCACTCCACACACTGCTGAAGGTGAAGAGAAAACTTGTTCCACAGCGCAGGAACGGTCTTTTCGGATCCCTCATCGGCCATCATGTCCTGGAACGCCACTTCGAACACCCTCGGCAAGTTGACCTTCATCAAGTCCATATGAGGGTATTCCCGGCCTGGGATCGCATGCCAGTGGCACCCGGCGTACACCCTCTGGCGCGCCGCCTCTATCGGGTACCCGCTCTTCATGAAACCCTCGACCATGTTTTTCATGCCTAGGAATTTCGGGTACCCCAGTTTGTCCTCCAGGATCACTTCCACCCCCCGCCTGAAGAGCTCCTCGTCAATGTCGTCCGCCACAGCTATCCCGATATTGGCCGGCGCCTTCAACCGGTGCGCCGCCTCTAGGACTAGATAGGAAACCGTGTTAGTGTTGTCGTTGCCACCTTCGTCATATCCTCCCAGCTGTATGTACGCCGTATCACGCAGCAGCAGGCACGCGATGTGGAACACAGCCTCCTCATCTGTGAGCCTACCTGCTCGTTTGTCTGCCTCGTAATAAGGCATGAGCTGCAGGTCAAGCCGCCCCAGGGAACCACTACCATTGTACATCCTTAGTAGCAACTGTACCCAGAGCAACAGCTGGCATGCCTCCCGGAACGTCTGGGGAGGTCTCTCGAGCAGAGCCAGGTTGATTTGCGCCACCTCTTCCAGGTTGTTCTTCACCCCTGGCACCTCGGCGGTCCTTGCCTGCCTGGCGGCTTCGGAAGCCGTTCTGGAAACCCAGTTCATGAGCCCCAAGACAACGTCTTCCAGGGCCGTATAGAACTCGGCTTTTTCGGGATGGCTGTGCCCATGGCACCTGACTCTCGCCAAGAGGCCGCCCAAGCCTAATTTGAGGGCGATCTCGTTATCTTGGCACATGTGCTGTAGCCCGCCTATCCCGTCCACGATGGCGTACAGTTCTTGTGCCTCCCGTAAATTAGCAGAATTATGCTCAGGCTTCCAATGGGTCTTGCGATAGGATGAGAAATTAGTCATGTAGGCGCCGGCCAGGGAGCTGTGGCGGTCGATGAACACCGGATGGTTTTCCAGTATCCTTCGGTAGTTTCGGCCGACTGCGGCGGCTCCGTAAAAGTCGCCGTTGGGGTGATTGGGCTCCAGGGTGACAAAATTGAACAGGACATCTTTGCTGATGATGCCCGAGGCGGACATCGTCTCAACTAGCTGCCGGCTGCTCTCCGGTGGTAGCACGATGCCCCATTCGTCGTGGTCCATGGCGCCAAAAAGCCCGCGCTTTTCCCCAGCCTCTTTCAGCTTCGCCGCCTGCAACATCCGAAGCCTTGCCTCATAGCTGAAGTCTTCTGAGCTCACGTGCTGCCTCCGTCCTATGGGAACTGCTTATCGTGGAACGCGGCGTCCACTGTCGCCTGCAACCGCTCCAGCTCCGCCGGCGCCACCGTCTCAAGCCCTGCGCCCGGGTAAGTCAAGCCGAGCAGCCGGTACTTGTACTCTGCCAATGTATGAAATGGGACGAGGGTGAGCCCGTCCACCCCCAGTTGTTTTACGAACTTCGCTATTTTGGTCAGTTCACCTTCTTCATCGTTCACACCGGGCACCACTGGGGTCCTGAAACGTACCTGAAAGGCAGCTGTGGCGGCAGCTAGCCTCGATGCGTTCAAAAGTATGATGCGATTGGAGACGCCAGTCACTCTTCTGTGCACCTTGTCATCGAGGTGTTTCAAGTCCATGAGCACAAGATCTGTATAGGGGAGCACGGATTCGAACGCTGTCCAGCGCACGTTACCGGCTGTCTCGATCGTGGTGTGTATCCCCTGCTCTTGGGCACGTTTCAAAATGCCTATGCAGAATTTGGGCTGCATCAGCGGCTCTCCACCCGAGATCGTCACGCCTCCGCCGGAATCTTTGTAGGCGTTGCGGTCCTCCATGACTTCTTCCATAACTTCGTCGACGGACAGTTCCCGGGCAGAACACGTGCAGGCGCCGGTCACGCAGGCTTTCGTGCAGGCCAGGCAGTACGTGCATTTGTCCCTGTCGTACTGGACTTTACCCGCTTTCACACACAGCGCCGAGGAGGCGCAGACCAAGACACACGACCCACATCCCATGCACCTGCGGGCGTCGAACTCAGGCTCTATTTCTCTTCTGAGCCCTTCGGGGTTATGGCACCAGAAACATTTATTTGTGCACCCCTTGAGGAAGACGGTGGTGCGTATCCCGGGGCCGTCATGGATGGAGAACCTCTGGATGTTGAACACAATGCCCTTAACGCCCATAAAGCCCGCCGGCGCGGCGCGCCCTGCAAGTGGGCCAGGCCCGGCCGATCGGTCCCACAAGGTCCCCCGGCGCGCTGGCGCAGGGGGCCAAAGGTGTGCGCACCCGCAGCTTGAGCTCGTTGCTCCGCGCCCGCCGTCCGGCCTCCCGGACATTGGGGTGGACCTTGGCTAGACCGACGGCTGTCGGTTCGCGGTGGGCCGCCTCGTCGCCGCGCCCACGGGGTCCCATTTTTCCAGCCTCCCTCTTCGCCCCAATTCTAGGGCCGTGGCGGCACCGCCCTGAGGGGGCCGGGAGCGGCGTTATGATCACCCGAAGCCACCAGGATGATGGGAAGATGCCCTTGACGCTCGACGCTGAGCCGGCCCGAGACCTGGCCGCCCGCCTCCACAAAGGGCCGGGAGAGGGGGCCGCTAACGGCGTGGTGGACCTCAGCGCCTACCAACGCGACGGCTTCCTCGTGTACCCCCACCTGCTCGGCGGGGACGAGGTCGAGGCGCTTAGGCGCGAAACCCTGCGGCTGTCCCGAGGCGAGCGGGGCCAGGTGGACGGGCTGGCTCCCGCCGGGCCGGGGGTGGCCGACGAAGACGTGCTCCGCACGCTGCTGTGCGTCCATTTCCCCCACAAGTTGTCGCCGCCGATGCACGACCTCCTGTTACACCCCCGGGTCGTCGAGGTCCTGACCGTGGTCATCGGCCCGGACGTGAAGGCCATGCAGTCGATGCTGTTCGTCAAGGCCGAGGGCAAGCCCGGCCAGGCCTGGCACCAGGACGAGTTCTTCATCCCGACCCGCGACCGGTCGCTCACCGCGGCGTGGGTCGCCCTCGACGACGCCACGACGGACAACGGGTGCCTCTGGGTGCTCCCCGGCTCGCACCGCCGAGGCGTCATCTACCCCGAGCGGGAGATCGACGACGCCCGCTTCGACTGCACCACCGAGGCGTACCGCTTCCCCTACTCCGACGACCAGGCCGTCCCCGTGGGGCTGCCCGCCGGAGGGGTGGTCATATTCAACGGTTACCTGTTGCACCGCAGCCTGCCCAACCGGGCACCCCGTAGCCTGCGGCGGGCGGTGGCCAACCACTACATGAGCGCCCAGTCCCTGCTGCCGTGGCGCCCGCCCCGGGACGGCGAGCACATGGCCATGGTCGACGACCGGGACATCGTGATGGTGGCGGGCGAGGACCCCTACGCCTATCGCGGCGTAGAGGACCGCCACCGCGCCTACCTGCGCCCCGACCGCGAGGGCGGCTGCGACCGCTGACCCGGGCGCAAGCGCCTGCTCGCAGCCTCAGCGGCTGCGCAAGTAGCCCTGGGCGCGGCGCCGGAGACGGGCGTGCACGCCGCCCATGGCCGGCGTGGCCGCCGGCAGGTACGCCTTAGGCACCTTGGCCACGACCGTGTAGTTGGTGTCCACAACGTTGGCGACGGGGGTCAGAGCCACCTGGGAGACGAGCTGGTAGGCGTCCATGGTCGTCAGGCCGCACAGCTCCGAGACCCAGTGCACCATCTGCTGGTGGGCGATGCGGAAGGCGTCCTCGAGGGGCCGGGCCGAGCCCGTCGTCATGAGGTAGGTGTCGTCCTCGAGCCGGGGCCAGGGCGCGGCCGTGGCCTTGAGCAGGTCCAGAGCGACCACCGAGTCCATGGCCGTCTCGACGGCCACGCCACAGGTCTCGCCCTCCCCCTGACGGGCATGGCCGTCGCCGAGGCTCCAGAGGGCGCCCTCGACGTTGACCCCGAGGTAGCAGGTCGTGCCCGCCCGCATCTCGGGGGTGTCCATGTTGCCGCCCCACGAGCCGGGGGTGAGCGACGAGCGGGCCTCGCCCAGGGCGGGCGCTACGCCCACCGTGCCGTGCATGGGGTCGAGGGGCAGGTCCACGCTGACACCCGTGCGTTCCCGGGCCTGGTAGCGCACGACGCGGGCCTGGAGGTCGATCTCGTAGATCCACGTGAGCTCGGGCAGGGGGGCGTGGAGCATGGCGGTCATAGGCGTCGCCGTGAGAGAACCGAAGAACGGCGTCGTCGAGCTCACCCCCCAGGCGAAATGGGGCTCGATCCGGGCGAAGTGCACGGCCAGGGTGTCCCCGGGCTTGGCCCCTTCGATGAAGAACGGCCCCGTTTGCGGGTTGAACAGGGGTGGGTCGCACCGTTGGCTCGGCAAGTGCTCAACGCTGGTGACCCGCCCGGCGTAACAGTCCAGTGTCGACGTCTCGAGCACGCAGGGCGGGTGTAGCGACGCCACCGGCGCCACCCCACCGAACGTGTAGACCAGCGACCGGGCGTCGGCTTCGAAGTCGACCTCATAGCGGGCCAGTTCGGTGCGGGACGTCTCCTCGTTCACGGCCATCGTCCACCTCCTCAGGGTCGGCCGTGCTCACGTTAGGCGCCGAAAGCTCCAATGAGCGGCCCCGCAGCACCGTCGCTGACGCGGACGCACTGGCGCCCGCCGGGCCCGGTACGTGGGACAGGCCTTATCAAGAGGTGGTCGCGTGGGCCTTGCCGGCGCCGTTGGCCCCGGGCCCGACCGGGCCACCGCCATTGAGCCTGGGGATTTCCTCGTCTAGCGGCACCCGGCGGAAGTGGAGGAGGCCGAGGACCGAGAGCACAGCGGCAATGGCGGCCAGTGCGAACGTGGCGATCGAGCTGATAAGGGCGATCTGGCCCATTTGCCACCAGCCGTAGGCGTTGAGGAGCATGCCCCGCAGCGTCGTCCCCTGGAACACGGTCTGCACCGTGGACTCCGCGGCGTTGTAGGCGGCGCTACCTGGCGGCAAAGCCAGCGCCGCCGCGCTGAGCTCCGAGTACGTCTTGCCCCCGCCGATCTCCTGCAGGTGGATGGCGATGAAGTGGTTGGCGTAGGTCTCGGCCTGGGCGCCGGTGGTCATGAGTTGCCCTGAGTACTTCTCCATGTAGGGGATCATCGCCGGGGTGAACTCGGTGCCCGGATGAGCCGTGGCCCACACGGACTTGGGCGGGAACGTGATCTTCTGGGCAGCGAGCTGGGTGCTGACCGAGTTATTGGCGTAGCTGTAGCCCCAGAAGAGGAGCACGCCCGCCACCACCAGTACGACTGTCAGCAAGATCCCGCCAGCAGTGGCTATTGCGTCGAAGGACTTCCTTCGCATTGTGCGTTCCTTTCATTTCAGGACCGCCTCGGGTCTGGTCCAGAGTGCTTCTCGGGTGGGTCGGGTTCGTAGGGCCTAACGTCCCATACCGGTCCAGCCAAGGTCACGGCCTTTGAACAGCCTAGCCTTCCGGTGCAGGGCGTGAGAAGTCTGAGGCCTCTGGCGGCTGGCTTCGGCAAAGCAGTTGTCGTCTCGACGAGGCACCTCTGGGGCACCGATGAAGAAATACCCGCGGGCCCTCAGGGAGGATGTTTTATGTGCCTTATCAAATATGTTAAGGCCTGTCCGGGGGCCAAAGTAAGGCTCTTGGACCCGGACATTTCGCTTTGACTACAGGCAATTCTTCGCCATTCCCAGCTGCGCAGGCTGAAGTGGAATGGACTACAATGTATTTCTGAGGATGCGGTCAGGAGAGTGACAGAGATGAAAAGCCTGATAGCCAGTGCAGTCGTCGGGTTGTGCGCCTTCGCCGGCGCGGGTTTGGGCATTTCCGCCGTGGTGTCACCCAGTGCGGTGGCCAGCACTGCGGTACCCTCGGCCCCGCCCGTCGGGGCCAACGGTGCCGTGACGGCCGTCCCCTTCTCTCAACTTGCGCCCGGGCCGGCCAACCCCGGCGGCCCGTACACCTTTGTCACTTCGCCCTGCCACCCGCTGTCCTGCGGCTAACAACGACGGACCGGCTGCTCCAAGTCCCGTGGCCGTCAGGTCACGAGGCCGTTGCCGTCGAGCACTACCGCCTCCCCCGGGGTGAGCACCAGGGTCGCCCCACCGGGGTCAAAGCGGTGGTACGTACCGACGAAGAGTTGTGGGCTTAGGCTCGCGCCCTGGCGTTCGACGACCGGTCCGGCGGGTACCGGCAGAGCGGGGCCGGGAGCACGGGCCAGGGGCCGCCTGGTGTGCGTTCCCGTGGCGCTGGTGAACATTTAGGGACTTTTGGCCCTAGTTATGCGCGGCACGATCGGTTAAGTAGGACGCTTAGCGCCGCTCGGATTTGCAGTGTGACTAGGCCGATGTTGGAGGTCATCAAATGAGACAGGCCCCCTCCCAGGACCGCCGAGTGCTATGCCGGGTCGTGGTCGTGGTGGCGGTTTTGTTGCTGCTCGCCGTCACCGGCGCAACGGTGGCACCGGCGGCCGCATCCGGCCAATCTCCCCAAGTGGCTGTCAAGAGTACCAGCTATAACTGGCTGGACTATCTTGACACCCATGTGGGACAGTCTTGCACTTTATCAGGCACCTCACCGCAAGGTGCCACAGCTAAAACTGTCACCACCCTGCTCAGTATATCAAGTAGTTCACTCGGGACAACGCTCATGTACCGTGACGTTGTAACGACGGTGTCAGCCCCGGGGGCCGTCCCGAAACGGACAACAATAGTATACCCGTATACAGCGCTGCGTAATGGTGAGCTCAGGACCGAACCCGGCTCGGGCACGTTGAAGCACGGGCTGCGCTGGTCACTGTACCAAGGTTCCATATCGTACCCATCGATCAGCAACCTGAAGGCTCTCTCCGGGTCATCTACGTCACCTATGACGGTGGCGCTAAGCGCCACAACTCCAACAGCTCAACGGCGGCTGGCAAAAGTGCTGGTCAACGGGAGCACACTGTACGTACGGCTTTCCGCACAGGTACATCCAGCTCCTGCGCAACACAGCATAACCACACCGTCTGGGTTGTACAGCGACTTCGTTGGCATCAAACTCAACGTGCTGTCCGCCACGGCTATCAACCTCAAAAGCCGCTACGCCAGCGATTTCACTGCGATGTCCGACGATCTCATGGACGCTTTTTCCGGGAGTGCGATTTATTTTGCCCGCGGCATAGGGATGGTGCGCAGCGATGCAGATAACGTCGTGATGCTGCGCACCGGGTGCGCTGGGTAAACGGGCCTATGGCCGTTGGCAGATGACGGCAACCGGGAAAAGCGACCTCAGGCCAGGTGGGAAGTGTGCTCTGCTCGGTAACGGCAAGTGGTGGCCATGCTGCAGAAGTCGCAGGTCTCGCCGATGTGCTCGACATCGGCGCCGATGCCGATAACCAGCGAAGTCGACTTCTGCGGCATCATCAAAGACCCGGTGGTCAGGCTGACACCGGCGGCGGCCCCGTCCACCAGTCCGAAGACCTGGCGCTGGCCGCTGGCCAAGGGCCAGCCCACCAGACCGGGGCTGAGCGGGACGGTGGTGCGCAGGCCCCGGGCCGCGGCGTCGTCGTCCACGCCCCGGCACATCGTCGTGGCCAGCAGGTCGACCATGACCGAGCCGAAGGCGTCCAGCGCCACGCCCAGGGCCGGGTCCTCACCGAAACAAGCCGACACCGCCGCCTCCAGGGCGGGCCCGATCGTGCACACGGCCACGGCCACGGACTGGGCGGCCCGTAAGTGCTGGGCGACCAGCGGCCCGGCTAGGTGGCCTCCCCCGTCCAGGCGCAGTTGCTCATGGCGCAGCTCGGCCACGGCGAACACGTCCGAGACCACGACGGGCTGAACGAGACCAGCGCCTTGGGCTATGGCCTGTTCGGCCACCCTAACCGCCCCGGGGCGGCGCGCCCTGACTACGTCGGGGTCGGCCCCTTGCGCCCGCAGCACCATGTCCACGTCTGGGGACAGGTCCCAGTCCCGGGCCAGGTTCACGCCGCCACCACTTTTTTCACCTGGCCCCCGACCATTTTCTCGGAAAGCGTCACTGCCCCGTCACCCGCGAAGAGAACGGCCCGCACGGCCCGGTCTGCCATCTAGCTTCGTCCTTCCTCCGCCCGCCACACCCTATACCCAAAAGACAAGACGGAAGTTGGGCACCACCTAGCCCTTTAGGGAAGCAAGGACTTCATCAGTGGCGGAGGCGAACGTCGCCTCGAGGCGGTCGATGAGCTCGTCACATGTCGGCTCATCGATCACGAGCGGTGGGGTCACGAGCAGCCAGTCGCCGTACCGACCGGCGTTCTGGCGGCGCGAGTACAGCAGTAGGCCATGTTCGAGCCCGTGCCGGCGGATAGTCGCGCCCGGGTCGGCATGTTCGGGGAAGCGCTCGTTGGTCTGTTTGTCGGCGACCAGTTCGACCGCCAGCAAAAGGCCCCGGCCCCGGACATCGCCGACCAACGGCGAAGAACGGGCCATGCGCTCGAGGCCGGCGCGAAGGCGGGCGCCGAGCGTCACCGCACCTTCGATCAAGCCCCGGTCGACAAGTTCATCAAGCACGGCCGACCCGGCCGCACACGCCATCGGGTTGGCGTCATAGGAGTGCGACACGACAAAGCCGGTGGTCGCCGCCACCTCTTCGACCAGCGCCGCCGGAGCGAGCACGGCGCCGAGCGGCGCGTAGCCGGCGGCCAGGCCCTTGGCCAGCGCCACCACGTCGGGCAAGGCCTCGGGGTCGTGATGGGCGGCGAGGAACCGGCCCGTACGGAAGGCGCTCACGACCTCGTCGAACACGAGGTGGACACCATAGCGGTGGCAAATCTGGCGGGCGCCGCGGGCGAAGGACGGGTGGGGCACGTTCACCCCCGAAGCCTGCCCGCCCACCGGTTCCATCACGAACGCCAGCACGGTCTCAGGACCGGCAGCGGAGATGGCGGCCTCGAGCGCCCGACAGCTTGTCGCCGCCGCCGCCTCGGGGCTCGGTGCTCGGAACGTCAACGGCGCCGGGATCTTCTCGGACGCCACCGTTAGCGGTCCCCAGAGCGCGGGAGCACCAATGTCGCCATTGAGGGCGAGCGTCTGGAGCGTGGCGCCGTGAAAACCCGGCATAAGCGAGATCACCCGGTGCCGGTCGGGGTGCCCGGTGGCCACGGCGTGCACCCGCAGGAGCTTGAGCGCCATCTCGACCGCTTCGGACCCGCCCGAGGTGAGGTGGGCTCGTTCAAGCCCCGGCCCGGCCAACGAGGCCAACCGCTCGGTGAGCTCAGCATTGGCGTGGTGGCGGGTAGTGCGTGAGTAGGTGTAGCTGAGCCGTCGGCCCTGCCTGAGCATGGCCTCGAGCACCCGCTCGTTCCCCTGGCCCAGGTTGGCCAGGAACGGGCCCGAACAAACATCAAGCAGCCGGCGCCCGGCGTCATCTACCAGGTACACGCCGTCGCCGGCGACGATGGTCGGCAAGTCGCCAGTGCCGGACCGCGGGAAGAACACGTCCTGGGTACCGCCCAGGGCGGGAAAGCCGTTCGTGGCCATCGGTGTGGGCCCCCCAAAGCTGTCTACCTGGAACGTCCACGGTACGAGCATCGGCACCTTCTTCTCAAGATCATCACGGATCGATGGCGGGACCAACAAAAACGTGTGACAGAACCTGTACCCAGGGCCGCCCCTGGCCCCACCCATGAGGAGGAAACCCAAATGCACAAGACTTTTTCCCTAACCGGCGCGGCCATGAACACAATGGGCAAATTGACGAGTTGCTGTAGCAATAGGGTTGTCCGACGGGGCGCGGCCATCTGCGCCGGCGCACTGGTGACGGCCGGGTTGGCCGTTGGCCCCAATGCCGCCCCGGCCTCGGCCGGGCCGCTCTTCAGCATGAAGATCGACGCCACCGCCCTTTCCACCGGCGCCATAAATATTGTCGGGGTCACCACCACACCGGTACCTACCGCGTCGGTGATAACCATCAGCCTCCCCGCCGGGGTGACCACCTTCAACGCCGGAGGGGGCGCCTTCTTCTGCCAACCGTCGGTCACCCCCACCGGCACCTGGGGCCTCCCGGCCTCCTGCCACGGTGCGGCTTCCGGCGCCGGGACCAACACCTTGACCCTCAGCGGCCTGCCCATCACCCTGGACACCACCGCATTGTCGACCGGCGTCTACCCCGTCCTGTACGGGGAGACCGTGGTCAATGCCGGTGCCACCCAGACCTTCACCTGGATGCCCCAACCGCCGGTCGAAATGGTCGTCGGCTCCGGTTTGCCGAGCCGGTGCGAGTTCGGCCTGGCCGCCGACGGCAGGGCCACGCTCCACCACTGCGGGCCCAGCGCCACTGTCTCGGGCCCGGAAGTCACCTTTGTCGGGTTCCCGTTCTCTTTTGACGCCCGCGCCCTGTCGACCAACATGTACGTCATAGAGGCATTGGACCTCGACCACGAGCTCACCTCGAGCACCACCGTGCAGGACTACCACCTGATGGCCGCCAACGGGTACGGGATGCAGGTCGGCGCCGGGATCGTCGCCACCTTTTCTTGGGGCATCGGCCCGGCCGGGCTGGTGACCTACCCCCCGGCAGATGCGACGTTCCTTTCCGGGGAAGGCACCACCACCCTGGTCGTCAACGGCCTGGCGGCCACGGTCAACGCCACCGGCCTCGGGTCTGGGACCTTTAGCCTGGGCCCCGACGTCTTCGGGCCGTCGTTCTCTCAGTCGGTGCCCCAGGCCTTGCGGTTGGTACCCAGCGTTTATGAGCTCGAGTCGAGCGCCCTGCCGGCGCCGGAGTACTTCGCCTGGGCCTTGCGCAACAGCGGCCGCGCCGGGTTCGTCCCCGGCCATCCCCACCCCTGCGCCCACGTGGCGGGGCCAGCCCTCATCGTCGATTGCCGCCCGCCCACGTTCACGCAGGTAAGCGGCACACCCAACCCGAGCGACCAAGGGGGCGCGTTCGCAGTCACCGGGCAGGAGTGCGACCGGGTGGCCGATGTCTATGCCAGCGGGACGATGACCTTCACCGACCTGACCACCGGCGTCGTGCTGGGGGCGGCACCTCTGGTCCCGTCCACCGCCTATGTCAACTGCGCTCAGGCCCAGGTCGTCGACCATGAGCCGCTGCCGGCCGGGACCTACCAGCTCAGAGCCACCTACACCCCGTCGGGGACGACACCGGTACCGGCCAGCGCCCCGGCCACCTACCGGCAACGCCTGGTCGCCACGTAAGGTCCCCGGAGCGAGCGCAGCCAGGTTGGCCCGGCCCGGGTGCGCCCCAAGAGCACGCCGGTCCCTGCACCAGCGAGGTGCAGGGACCGGCGCGGCGGCCGCTAAAAAGCTCCGCCGGCCGGAGCCCCCGGGCCCGTTAGCGCCCTCAGGCGTAGCCCAGGCGCCCCGCCATCTCCAGGGCGTCGGCGAGCTTGCCCGCCGCCAATTGGTGCTCGCCCCGGTCCCAAGCTGCCCCCGCCGCCTCCACCAGCAACTCGAGCTCGTCGGGGAGGCGTTGCTGGGGAGGAACGAGCAACCGCCGGCTGGCGTCCACCGCTTCGGCCGGCTCACCGTCCGCCAGGCGGACAGCTATCAGCGGCCAAAGACAGGTCCATTGGAACGGGAAGGTGACGGCGATGGTGGCCCACAGTCCTAGTGCCTCGGTGGCCAAAGGGGCCACGTCACCGAAGTTCCCATCTTTCCAGGCCACCCAGGCCATGGTGGCCTTGGCCGCGGCTACGTAAGCGGGGTAGTTGGCGGCCTCGGCGGCCGCTATGGAGCGCGGCGCCAGGGCGCGCACGGCACCGACATCGGAGCGACGGAGGGCGGTGATGTTGAGGTAGCACAGGCACATTGCTTGCCGCCACGGGTCGCCGATGCGTGCGCCGATGGCGAGCGCCGCCTCCAACTTTTCTTGGGCCTCGCTAAGGTCGCCGTGCCAGAGCAGCTGGAACCCCAGGGTCGACAGCACAATGGCCGTGCCGTGCTCGCCGATGCCCTGTTCCGCCACCTTGAGCGCGGTCCGCAAGTTGGCAATGCTTTCCTCATCGGTGCGGTAGCGAGTTTCGCGGTTCCGTTGGGTGCTCAGGTTCACGTAGAAGCTCGTTTTGCGGACGGGCGACCCCAGTGCCTCCACGATGGGGCGGGCATTGGCTAAGACCACCGCGGCTTTGTCAGGCTCGTTCCCCCAGTAGTAGAGGTTGGCCAGGCCGTCCACCTGGACCTCGAGCCACAGGTCGGCCCATTCTTCGTCATGCTCCGCCGGGTGCTCCCTTAGCAGCTCGCTCGCCGTGTCAAAGGCGACGAGGGCGGCGTCGAAGTGGTGGTCCTCCACCTCCACTCGTCCCAAACGCGCCTGGAAGCGAGCGGCCTGCAAAGCTTGCTCCGGGCCGACAAGCGGCAAAGCCTTTTTCAGCACCTCCCGGGCTTCGCCGAAACGGCTGTTCCGCCACAGCACCTCAGCCAACTTGGCCCGGAGCTCCACGGCGGCTTTGGTCGCGATGTCCCCGCTACGGTCCTGGTCGACCACCTCCAGCGCATGACGATAGGACGCTACCGCCTCATCGTTGGCGAACACAGAAACGGCGTGGTCACCGGCAACTTCGAGGTAGTGGACGGCCCTCGCCGCCTCCCCCGCGGCGCTGTAGTGGTGGCCCAGGAGGGAGGCCAGTTCGACCAAACGGCCCGGCCAGGACTCCTCTAGGCACCAAGCCGCCCGGGCATGGAACTGGCGCCGTTGGCCCCTCATCAGGCCCCTGTAGATGGCTTCCTGGATGAGGGCGTGGCGGAAACGGTAGGCGGGCTCGGGCGTCTGGCGCACCTCGCTGAACAAACCCGTGGCACACAGCTCCCCCAGCCCCGTCCCCATTTCGCCTCCGACCTCCGCCACCGCCTCGAGGAGGCTCAGGGCGAACTCCCGCCCGAGGACCGAGGCCGCCGTGATGACCTCCCGGGCGCGGGGGCCGAGCCGGTCCACCCGGGAGCGGACAAGGCGCTCCAACGCCTCAGGGACCTCGGTGGCGGCCGTCCCGCTGAGGTCCCAGGTGGCCCCGTCCCTGACCAGAGCGCCCCTCTCGACCAGCGAAGAGAGCCGTTCCTCCAAGAAGAGCGGGTTGCCTTCGGCACCGGCGCACAAGGCCCCGATGACCGCTTCGTCGGCACCACGGCCGACCAGGGACCGGGCCAAGGCTCGTTCGGCCTCTTCGGGCAGGGGTGAAAGCTCCACCCTGCGCACCCGGGCGCGGGCGTCAGCCTCCAGGACGGCCTCGAGACCAGAAACTCCCGGGTCGGGTTCGGGGCGCCTGGTGGCCAGCAACAACAGGGGGCGCTCAGCAGCTAGCGCGGCAAGTTCCTCGGTCAGGCGGACCGATGTGGGGTCGGCCCAGTGAAGGTCTTCCAGGACGAGCACGGTCGGCCCTTTGTCCGCCAGCCGGCCCACCACCGCGCGGACGGCGGCAAAGGTCGCCCGCTGAAGGTCTTCGGGGCTGAGCTGGGCCAGCGGGGCCGGGCCCGGCCCGGTGGGCAGGCCCATCATGTGAGCCAGTAGGTCGACGTGGTCGGCGTGGGCCCCGAAAATGGCCTTCATGGCCCGTTCCAGGGCCGGGCGGGCCACCAGCTCGCCTTCCTCGGGGGCGACCCCGGCCCAGGCGGACAGGAGCTGTTGGTAAAGACCGTAGGGCGTCGAGGACGCATAGGAGCCACAGCGGCCTTCCAGCCACAACGGTAGCCGGCCGGTGCCGGCCCCTACCCAGGCCATGAAGCGCTTACGGCACTCCTGCACCAGCCGGGTCTTGCCCAGCCCGGGGTCGCCGACCAGGAAGACGACCGAGCCCGTCCCCGACGTCGCTCCCCGCAAGGCGTCGTCGAGCACGGCCAACTCGCCGAGGCGGCCCGCCAGGGGGGCGCGGCCCGCCAGCCGGGCGGGGCCCCGGTAACCGGGGGGCCGCGCCTTGGGCCGCCCGAGGTAGGAGGCAACCAGTGGCTTGGCCCCCGGCGTGGGGACAACGTCTTCGGTCGGCCCCCACTCGAAGGCCCCATGGGTGGCAGCGCGGGTGGCCGGGCCTACGAGGACCGCACCCGCCTTGGCCGCCGACTGCAGGGCGGCGGCCACCCCCACCACCTCGCCCACCGCACCGTAACCGGCACCGGCCCCTAGGGGCCCGACGACTGTCGGCCCGGTCTCGATACCGACGCGGACCGAGAGCGACGGCGCCCCGACGGCACCGATCGCAGAGAGCGCCCGGGACCCGGTCCTGACGGCGCGCTCGGGGTCGTCTTCATGGGCCTGGGGAGCGCCGAAGATGGCCACCAGGCCGGCACCCGAGACAGAGGTAACCGTACCTCCCAAACTTTCCACCTCCGCGATCACGGCCGCCAAAGCTCCGCCGATGACGTGCCTCACGTCCTCGGGGTCCCGGCCTATGCCCGCCGGCCCCGAGAGCTCAGCAAAAAACACGCTCACCAGCCGGCGCTCTTCGTGGCTGACGCTACCGGGGGCCCAGGGGCCGGCGTCGGCGGGCGCCGGCCCGGGCGCCGTCCCCATCAAGGCGCGCTGGGCCTCGGCCAGCGCCGGCGATACCCGTAACCCCAGGGCCTCAAGAGCGGCCCGGCAACGGTCATAGGCTCGCCACGCCAACTGACGCTGGCCCTGAGCTGAATAGATGCGCATCAACGATGAAGCCGCCTCTTCGGACGCCGCATCGTGGGCCAGGCAGGCTTCCCAGGCTTCGATGACCGCCTCGGGAGCGGAGCGCCCGTGGCCCGTGCTGCGGTCCCGGGCCAGCTCTGAACGGGCTCTTTGGCGCAGGAGCTCGAGGGCCTCTCGGGGCCGGAGCGCCCAGTCGGCGTAGGGCTCGTCTTCGAGCAGGACGCCATCGTCGGCCAGTGCCGTACATAAAGCCGTGTCCCGAGAGGGCCCCCGCTCCATGGCCAAAGCCGTCCGCAGGGCTGCCTCGTGCGCCACCAGGTCGATGTCCAGGGGAACGTCAGGGGAGGCCCATATGTGGGCCCGGTCTGCCTGCAACAACCCCCGCACCTCCCCGCCCAAGGGGGAAAGCGCCCCCCTGGCCAGTGACAGCGCCCTGGAGAGCGCATTGGCGGCGGCGGACGGCCCCAGGTCGGCGAACAACATTTCCTGGGCCAGCTCCCGGCCGACCCGGAGCCCGGGGCTCACCATTACCAGCTCGCAGAGGCGTTTGGCCGGAGGGCGGTACCAAGGGCCGGCGCCGCGCCCGCCCCGCTTTATGGTGAACGGGCCGAGGAGGCTCACCCGCACCCGGGCGCCGCCCGCCCCTGCGGGCTCACTGACCGTTCCGGCGGCCACGGCGCATTATCTCACGGCGAACCGTCACCGGCGCAGCGACCATGGACGTCGCCGGTCCAGGGCCCGTCAGAGAGGCTCCGGCCAGGGCGGAAAGGTTCCGGAAAGACCCCATCTTTACATTTCAGGGCATGAACCCCGGCCCCATGAAGCGCCTTTTAGCCCTCGCCGCCATGGCCGCCCTCGCCCACACCGGTGCCACCGTAAAAGAGGTGCACGAGGGCAGTGCGGCGGCCCAGATCTCCTTCGATGTCCCGAAAAACTGGGTCGTCCAAAACGAGACGGAACTGTTCATATCGGGCTTCATCGTGCCGCCCGAGCCCTTGTTCGCCCTGGTGGCGTCCCCCGCCCGGGCGCCGAGCGATATCGTGCTGCAGGCCTCTTCGGCCCCATGGCTCTTTGTGACAGTAGAGGACCCGCCGGTCATGCTGCCGCCGTCGCAGACTTACGAGCTGCTACCCCAATACCTCAAGGAAGCCGAGCCCGGGTACTCCGGGGCCACGGTCAAGACCCTTGTGGCCCACCGCCCGGTCCATGAGGGTGGCCTGAGCGGCTCCGCCGCCGCTCTAATGGTCGTCTCACCTGCGGGCAGCACTAGCTTCGATGAACGGACGTACGAGAAGGGCAGCCAGCTCTGGCTTATCATCGCCGGCTGTTCGACCTCCTGTTACGAGCACAACCGCACGACGATCACCCAGGTCGTGGACGGGGCCCGGGTCGGGACGGCAGCCTAAAAGACGTTGTCCGCGCGCCGGCGCGTGGCCCCCGCCCGCAGGCGGCGCCATGGCCAAGATTTTCCCGGCCAACGGAGTTATCCTCTCCCCATTGGTCCTGGAGAAAGGGGTGGGAAGGGTGAACGTGATGGACGTCCTCAACGACGATGTGGCCCAAGAACTATTGAAGTCGACCGAGCCGGCCAGATTGGCCTACACCTGGCGTGACGGCAGCCCCCGGGTGGTCCCCATATGGTTCCATTGGACCGGCGCGCAAGTAGTCGTGGCCTCTCCCAGCAAAGCGCCCAAGCTGAAGGTGCTCACATCGGGCGCCAAAGTGGCGCTCACCATAGACCGCGCTTCCTGGCCGTACCATGTCCTGTCGCTCCGGGGTACGGCGACAGTGGAGCGGACGGACGGCGTTGTCCCTGAGTACGCCGCCGCCGCCGAGCGTTACTTCGGTCCCGAGCAGGGCCAAGCCTGGATCGCCCAGGTGGCGGCCATGGGCCAGGGGATGGCCAGGATCGCCATCACTCCCACCTATGCCACGGTCCTCGATTTCCAGGTCCGCTTCCCGAGCGCCATATCCGCCTGAGCGTGGCGGCGGCCGTCCGTGGCGGCGGGAGCCCGCCGACGCCTTTAGGGCACGATCACGACCGGCACCGGCGAGTGGCGGGCCAGGTTGACCGCCACCGAGCCGACCACCCGGTGCATGGCGTGGGACGAGCTGCCCACCACGATGACGACGGTGTCGTTAGGACGGTCGTTGAGGGTGCCTTTGGCCACGGCCAACAGGTCGTCGGCCACCACGCCGTCCCGGCGCTCGAAACCCCAACTGTCCACCGCGCCATGAAGGCGCTCGTCGGCCATGCGGCGGAGCTCTTGTTCGAGCTCGTCGAGGGTGTAGCTCATCTCGGCCAGGGCATTGGGCGACAGAGCGGAGGCGCTGGGCTGGTGGGCCACGAACACGACCTCTATGTGACCGGTCCGGCCCCGCAGTAAAGCGACGGCGGCATCGAGCGCCCGACCGGCGGGCGCAGAGCCGTCGTACCCGACGACGAGGTAGAGGTCCCCTCTGGCTACCCTGGCCCCCTGGTCACGGCCGGCAGACGGTTGGTCTTCGCTCACAAGAAGTAAATATTGACGACCGGGCTACTTCAGGGGCAAGTCGACCGGCTTTTCTGGTCCTGGTGCGCTCTCCGCCGTCGCCGACAGGTCCTCGTAGGTGTCGTGGCACTGGGCGCCGTCCAGCAACCCGCCATGGTTCGGGGCCACGTGGACGACCGGTTTTTCGACCGGGTCATAGTTGTCGTGGCACTGGCTCATGTTCGCCTCCGGATGGTCAGGGCTCCCGCATGGGGCATGGGCCCATCGTCCACCGTGGCCAGGGATAGATCTAGGGCCGAAGGTCTTCTCTTGAGGCCGGCCTCAGCCCTCTAGAGGTGCTGGTCTACCGCCAGCCGGCTACGAACTGTCGTCCATGGTCCAGCGGGGCGGCACGTTGTCGTTTTTGAACGCCGGCCCCGGTGATTGGCCGTCCAACAGGTACCCCGCATAGTCGATGTCGGCTTGCAGGCTGCTCGGGCCCTTTGGGATCCCGGCATTGGCGGCGTTGCAATAGGTGCTGGCCAATCCCCCGGGGTTGCCCTTCGACCAGTAGTTGTCATAGCAGTCCTGCAGCTGGGTGACCGCCGCCGTGGTGGGGACGGCCGTTAGCCACCGCATGGCGTACAGCATCCACCACACCTGTCCCGCGTCCACCTGGCCGCTCAGCCACCCACTGCCCCTGTAGTTGACCAGTTCCGAGCCGTCCCAGCCCCAGGCACCGAGGATGTTGAAGGTGGCGTCAGACGTCTGTCCGTCCTCACCGATCACGTTTTCGAACAGGCGGTCTTCCTTATAGATCATCTGGTGGGTCTTCTCGATGCGCAGCATGTTGTAGAAGGCCTCTTCGGGGGAATGGGTGGGACGGTAGAGGCTCTCGGCCAGGTAATCCTCGATGGCCCCGGCAAAATCAGAGGCGGCGTCGCTGTTGAAGGCGAAGTACGCTTCAGCCTTGATGGCGTCCCTCAGGGCCGGGCTGGAGGGCTCCCGCGTGCCCATCCGCTGTTGAGGCGCTCGGTCATGGCAAGATCGAGCCAATATGACAGGCGGGGGTTGGCAAACTCACTGGCACCGGCACCCCGGTGTCCGTTCCGGGGAACAACTGACCATCGGGGAGCGGGCCGCCGACCGCATGAGGAACATGATGGGCTCGTGGACCTTCGTGTTTTGCTTCTTCGGTGTTATGGTCCTTTGGGCGGTCGTCAACTCCGTCTTCTACCTGGGCGGCGCCGACGGCAAGCACGGGTTCGACCCTTACCCGTACATACTCCTCAACCTTTTCCTCTCCATGCTGGCCGGGGTGCAGGCCGCCGCTTTGCTGATCGCCGCCAAGCGCGCCGACGGCATCGCGTCCGAAATTGCCGTGCACACCGAGAAGAACACCGAGGACCTAAAAGAACTCGTGAGCGACAATACCTCCCTCACCCAGCAGGTCAAGAAGAACACCGACCTGCTCGAGGAGATCCATCGCCACGTGGCTTCCCTGGCACCCGGTGCCCTGGACGTCCCGCCCGCCCCCCCGTCCCCCGGCCAGACATAAACGTCCCCTGCTGGCCAGCCTTCAGACGGAGGGCGGCGGTGTGGCCCCTGGGGGGTTAAGCTCGGTGTAGCCGACGCCGGTCACGGGCACCCCGCCGATGACACCCTGGACGGAGACGTCGCCTTCCCAATAGGCATTTCCCTGGGGAGTACTGCGCAGGTCGAGCTCCTGGTCGCGCAGGTCGGGGGCGATGTCGAGGTGCCCGCCCGGGACGGTCAGCTGCCACCCCGAGCTGTAGGTGAGGCCGGTGGCCGGGCTCCGCCAGGAACCGGTCGGCCTTTCACTGACGGGCGTCAGGCGCACGGCCCGCCCGGCCGAGCTGACATGGGTGGCGAAGCTGGAAATGATCTGGTCTTTCCGGTTGCGGACGAAATCGACCATGTACTGCTGACCGTTGGAAAGTTGCACACTGAACCAGTCCCAGCCGCCACCCTCGCTAAGGTCGAGCGGTCCCCACTGATGGTCCATCCAGGACAGCCCGGTGAC
>JBKQUU010000004.1:0-14094 GCA_052325485.1 Acidimicrobiales bacterium | reverse complement strand
CCGTAACGCTGCGGGTCTACGCTCACGCCCTCGAAGCGCGCGACCGTGAACTAGCCGGCTTTCTCGGCTCGGTCGTCCTGGGCCCCGTGGACGGCAGCCAGGAGCTTCATGAGGCTGACCCGCCAGCGCCGCCCGACCTGGAAAGCGCCGGGTAGCTCGCCCCGGCGGGCCAAATCGTAGGCGAGGTCCTTGCTGGCCCCTAGCAGCGCGGCGGCCTCCGGTACCGAGACCACGTAGGGACCGGCCATTGCCCACCTCAACTGCGGGCGATGGCCCTCGACGACCTGAACCGCTCTTGCTTTTCCCGACGCACCGCTCATCTTCGTCTCCTTGCGTTCGCGGCCCCGCGGAGCGGGAGCCTCTGCACGAAGGGGCCGGGGTGGCGATGTCCGGCCACGACGTAGCGGTGTGGATCGTGCCCTGGTCGGCGCCGTGCCCAGGCCGACGCCTGTCGCAGCCGCCACCGCTGGGAGCCCGGAGCCCTCGGCGGAGGCCTCCGCCGAGGCCGCCATCCTTGCCTCCCGGTGCGGAGAGGCCGGGCTGGCCTAGCCCGTGAACCAGCCCCGTCCCAGAGCGGAGGCCAGTCCCGGTGACCGGCGGGTGGCGAAACTGACGTCCAGCACGGCCGCGGTCAGTGGCGGTACACCGTTCTCGCCGAGGTCAACGCCCAGGAACTTGTCGGACCACCCCAGTACGACCGCCCACTGCCATACCCTGATGCCGTCGCCGACGGTCCCGATCGCAGGTGGGAAGCGGCCGGGGCCACGTTTGCCGTCCGCAGGAGCCGGACAGACTCCCTGGTGCGCCCGAGGCGCTGAGCGATGTCGCTCACCGATACCAAGTCTTGGTCGATGCGCAGCGGTACGGCACTCCCGGAGTTCGGTCGAAAAAGTCGCCACCTCCGCCCCGGGAGACGAGAGGCCCGAACAGCGGGCCGGTAGTGCCTCCGGCGGTGACTGCTCCGATGCTGACCATGAGCTGGCCGCTAAAGATGGGCGGCAACGCCTGGCGGTACCTGACCGACAGCGTGGCCGGCGCGGCTGAGCTCGGGGTGGAGGCGGCCGGCTACTACGCCGCCCAGGGGACGCCGCCGGGCCGGTTCCTGGGCCGGGGCTGGACGGGCTCGGGTCGGAGCCCGGGCCGGTGAAGGCCGGCGACGTGGTATCCCCCGAGATGGTGCACCGCATGCTGGCCCAGTTGGCCGACCCCCTCAACCGGCCAGGCCCTGGGCCGGCTGCCCTCGATGGGCCAGCGCGCTCCGGTGGCGGGCTACGGCCTCACCTTTCATCCACCGAGATCCGTGTCGCTCATGTGGGCCATGGGAGACCAGGCCACCAGGACGGCCATCGAAGAGGTCATGGCGAAGGCGCTCGGTGAGGTCGTCGCCCTGGGCCGAGGACCACGACTTTTTCACCCGCAGCGGGGCCCAGGGCGCCCGCCAGGAAAGCGTCCGAGGTGTGGTCGCCAGCACGTGGCTTCATTAGACGCGGGGAACGCAATCCGTCCGGTGCAAAGGCTTGCCTTTGGCACTCCTTTAGGAGCACGGGGATCCTGTGAGTGCACCGCTCAGGGAGCACCTGGGCCTGGCTGTGCTCACCTCCACCGGTGCGCTCCGGAGTGGGCGGCGGCTGGTGGAGCTTTCGCCTCCGCAGACCAGGACCGGCACTGTTGGTTACTGTACGGCACCGGCATCGCAGTGCTGTCCTGCGCTGCTGCGCACGCCGCGCTGGTCCGTAGCCGGGCACATTGTCACAGAGCGGCCGTTCAGCACCAGAGTGGTGTTGTACGGGATCGCGCCGACGGCCGGGTTGCCAGCAAGTGGCAGCATCGTCTCGGTGGGCCCTCCGTTGTCCCCCAGCGGCCCGAGCTCGCCAGCGCCCTGGCGGACGTCGCCTACAGCGGTCCTGACGCAGGTGGTGCTCCCGATGTTGTAGCCCTCGTCGTTCCAGAGCCCTCCGGTCGACTCTCCACAAGCCCCGTTGAGGATGTCCCCCGAGGCCCACAGCGTCGTGAAGTTGTCGAGGGCCCCACCGGCTCGCTGCGCACTGTTCCCCGAGAAGGTGGATGCGGTGACAACAAGCGTGCCGGTCCCTTCGTTGTCCCCGTTGTCTATGGCGCCGCCGTCACCGTTCTTGTCGAAGACCAAAAGCTCGGTCGAACTGACGCGGCCGGTCGCCGTATTGCCCGTGAACGTCGAAGCCACCACCACTAGGTTGCCGCTCACGTTCAAACTGTCCCCGTTGTCTATGGCACCACCGTTCCCGGTGGCGCTGTTAGCGACGAACGTTGAACCCGAAATGCTGGTGCTGGCGAAGCCGGACACGCGCCGGCCGTTGTCGATCGCCCCTCCGTAGGCGGCCGTATTGGCCGAGAAGGTCGAGCCTGACACGCGGCCTGTCCCGGTCACATCGGCAATGGCGCCGCCGTACTTGGCGGCGTTCGCCGTTAACGTGGAGCCCGACACGCTGAACGTACCTGTCCCGCCGTTGTCAGCGTTGTCGATCGCCCCCCCGCCGTCGGTAGCAGCTAAGTCGCCCGTCGCCGTGTTCCTCGAAAACGTGCAGGACAGGGCCGTGAGCGTCCCCGTCCCTCCGTTGTCGCTGTTGTCGATGGCCCCACCATCACCTGTGCCCCCCTTGGCCGCGATGGCCGAATTGCCTGAGAACGTGGAGGAGGAGACAGTGAGCTTCCCCGTCCCTCCGTTGTCACCGTTGTCGATGGCCCCCCCATCACCTGTGCCCCCCTTGGTGCCAATGGCCGAGTCACGGGAGAACCGGGAGCCGGAGACGTCGAGCGTGCCGCCACCGTGGTTGTCCCCGTTATCGATCGCGCCCCCGTTGCGTGCCACATCGTCCAAGAACGTGCAACCCGATATGTCCAACACACCGCCGCCGGCGTTCTCTATTGCCCCGCCGTAGTTCGTGGCGGTGTTGTCGGCATCTTGGAAGGTTATGTAGTCCATGTTGACGCGCGCCCCGGAGTAAATGGTCAAGATAGGCCCGTTGCACGCCGTCGTCGTGCAGCCTGTGCCTTGCCCGTGGTTACCGTCCAGGACCGGGCGGGCTACTCCCGGTGCGGGCTGTACCTCCACGGGAACCGGGGACTTCGCCAGAGCGGCGCGCAGCGTCCAATTGCCGACGTAGTGCGCCGTCCTGCCGGGAGTAGCCAAAGCGACAGTCCCGCCGCGGTTGACGAGCGTCAACGCCTCTCCGAGGTTGCACTGTTTGCTGGTGTCGGCAGTTGGTGGGCAACTAGAGGGCAAGACGGCGCGCCCGTTGGCATAAGCGTAAAAAGTTGTCGCTGTCGCTGTCGCCGTCGCCATCGCCGACGCCGGGGTGGCCGATGCGGTGAGCCCGAGCGTCACACCGGCCATGAACAACACTGAAAGCCCGGCAGGCACACCGCCGCACGCCATCAGGACCGTTGCCGGGCGGCGGAGTGCGAAATGCCTCTCGTTAGGGTGGGAGAGCCTCATAGCGTGCTCCTATTCTTTTCCAGGCGGCACGCACTTGGGCATCCTGCCGGCGAGCCGACAATGGACGGGTATTCGGGCCATCATGTTTCGGTCAGTCACGGGGAGCGTTGCTGTCCGGACTAGCCCTTGACGGACCCTGCTGTCAGGCCGGACACGACGGCCTTGCGGAAGATGATCACCATGATGGCGATGGGGAGGACCGCGATGCAACTCGCGGCGAAGTAGGCCCCATAAGGCACCGTGAACTGGGTACCGAACGATGCGATCCCCACCGGTATGGTCTTCTTGCCGAAGTCGAACGAGAGGGCCATCAAGAACTCGGTCCAGCAGGCGGTGAACGTGAAAACGCCGGCTGTGAATATGCCCGGCGTGACCTGGGGCAGGATAACTGACCAGAGGGTGCGCAGAACACCGGCCCCGTCTATACGGGCGCTTTCCTCCATCGACATGGATATCCCGAGGAAGTAATTGCGGAGTATCCAAATGGCGAAGGGAAGGTTGAAGGCAGTGTAGGGGAATATGAGAGCTTGGTACGTGTTGAGCCAACCCATGTCGCGCATGACGAGGTAGAGGGGGGCGACCACGGCGATCTGGGGGAAGACCGAGATCATGAGCAAGCCCACCATCAAGGGGTACTTGCCGCGTACTGGTAGGCGCCCGAGGGCGTAGCCGGCCAGGGTCCCGAGGAAGAGGACGAGCGCCGTGGAGCAACAGGCCACCACGAGCGAGTTTATGACGAAGCCACCGAAGCCGTCCGAGAAGGCCGCACGGTAACTCGAGGTACTGAGGGGGTTAGGGAAGTACTGCGGCGGGCTCGCCCCGACGTTGTACTGCGTCTTGAAACTGGACGCCAGCATCCAGTACAAGGGCAGGAGCACGAAGAGGGCGATCAGTAGCGCCCCCAGGGGGACGAGCACGCGGTTCAAAGTGTGGCCGGGGCGGTTACGCACTGATGGACTCCTTCCCGACCTGCGCCTTGAACGCACGCAGGAACACCAGGCAACCGATCAGGACTATCGCCCCAGTGCTAACTGCCACGGCAGCGCCCGGCCCGAAATCGATGTCGGTGAACATCGTGTTGTAGCCGAGCATGGCCAGTGACTGGGTGGCAGTGCCCGGCCCGCCGCCCGTTAGGACGTAAGGCAGGTCGAAAAGCCCGAACGCCTGCAGCATCCGGAACAGGACGGCTATACCGATCGTCGGTCGCAGTAGCGGCACCGTGATCCGCCAGAAGGTTTTCCAGCCCGAAGCCCCGTCGACCTCCGACGCCTCGAAGAGCTCCTCCGGGATCATCACCAATCCGGCCAGCACGATGATGGCCACGAACGGCGTCGTCTTCCAGATGTCGGCGAACATGAGGCAGATGGTGGCGGGCAACGGCGTGCCGAGGAAGTTGGGTGAACCCAGCCCCAGGAAATGGAATATCTGGTCTAGGACCCCGTAGGTCGGGTCGTAGATGTAACCCCACAGCTCAGCCGAAATGACTGTTATCAACGACCACGGGATGAGCATGAGCGCCATCATGAAGCCTCGGCCGGCCGTGAGGCGCTCCAAGATCAGGGCGAACACCGTCCCGAGCGCGAGCTCCACCACCACTGTCACGGCAGTGAACAGGATGGTGAACCACAGGGCATGGTGCCACAATCCAGAGGTGACCACCTTGTCGTAGTTGGAGCCGGTGAGCCCCTGCAGGCTGAAGCCGCTGCCGGTGACGTTCACGTTCTCAACGGAGAGCAGGACGGAGAAAAGGATGGGGAAGATGGTGAACGCCGCGATTACGATTAATGCGGGCGCAGAAAAGCCCCAACCAAGGCGGGCAAAGCGGCGACGGATCTGGTCCGCGTGGGGCTTTACCGTGGGGGGCACGTGAGCCGGGGCCTCGACAAGCGTGCCTGGTGCAAGATCGGTGGGTGCCAACTGGGCTCCTTCCTGCATTGGGCCTTGCTGACGGCCCCAGTTGCGCTAGGGCCGTCAGCAAATTGCCAATCTGGGTTTATAGGCCGCTGGAGCTGACTGCTGTCTTCAGCTGGCTGGCCATGGCGGCGGCGGCGGCGGCCGGTGAGGCAGAGCCGGCCAGGGCCGAGTTGAAGTTGGTGTAAATGGCTTGGGATATTTGCGGGTAGTTGGGGTTCTGCGCGGGGCGTGGGACAAGCTTGGTCTTGGACAGCACGGCGAACGGGGCGTTCAGAGCCTTGATCGCCGGGTTACCCCGGACGGCAGCGTTGGTCGGGATCTCGGACCACGGTGGCTTTGCCTCGATCGTCTGAGCCACGGTGCCGGTGATGAAGTTGATGAAGTCCAGGTCAGCGGCGACGTTCTTCGAATGGGGGTTGATGTAAAGGTTCCAGCCACCGATGTTGGAGTAACCCGGATAGGGCTGGCCGGCAAAGGTGGGCAGCGGGACGACGCCAACGTGGCCGATGACCTTAGACCCAGTTCCCTGGGCCGTCGAGTAGGCGTAGTCCCAGTTGCGCAGGAAGGCGGCCTGGCCGTTGTCGAAGGCGTCGTTTGCCTGAGTCTCTTCGAAGGTGTCCACCGAATTGGGGGACGCACCCGAGGTTACGAGGCTCCGGACAAAGGTGAGGACCTTGGTCGCGTCGGCCACATTAAAGACGGACGCGGTATCGGTCGAGTTGAGCACTTGACCACCAGTGTCGGCGTAGTACTCCATGAAGTCGCAGGTGCCCCCCTCGTAAGAATTGCCCTCGAAGACGAAACCGTATTTGACCTTACCCTGCTTGACAAGGGTGGCGGCATCGGACTCGAGCTGCTCCCAGGTCTTGGGGACCGACATACCGGCTGCCTTCAGGAGGTCGGTCCGGTAGTAGAGGAAGCCCTGGTCCTGGAAGAACGGCGCTCCATAGACTTTTCCGCCATAGCTCGCGCCGGCGACGAGCCCAGGGGCGAAGCGTGTCCAGAAGCTGGCCGGCAGGTACTTAGAGAGCGGCAACGCCAACTGGTGCGCCCCGAACTGCCCGGGCCAGATCACGTCTCCCATGAACACGTCGGGCTCGCTGGCTCCACCGGAGATCGTAGTCACCAGGTCGGCGCGGTTTGTATCGGTGTCGCTGGGCGCGGTCTCGATCTTGACGGTGATGCTCGGGTAGGCTTTCTCAAAAGCGCTGACTAGCGCTGGGCGGAGGTCTGGCTCGTTGGAACCAGGACTGATCGGGCTGGCCCACCACGTGATGGTCGTGGTGGAAGTCGCGGCGTGGGCGACAGTCCCGGGTAGGGTGGCCAAAGCGGCCATGCACAGTGCTGCAGTCGCGGTGGCCATGGCGGGGCGCCAGCCCCGTTTCTGCAAGATATTTATCCTCATTTTGGTGCAACTCCTTTCATTTGTTTGCGCAGGTGACGACCCCCCAGAATTGTGGCTTGGGCCAAGGTCGTCGCGGACGAGGGTCGCCCGCTGCACGAAGGGCGCTTGTTCCGGGCCCCTCGAGCCAAAGAACCGTCGTGGTGCCCCACGCCTGGCCGGGGGTGGGGAGAACCTCCTCGACGGTGTTTCCCCGGGGGTCGGCCATAACCTGGCCCACAACGGGAAGCCCCGAGTTGCGCCAAGCGAAGCCGCTCCGGGAGAGCAGGTACGGATCGGTAGTTCAGGTCGCCGGCCATTGTTCAGCGCTCCTGGCCGACGCCGACGGGTTCAAGCCAGCTGCTAACACCGGCGGGTGCGTTATCGTTGGGGGGGGGAGGCGCAGCCGAGGTACAGCTCCCCGCGCAGACGCTCGTTGTGGCCCTTACGACGAGCATCACCGTGCTCACCAGGTGCACCGGCGGTCGACCGGCGGGTTGGACGACCGAGCTCACGAGGTGCTCGGCGATGCGGCGGCCTTGGTCCTGGACATCTTGGGAAACTGTCGTCAGGCCGAGGTACTGAGCCATAGGGTGACCGTCGAAGCCGATCACGGAGATGTCCTCGGGAACGCGCAGGCCTACCCGCCGGAGGGCTCGGACCACTCCTAAGGCCATCTCGTCGGTTTCGACAAGGACTGCGGTCGGCATTGCCGGGCGGCCTAACAACTCGGCGACCGCTGAGTCGCCCCCTGCGATAGTCCCCTCCGCGATAACGTCCATCTCCGGCCCGATGTGCATCCCGGCTTGGCTGAGGGCGGCGTGGTAGCCGGCTCGCCGCCAGCGAGGCAGGGTCAAGCCCACAGGTTCGTCCGTAGCGCTGGCGATAACACCAATGCGCCGGTGCCCCAGGTTGAGGAGGTAGCGCACTGCCATGGAGGTGCCTGCCATCTCGTCGGCAACGGCGCTCGAGAACCCCTCGATCCTTCCGCCGACAATGCAAACCGGGACGTCGAGCTCTTGCAGCGCCACCACCTCAGGACCGCTGAGGGCCAGCCCGACGAGCACCACACCGTCTGCGCGCCTGCTCAGCGCGCCTGAGCAGAAGTACCCCCGTCGCGTCTCGGGGTCGCCCACCTGACATAACAGCAGGTCCAAGCGGGCATGCCTGACCACCGGTTCGATCCCGCCGAGGAGGTCGCCGAAGTACCACGAGGTCACGGTCGGGGCCACGATGGCCACCGAGCCGGCGCGACCGGTGGCCAAACGGTGAGCGGCGGGCGATGGGCTGTAGCCCAGCTGCTGGGCTACCTTCCTCACCTGCTCACTGGTGGATGTAGACACGCCGGTAAGCCCTCGCAGGGAACGCGAGACAGTAGAGGAAGAAACCCCTACCGCGCAGGCAATGTCATAGATAGTCGCTCTTGTCATCGCTCACCCCCCCCACAGCCCTCATGGCCCCCGGTGGCCAGCCGATCGGTTGTTGCCACTAGTCGGCCGGCAATTCACCGGCGGCGGCGCTCCTGCTACTTATGGTCTTTTCCTCGACGCGGCCGTGCCTTAGGCCGGGGCACGGAAGTCGTCGCCCGAGCAACCAGTTCCGTGACCGCCTCCAGTTGAGACGCGCCTCTCTTAGCCGGGCTCACCAAAGCATCCAAGACCTGGCGAGCAATATTGAAGCCTTGCGCCCGCACGTGCTGTGCCACGGTCGTCAAGTCGAAGTACTCAGCCATCGGGTGGTTGTCGAAGCCAACGACCGAGATTTCCTCGGGGACCCGGATGCCGAAGCGGCGAAAGGCGCGCAAAGCGCCAAAGGCTAGCTCGTCGGATTCGGCAAACACCGCAGTGGGGAGCGAGCTGCCCCCGAGCAACTGGGTAGTCGCCTTTTCACCGCCTTCGACCCCGTAGTCGGCGTGCACCTCCAGCTGACGGTCGGGGGTGATGCCCGCCGCCCGCAGAGCGTCCAGGTAGCCGGCCCGGCGCTCGACGGGCACGGTGAAATGCATCTCCCGGTCGGGGTCAGAGGAAATGATGGCTATTCGTTCGTGGCCGAGGTTGATCAGGTGGCGAACCGCGCCTGCCGCTGCTTCGCGGTCATTTATGAGCACGCTGTGGAACCCGTTGACGCGGGCGCCGACGATACCGACCGGGACGCCGAGGGCGCGCAGTGCGCGGATCTCGGGTTGAGTAACTGCAAGGGTTACCAGCACCACGGCGTCTACGCGCTTGCGCAGGAGCCCTGAGGAAAAGTACTCCTTGCGGCTCTCGGTGTCCTTGACGTTGTAAAGCAGGAGGTCGTGGCCCGTGCCACGCAACGCAACTTCTATTCCGGCCAGGATCTCGGCAAAAAACCAACGATCTATAAAGGGCATGACGACTGCGATACTGTCAGTACGGCCGGTAGCTAGGCGAGAGGCCGAAGGTGAGACGGCGTACCCAAGTTGTTGGGCGACCTCTTTCACCCGGCGGGTCGTCTCGGCACCGACACGTCCAGCCCCGCTCAGGGAGCGCGAGACCGTCGACGTCGAAACACCGGCAAGCCGGGCGACCTCGTCTATCGTCGGCTTCGCCACCACCCTTGCCGTCCCCTTTCGCTCAATTGAAAGCCGTGCGCTCCGGGCCCTTGTCGCGGCCCCTAGGGGCGGGTCCACGAGCACTATACGCTGCCCGCGAGCCGTGCGCAAGGGCTTGCGCATTGATTTTAGGCTGGTGGGTTTGGTATCCCGAGAACGGTCTATTAGGACTACCTAATATGGGTGGGCAAGGGCTTGCGCGGGCGATCTGCTTTTCGAGCCCACATCTCGTGCCTCTGGTCGAGCGTGAGGCCGGGTGCGTCAACTATGTTGGGCCCTGTGGCCGAACGGCGAAGGCGCGAACGGATCGAGCTTTGGTCTGACGACCTCATGTCGGCGCTGGCCGGCCTCTACCCGACGCGGGCAGGGGCCGTGTACCAGCGACTGGTTGATGTGGTGGTCGCCGCATCCAAGGAGCGCGAGCCCTCTTTGCTCCTGCTCGACTCCGAACGCGAGCGCGGCAGCGACTGGTACCTCCACAATGACAGGGTCGGTTACGCCGCGTACGTAGACCGCCTCGGGCACGACTTCAAAGGTTTGGGCCGGCGGGTCAGCTACCTGAGGGACCTCGGTGTCAACGTCCTCCATCTCATGTCAGTCCTCCAGCCTCGCGGAGGCGACAACGACGGAGGCTTTGCCATCAAGGACTACCGCCGACCAGATCCACGCTTGGGGACGTTAGCGGACTTCAAAGCGCTCATCGACCGGTTGCGTAATGCGGGGATAAGCACATGCGTTGACCTAGTGATGAACCACACGAGCTCTGACCATGAATGGGCAGTTGAGGCTCGGCGCGGTTCAGACTACCACCGGGGCCTTTACCTGACTTTCCCGGACCGGCAACTGCCCGACGCCTACGAGAGGACGCTCCCTGAGGTGTTCCCGACCATGTCGCCCGGGAACTTCACTTGGGTCGACGAAATGAATGCGTGGGTCTGGACGACGTTCCGGGACTTTCAATGGGACCTCAACTGGGCCAACCCCTGCGTGATGTTCGAAATGGCTGAGATCTTGCTGCACCTGGCGAACCTCGGGGTGGAGATAGTGCGGCTGGACGCGGTGGCGTTCACCTGGAAACGCCTCGGCACCAACTGTCAGAACCAACCGGAGGCGCACCTGATCGCCCAGGCTTTGCGCGCCGTGCTGGGAATGGCTGCACCGGCCAGCATACTGTTGGCCGAGGCTATTGTCTCGCCGGACGACCTGGTCGCTTACCTCGGTCACCACGAGAGGGAGCGCCGGGAGTGCCAGCTCGCCTACCACAACCAGCTCATGGTCCAGGCTTGGTCGATGCTCGCCACTGGTGAAGCCAACCTGGCTACGGCCGCGCTTGACCGGTTGCCTCAAGCCCCGTCCGGGACGACATGGCTGACATATGTACGCTGCCATGACGACATCGGTTGGGCCGTGGCTGACCCGGACGCAACCGCTGTCGGGCTGGACGGCGCCGCGCACCGGGCCTTCCTGGCCCGCTTCTACCGCGGGGACTTCCCGATGTCGTTCGCACGCGGCGTCCCGTTCTCCACCAATGCGGTCACAGGTGACGAGCGCACGTCGGGGATGACGTCGGCCCTGGCGGGTATCGACGCCGGCATTTCGGCTGGCGACCCCGCCCAGGTGGAACAGGGGGTCGCTCGCATGCTCATGCTTTACGCCATCATCTTTGGCTTTGGCGGAGTGCCGATGATCTACATGGGGGACGAGGTTGGGCTCGGCGACGACATCACCTACATGGAAGACCCCGAACGAGCGGGCGACAGTCGGTGGCGGCACCGTCCCCCCATGGACGAAACAAGGACCGCCCAACGTAACGACCCGTCCACGGTCGCCGGCGCCCTGTGGTCGGGCCTTCGGCGCCTCGTCGCCGCCCGCAAGGGGTGCCGGCCGCTGCAGGGGTCGGGCGCTGTCAGGGTCGTTCCGAGCGGCAACCCGAAGGTGTTCGCGTGGGCCAGGTTCCATCCACGCTATGGCCGCTTGCTCGGGTTGGCCAATGTCTCCTCGGTGCGCACTCGCGCCCCCGAGGCATTACTGGGCCATCTTGACCTTCTCCCCGTCGTCGACCTGCTAGCGCCAAGTGAGATTGACTTTTGCGATTTAGGCCCGTTCACAGTCCGGTGGCTCACCGCCGACCAGTCATACCGTACGGCTCCCACCGCCGAGTTATCGGCGTGGAGCCAACCCGTGTACAACTGATGTCATGAAGGAGCGCTTGGCGGCTCCCGCGTGACAGGCCCATCGGGCCGGAGCCGTTTTTTGGAGGCGAAAGTCGGTGGCGACTAAGCGAGCAAAGAAGTCGGGGACCTCGCTCTGCCGTAAGGGCCCGAGTGTTGGCATACTCGGGGGTAGCGAACCAAAACCCTCACGACAGAGGAGGAAAACCCCAAGGCAAGAACAAGTATCGCGCCAGTTCGTGCGCATCGACCTGCACCGCCGGCGCTCGGTGATAGTGCGCCTGGACCAAGCCGGCAACGTGCTCGGCCGCGTGCGCGTGGACAACGACCCCGTGGAGTTTGTCCTAGCCGGCCCTAGCCGTGGCCTAGAGCCGAGCCCTAGCCGTGGCCGAAGCGGGGAGAAGGCCTTGAGGTGGCCCTGGAAGCGACGTACGGCTACTACTGGGTGCTCCGCCACCACCTGGCCGTGCTACGCCGCGCCGCTGCGGTAGGAGCTGCTTTTCTGTAAAGTCTGATCAGTACTGATCACCTAAACCTTGACAGGAGGGGCGGACAGTGAGCGCGGCACCGGAAAACGGGACCCCGGCCAACCGGCTCGATCGTCGGAAGGCCCGCACGAGACAGGCACTCATCGATGCCGCGGTCGGGCTGATCGCCGAGGGCCGGGGACAACAGGCGAACATCCAGGAGATCACCGACGCCGCCGACATCGGCTTCGGGTCTTTCTACAACCATTTCGAGAGCAAGGAGCAACTGTTCCAGACAGCGTCAAACGAGGTGCTCGACCGTTGGGCGCAGATGATCGACGTCGTCACTGCGGGCATGACCGACCCGGCGGCGCGCTTCTCCATGGGCCTGCGGATCTCCGGCCGTCTCACCTGGGCGCACCCCGAGATCGCCGGCTTCATCACTGGCGTCGGGTTGGAGCTCGTCGATTCCCCCCGCGGCCTGGCACCTCGCGCCCTTGGTGACATCCGCGCTGGCCAAGCCAGTGGCCGTTTCAGCGTCCCCGATGCCGAGATCAGCCTGAGCGCCGTGGCCGGGGGGCTGCTCGGTCTGCTTCGTCTCCACGAGCGTCACCCCGGACGGGTGACTGAAAGTTCCGTTGATGACCTCGCCGAAGCCTGCCTGCGCCTGCTCGGGCTCCGCGGCGCCGAGGCGCGTCGCATCGCCCGGCTCGCCCTCCCCGGCGCCGGCAGTTGGTGACTCACGGACGCCACTCAAGCGGTCCTGGTTGGGTCTGCTAGATGTCCACGACGGGTGGCAGGTCGCTGAGGGGTACCGGCCCGTTACTTTAGGGGGCCACGACCTCTCTGTCCCCGTCGAGGCCCCGCCGTCCCGACGCCATCGTTGAGGCTGACACAGCGGACGCTGGAGGCAGAGGATGCTCGGCTGACGCCTCAGACACCAACCCGGGCCTGGGCTCGCCCCGAAGCTACTGCTTGTGCGAAGGCGGCGTGATCAGCTTCTGTCTGGTCGGCGTAGAGCTCGGCGAACCTGGAGAGCGCCTCCTCAAAGGCGTCGGATTTACCTAGATAAGAGGCAATGGCGGTCCGCTCGCCGGTGCGAGCATGAGCCCTTGCCAGTGTCCAACCGCACATGCGCCCATAGGTTGTCATGGCCTCCGGGGTCATGCTGGCGATCTCGACCGCGTACTTCCAGTCGCGTAGCTGGCGTAGGTAGAAGTCTTTGGAGCCACCAGTGGGGGGCGTGGCCCGTACCCATCCCAGCAGGATGTCCCCCACGGCTTGCATGAGACGCTGGCCGACGACAACACGCTCCCCCTGGTTGTCGTACTCGCTCTCCCCCGCGTAATCGGCCAACACCGACCGCTGCGCCTCCTTGGCCTGGAGGAGCAGCGGGGCGAGCCCGTCGTCGGGTTCCATCAGCAGGGCCCATGTCTCGGTGCCGACACTGCCCACGCCCACCACTTTCCTGGCTAGTCGGCTGAGCTTGAACCGCTCCGCCAGCCGGCGCCGGTCGGTCGGCAGTGTCTTGGTGTACTCGATGACCACAGCAGCGATGAAACGGTAGATTTCCTCGACGTCGATGTCCCCGGCGAGCTCCTCGATCGGCACGATCAGCGGAGGGTCACTGACTATCCGATGCTGCCCGTCGACGACTTTGGTCAGTTTCGCCACCGCCTGGGCCCTGTCGTGCGCGTGGGCCTTTGCCAGGTGCGCCTCCGCTTGGCGCACAACCTTCCTAGGCATTTCCGACCTCAATTCGGCCAGGACGGCCTCGACGTCCAAGCGCGAGTACCACACGTCAAGGACCGGCATAGATGCGAACTCGCGCATGGCCGTCCGATAAGCAGCACCGGTGGCACGCGTCACCGCTCGGCGCACCTTGGCCGGGAAACCGTTCTCCCGGCCAGCGATGGCGAAACTGGTGACCAAGCGTTTGACATCCCACTCGAACGGACCGGGCAGCGTCTCGTCGAAGTCGTTCAAGTCGAAGACCACCCGCCGCTCGGGCGAGCCGAAGACGCCGAAATTAGATAGATGAGCGTCGCCGCACAGCTGCACCCGGAGCCCAGACGAAGGTGTACCGGCCAAATCGGCCGCCATCGGTAGGGCCG
>JBKQUU010000003.1:0-20172 GCA_052325485.1 Acidimicrobiales bacterium | reverse complement strand
ATCACATCAGCGAATTCTACGGGATGACATCGAAGGTCCTCGGTGATCTCGGAGGCCTCGCATTGCAGTTTGATCGCCACGGCAAGGAACTTGCCGATGTGGTGAACACGATCGAGAAGAGCAATCTCAACGTGGCGAGCTCGGTCGCCGAACGTAAGCAAGCGATCGAAGGCCTCGTTTCGATTGTCGATGAACGCACCGAAGAACTCGACGGACGGCTGAAGCGGTTCACCTCGCTGCTCTACCAAGCGCTGCATGCGGCCGAGGATCGGGCACGGGATGTGGCGCGCCTGTTGGTGGATGCCACCGCGGAGGGTGCACGCGCCGTCGCGGAACAGCATGCCGCCATCCGTTCGACCACGGAGCAGCAGAGTGCGCAAACGCTGGAATCGCTGCAGATCGTCTTCGATCAGGTGTCGTCCGAGAGTAAAAAACTGTTCCAAAAAAACTCCAGCGAGGCACATCAGTTGCTGCAGCAGGCCACCGATCGCTTCACCGACGTCATGCAAGCCATGAAGCAGATGTCACTGGATATGCAGAACGAGCTCGACAAGACGCGCCAGGAGATGCGGCGCGGCGTTCTCGAACTGCCGGAAGAGGCTGCCGCGAGCACGGCGCAGATGCGCCGGGTGATCGTCGATCAGATGGAAGCGCTCGCCGAGCTCAATCGTATTGTCGCCAGGCATGGTCGCGCCATGGATACGGTGACGACCGGGTCCGAACCGCCGACGGCCAAGCGAGCCCATCGGTCCTTCTTGCGCCCGTAGCGGTCGCCTAGCAGGCCGGCCGGGAGCATGGCGGCCGCCAGCACCAGGAAGTACCCGGACGAGAACCACTGGAGGTCAGACTCCGAAGCGTGCAGGGCTTTGGACAGGGTGGGCAGGGCCACGCTGAGCACGGTGCCGTCCACGCCCACCGCCAGCGCGGCCAGCACCAGCGCCCCTAGCGCCCACCACCTTTTTGTCCCCGCCACGGCGGTGGCCGCCGACGAGGCTTCGAGAACTGCTGTCATGGTGCTCCTCCTCAGCTGAGAAGGCGTCGAGCCCGTGACTACCAACCGTGGTAACCACCAAAGCGGTCGTCTGCCCGGACCAGGCGTCTCATACTCGATCGGTCAGGTCGGCGCTACCGAGGTCCAGAGCAACGCTTTCAAAGAACAGCTCACCACCTGTAGAAGTGGTGCCGGCCGGCGCTCTCCCCGCGTCCCAGGACGTACCCGACCAGCCAGATAATCGCGAAAATGACGGCGGCGACCCACAATATATGGGCAGCGAACCCTATCCCGACGAAGAACAGGACAACAAACAATGCCAGCAGGATGATCATCTTCTTACCGCTTTCTCGTTGGTTAGGAACGTTCCCAATGTCGGACCTCGGGCCTTTCGTGAGCACGTCCCTCGGCCGGCAGCTGTCGGCCGGGGACCGATCACTTCCGGAAGGCGTCCTTTACCTTCTCCCTGGCCTGCTTGAGGTTGGCCTTCGTTTGCTCGGCCTTGCCCTCGGCCCGGAGCTTGTCATTCCCGGTCATCGCGCCGGCCGCCTCCTTCAGCTTTCCCTGCGCCAGATCGGCGGTGTTCTTGGCCTTGTCAGTTGTTGCCATAGCGGGTTCCTCCTTGGAACGTGAGGTAGAAAGACGAGTATCCGCCTCAAAAAGCGGCACACCAGTGGATGCGATGGTCTCGAGCAGGTCCTTCGGGCCGCAGGCGTCCATTACCTCCGGTCCGCTGGCGCTTTGGTGAGGACGGCCGGAAACGCAAAAGAAAGAAGAGCCGGTTTGGGACTATCACGTTCTCCTGCCTCAAGCGCTGCGTGAACCGCGCTACCAGGGTCTGGAGTACCGCCCCCGGCCAACTTGCACCTGGCCTAACACGTCGGGCTTTTGTCGTGTCCCCCTGACCATACACCTCTTTGGGCGCCGAGTCTGGCCAGAACGGGCCGGCCCGAAAATGTCGAACCCGGGGACACCCCAAGTCGGCGCCAGCCTCACCGGCGTGACCGTGCCCCCGGTGGCGTCCGCACGCGCCGCTCTGAAAGTCCCACCTGCTTGAAAAATCCGCCCTGGAAACGAAGATATCCAAAAGGAGCATTGCATCAACACCGCTCTTGTGGGCGCGCCCTTGACGCATGCACCACCGACGGGCCCGGAGCAACCCTGACTATTTTAGTATACCGGCACTACGTCGTTACCTTCCCAGTATTTTTTTGGTCGACGACCACCTGACCGTAGAAGAGGGCGGTAAGTCGGCTGTCGGGGTGACCGGACAACACCGGGGTTACATCAAAGTAAACCCCCTTCTGCCGTTTGTAGCCAAAGGCCCGCTCTTGCGGCCCTCGGCCGAGAGCCGCCCCCGTCACTCCGCCAGGAGCACGGCGCTCGCGGCCTGTGCGCTCAGGTCGAGGGTCGGGCCGACGCGGGCGGGGGGGCGCTCAGGCATTGGCGCGGACGGCGCAGGCCGTCCATCCCCCCGCTCGAGTGCTGGTACTGCAACCAACGAACAGAGTGCCGTCCCCGTCAAGGTGCCCGCCATTTCGGCGCTGGGCCCGAGCAGGTCGGTCGGACCACAGGCGTCGATGCTTCGTCTGGCGGGGGCCGAGGGGGCCCGCACCGCCAATGACGCCGACCGCTGGCGGAGGAGCTCCCGGGCCCTGACGATGACGCCGACCGTCGACGCGGCCATGAACTCGACTTCGCTCAAGTCCAGGACGAGCCCGGCGCTGTCGAGGGCGATGGCGCTGGCCAGTGTGGCGCGTAGCGCGTCATCCGTTGACAGGTCCTGCTCACCCCAGAGCCACACGACGATGGGAGCGGACTCGGGCCCTCCCCAACCCCTAGGAAGTCGGTCAGAGACGGTGAAGAAAGAAGACCCAGCGGTGGGCATAGCGTTCTCCTACCTCAGGCGCTGCGAGTGCCTCGCTACCAGGGTCTGGAGTACCGCCCCCAGCCAGCGTGTGCTGGCCCAACACGTCGGGGACCTTGTCGTGTCCTCCTTACCGTACATCCTTCGAAGTGGCGCATGTAGCCCAAATGGGCCCGCACCCTGGCATCGTCATGGACAGGCAGTGCGCCGCTCAGGAGCTCCTGGGGCGTTGGACCGGGGGCCAGCGTCCTGTGTCTATGAGCACGGTCGGGACCTCTCCCCTGGTCCCGTCCCGGCCTATGGCCTCTCGCAGCGGCAGGTGGGCCTGGACCTGGTGGTTGCTCTGGCGTTCGTCCTTGTAGTTGCATAGGCACCGGCTGTGATCGCTCTGGCGTCCGCCCGGAGCTCCTCTCAGAGGCACTCTCCTCGAGCGGGCCTTCGACTTCCTCGCCCGGCGAGCCCGGGCTAGGGCCCCGGGACCGTCTCGGGCTCAGAGACCGTCCTCCCATGCCCCCTTGGCACGTCCTGTGGGACCTCGTGTCCGCGACGAACGGGCTCCCAGATGCCGGACCGGCGTCGGTAGAGAGCGAGACTCTCCCCGGTGGCCGGAGGGTGCTTGCTGCCGCAGAGCTCCCGACCGCCCTCGCGAGCACCGTCACCTTGTACCACTACAGCCTTGACCACCCAGGGCGCAGCGCCTGCACCGGGGCCTGTGCGGTCGAATGGATCCCGCTCCTCACCTATGGTGCGCCGCGAGCCTCGCTGGGCGTAACGACCGAGGACCTGGGCACAATACGGCGCCCGGACGGCGAAGAGCCGGTGACCTACCAAGGCAAGCCGCTGTACCTCTACTCGCGTGAGAAGTTCGTCTTCCCACCTCCGGTGGGGTTCCCCAACACAACCGGCACCGAGGGTAACGGTAACGGGTTGAAATGGCCCGAAGGGGGCACGTTCTCCGTGGTCCCGACCGCGTAGCTCGATGCGTCTGCCCGACGCGACCAACCTCCACGCGCCAACCGCTGGCGCGCCGCAATGCGAAGCACGTTGCTCGCGTCGGGGATGCTGCGTGACTTGGCCAAGAAGGGTGCCGGGCTCGCTGCCAGTTTGACGCCCGCCACTCAAGCTAATGTTGCCGGCGTTTCCTCGGGCGCCCGCTAGGCTCATCAGCATGGATCTCACCCGATCCCCGCACTATTAGACGCGTCTCTACTACCTGCTGACTAATCGGCGAATTATCACCTCCAATGCGCTCAAAAAGGCGCTCGGCACCAAGTCTGCCAATCGTGCGAGCATCCTGCGCTACAACCGTAATCCCCGGGCGTAAAAAGTCAAACAGCGGAAAGTCATCGAAGCCGACCAGTGCCCTCCTGTACTCCTTGCCTAATCCCACGAGCGTCCTAACAGCCCCCAACGTTAGTCGGTTATGTGCCGTGAAGAACGCGGTTGGAGGTTCCTTGCTTGAGAGCATCTCCGAGCAAGCTTCGGCGGCACCATCCACAGTGTCAACGTCACGCCTCACGATGCTGAGGTCCAACTCTGCACCGATCACGCGGAGGGCTTCACGGTAGCCGGCATAGCGTTGGCTAGCAGGCGAGTGCGCATTGGACTCACCAAGAAAGGCAATGCGCCGGTGGCCAATGCTCGCCAAATGCATCACACCACGGAACGCTCCCGCCTCATTGTCACAGACTACGCTATCTGCGGCCAAAAACAGTGGTGGCCGGTCCAAGAACACAATAGGCGTGCCTGCTTGCTGTTGGAAGTGCAAATAGCTATGGTCGTAGCTGGCGGGGATGACGAGAAGACCATTGACCCGCCTTGCGATCAAGTTAGCAACAAGCGCCCGCTCTCGTTCGGCGTCGCCGTCAAGGTTACTCGCAAGTACGCTAACGCTGTACTTTGTGGCAACATCTTCCACGGCTCTAAAGATGCTCGCGGAAAATTCGTTCGCGACGTCCTGGATCAGCAACCCAATCGTTGAGGGTCGGCCGTCTCGGCGACGAAGGTCGCTGGCAGCGCGGTTCGGCTGGTAGTTGAGCTGCAGAGCGGCGTTGCGTACTCGGGCTACAACCTCCGGCGACACGTCTGCTTCCGAGTTGAATACCCGCGATACCGTCGATAGGCTCACCCCGGCAAGTGCGGCTACGCTGCGCATAGTTGGCCGCTCAACCTGAGGGGCCACATTGCGGTCGCCAGGCCATGAGGCCGCTGGTTTCACAGTCGACAAGAGTAACGCCGCCGACTGAGTTCCGCACCCTAAGGCTCACGTCCCGCTCCACCTGCCAGGTACCCGCGCCACTGCTGGGGCCGGTGGCGGCCCAGGCATAGTAGCTCCGCGATGCCAAGCCCAGTCCGCATATGGCCCAAGACGACGCCACCCCCACCCCCACGGCATCGCCTCGTGGCACCTACAGAGCCCACGACCGGGCGGAGCGTCCGGCGCGGCACTGCGCACCTGACCGGGCCGCGGGAACGTTCCTATGGGACGGTCCGACCACCCGCTACCCGGTCCCCTCGGGAGCCCGAGGGCCCGCGCCTGAGCCGAGGCCCCGAGGGCAGCGAGCCACCTTCGGCGCCTCGCTAAAACTGCTGGTCCACGAGCACATCACCACGGTCAAGTGCTCCAACAGCACCGTGCGCAGCCAACTCACGTGCCCTCAGTCGAGGCCTTGACAACCCGACCAAGAATGTGCCTATATTCCCTGGGAACGTTCTCGCCGAGGAGGCGAGCACTACACTCGGGGCGTGCCATTGAACCAAGCGGGCAGTGTTATCATGTCGGCCTTGGCTAGCAGCTTGAGCATGCCTCTCAAATCTCGGGCCCGATCGACCGGCCCGAGAGGCGGTGTGCCCAGAGGCGAGTACACGCCTGGCGGTGGCGCGGTCAACCTCAGAGGAACATGTTGTTGCTAAAAGTTAGTCCGCATTCTCCGCCGTGCGGCTCAACCCCAGCCCGACCGTAAGACGTGCCGCCCAACAAATTACCGTTTATTTGCCACATGATCAATAAGGGGGATATCTGATAATGAAAGCAAGTGTGATGTCCGGAAGGCCACGGGCCCGTACGTGGCGACTCATCCTCGGAAGTGTGTTCCTCAGTTTCGGCACTCTCGTTGCCGTCGCCGGCCCGTCGGCCAACGCGTCCGCAGCGTCCGCATTGCCCAGCACCCTGGTCTGGGGGATCAGCTCCGGGCCGCGGACCCTTTTCGGGCCGACCGACTACGACTACTTCGAAGACTTCATCATGACGCTCATCCAGGGCCAGATGCTCGTCTACGGCCCCCAGGAACAGCTCGAACCGGGGATCATCTCCTCGTGGAAGACCGTGAGCCCGCTCCAGTACCAGTACACCGTGCGCGCCGGCGCCAAGTTCTCCGACGGCAACCCGGTGACGGCGGCCGACGTCGCCTACACGCTGAACCTCCAGCTCAACCAGAAGCTCGCCTCGCAGGAGGGCGGCCTGTTCGCCAACGTGAAGTCGGTCACCTACTCGGGGGACGTAGTCACCATCAATTTGGCTCATCCCGACGCCCTAGTCCGCCAGCTCCCGGCCTCAGAGGTCGGGCTGGTATACGAGAAGGCGTCCGTCGAGAAGAACATGCTCAACTACGGCACCCCCGCGGTGCTCCCCATCGGCGCCGGCCCCTACAAGCTGTCCTCGTGGACCGACAGCCAGCTCACGCTGGTACGCAACCCGTACTTCTACGGGCCGACCCCGCACTTCGCCTCCGTCATCTTCAAGATTATCCCCGACCCCGAAACGATGCTGCTCGCCCTGCGCTCAGGCGAGATCGACGGTACTTTCCCCGTTATGTTCGCTGGCAACACGACCGAATTTGCCAAGTTCGGGACACTCGAAAAGTACGTCGCTCTGAACTGGAACGGGTTGACCATGGATATGACTGAGTTCCCATTTTCGAACATCCATGTGCGCGAAGCGCTTTACTACGCCACCAACCGCTCCGCCCTGGCCAGCGGTGCAGGCGACGGGCTCGCCGAGGTTTCCTCTACGGTCAACCAACCGCAGATCTTCGGCAACGTGCTGCCTGCTTCCGAGCTGAACAGCCTCTACAGCCAGGTCGAGACGTTCCCGTACAGCGTGGCCAAGGCCAAGCAACAGCTGGCCATGTCGCCCGTGCCGCACGGCTTCACAACGACATTGAACATTCCCGAGGACGACCCCACCGACACCCTTTATGGGGAGCTTTTGAAAAGCGAGTGGGCGCAGATCGGTGTCACGCTCAACCTGCGGATGATGCCCGGTGGGCCCCGCTTCCAAATAATCTTGAACCACGCTAAGAACCTCGGTGTCCAGATCATCGGCAACTCACCCGATGACGCCGACCCCAACGAGATGAACTGGGAGTACTTCTCCAGCCAGCAGGCGGCGGTGAACGGCAACAACTCATCGAACCTGAGGGTTCCGGCCATCGATAACCTGATCAGTGCCGCCCAGGCCGCGCCCCCCGCGGTTTCGGCCAAGGACACGATGGAAGCGGCGATCCTGGCCTCAAAGTACGTCCCGATCATCCCCATCTCCTGGGTGGGGGATGACGTTGTCCTCCACAGCGGTTGGTCCCTGCCCGGCCTTCAGCCGTTCAGCTGTGCTACCTATTGGACCGAGGACATCCAGGGCTGAAGGCCTTAGCGCCCCAGCGATGCTGTCAAAGACGAGCGTAAGCAGAGCTCGTTGGGCCCGTTACAGCGGGGCCACCGTCGGTGGCCCCGCTGTCGACCAATCCAGCCTTGGTGACGGACCTGGCACGGCGACCGGGTGGTCGTCCAAGTGATGCGGCGCCAAGGGATCCGTGCCTACGCGCTAAGGCGGCTGGGGCTGCTTGTGCCCCTAGTCTTCCTGATCACCGTGGTGGTGTTCCTGCTCGCGCACCTCGTGCCGGGCGGCCCGGTTGCCGCCTTGCTCGGGGAGCACGCCACCAACACGGCAACCGTCAACGCCATAAAGGCGCGCTACCACCTGAACGAGTCGCTCCTGAGCCAGTACGGCGCCTGGGCCGGACAGGTCCTGCGTGGGAACCTCGGGACTTCCATCTTTACCTCCCAACCCGTTGCTAGTGAGATCGTCCAGCGCCTGCCGACCTCCGTTGCGCTCAACGCCGCGGGGTTGGTCCTGGCGCTGGCCGTCGGCGTCCCTCTGGGCTCCATGGCGGCGGCCCGGCGGGGCGGGCTGGTTGACAGGGTGGCCGTCGGCATCGGCATTTTCCTCTCCAGCATGCCGAACTTCGTGATGGCCATAGCGCTGCTGTACCTGCTCGCCATCAGGTACGCCGTGTTCCCGCTCGAGGGGCTGGGGACAAACTTCGGCAGCGACGTGTACCACCTCCTGCTGCCCAGCGTCGTCATGGCCATCGGGCCCCTCGGGTTTGTCACCAAGATCACGCGCGCCTCGATGCTCGAGCAGCGCCAAGCTGATTACGTGGCCTTCGCCCGCGCCCGGGGTATCCCGGGGCACCGGATCTACGCCGCCTACGTGCTACGCAATGCGCTGATCCCGCTCCTTACGGCTTCAGGTTTGATCATCGCCTCGAGCCTGACCGCCACCGTGTTCGTGGAGGACGTCTTCGGGATCCCCGGCCTCGGCGGGCTCCTGGTCACCTCCGTCGAGAACACCGACATCCCCGTGATCCAGGGCTTGGTCCTCATCGTCGCCACCTGGGTGGTGGCTGTCAACGTCGTCGTGGACCTGTGCTACGTGTCGATCGACCCCCGGGTGAGCTTCAAGGGGATGCGATGACCGCGACCCTGGTGGTGCCCACCGCCCGGTTCAAGCGGGCCCGGGTACCGGTCGGGATCCTCGTGTGCGTCGGTTTCGTGCTCCTGGTCGTCGCCGCAGCGATCGTGGGACCGCACTTCCTGGCCAACGACGCCAACACACCGCAGCCGTTGAACGAGGCGGTCCCACCGTCGTTGGGGCACCTGCTCGGCACGGACGAGCTGGGCCGCGACGTCCTGGCCCGGCTGGTGGTCGGGGCGGGCTCGGCGCTCCTAGGGCCGTTCGTGATCGCGCTCAGTGGTTTTGTTGTTTCTGGCCTCATCGGCATCGCCGCTGGCTACCTGGGCGGCCACGTCGACATGGTGACGATGAGGGTCGTTGACTTCATGATCGCCTTGCCCGGGTTGCTGCTGGCCATCGTCCTGGTGACCATCGTCCAGGGCGGTTATTGGGTCGCCGTGGCCGTGTTGGCCGTGCTGAACGTGCAGGGCGACATCCGCCTCGTCCGGGGGGCAACCCTGGCCCAACGCTCGCTGGCCTATGTCGAGGCCGCACGGGTCACTGGGGTCTCGCGCACCAGCATCATGTACCGGCATATCTCGCGCAACGTCATCACCATTCTTCTGGCCGACTTCGCTGTCGATTTCGCGGGCGCCCTGGTCGCCCTGGCCGGCCTCGCCTTCTTGGGGCTGGGCGCGCAACCAGGGACGGCAGACTGGGGGCTCATGCTCACCGCGGGCCAAGCGGTGCTGTTTTCCAACCCGTTTGCCTCTCTGGGCCCGGGGCTGGCTATCGTGCTGCTCGCGGTGTCGGTCAACCTGATAGGTGACTGGCTGTACGAGTGGCAAGCGCGTGTGGCGAGCGGGAGGTAGGAGGGTGCCCCGGGGCGAGGCCCTGCTGGAGGTGGAAGACCTGCGGGTCGAGCACCGGGACCGCAATGGTCGACGGCGCACGATCCTGGCGGGCGTCGAGCTCACCGTCCGGGCCGGGGAGACGGTGGGGATAGTCGGCGAGTCCGGTAGCGGGAAGTCGATGCTGGCCAAGGCGGTGGCCCGGTTGCTACCTCGCGACGTGTACGCCAGCGGGACCGTGCGTTTTTCCGGTGAAGAGCTCCTCAGCCTGCCGGCCCGGCAAATGGACGCCGTTCGCGGGCGGGGGATGACCATCCTCTACCAGGATCCCTTCACGATGCTCAACCCGCTGCTCACCTGTGGGGACCACATATCCGAAGGCCTTCCGGGGGGCAACCACCGCCGGGCGCGTCGGGGGCCCTTGCGATCGGAAGCACGACGACGCCTCGTCGAGGTCGGGATCGACGACCCCGACGTGGTCGACCGCTACCCCTTCGAGCTCTCCGGCGGGATGCGCCAGCGAGTGGCATTGGCGTCCGCCCTGGCCCGCGACCCCTCGCTGCTGATCGCCGACGAGCCATCGACGGCCCTGGACGTGACCACCCAAGCGGAAATACTTGCGCTCCTACGGTCGCTGCAAGAGTCACGCGGGATGGGCTTGGTGCTTATAACTCACGACCTGCGCGTCGCCTTTTCGGTGTGCTCGCGCATTTATGTCCTCTACGCCGGCTCGGTGCTAGAGACGGCGCCCGCCGCCGAACTGGAGTCCGAGCCGCTCCACCCGTACTCCCTGGGCCTGCTCGCCTCCGACCCACCGGTCGGCTACCGGGTTTCGCCGCTCCCGGTTATCGACGGCTCGGTGCCTTCACCCGACGAAGTTGGCCAGCAGTGCCCCTTCTCGCCCCGCTGTGGCTGGGCTGCCCCGGAATGTCGCTCGGGACCAGCCCACCTGGTCGACGTCGCCCCGGGAAGGCAGTCTGCCTGCGTGCGTCTGGCGGCCATAGGCCCGGAACTGGCCAGCCAACTCCATGAAATGCTGAGCGAGGCGGCGCCGGTGGCGAGGCCGGTGGACCTAGACCGACCCCTGCTGAAGGTCCGCGACCTCCGCAAGGTGTTCAGCTCGCAAGGGGGGCGTCCCAACGAGGCGCTCGCCGGCGTGTCGCTCGACGTCGGCGTGAACGAGAGCGTCGGGCTGGTGGGCGAGTCCGGGTCGGGGAAGACCACGTTGGCTCGCTGCCTCGTCGGGCTGGAAATGCCCACCTCGGGGACCATCGAAGTCGACGGCGCGAGCATGTCGGAGGCCCCACGCGGTGATTGGCACCGCGCTGTCCAGATCGTGTTCCAGGACCCGTACTCTTCGCTCGACCCCTACCAGCCGGTCGGGTCCGTGATCGAGGAGACGTTGCGGGTCAACCGCTACGACCGCTCGAAAATCTCGTCGCGAGTGGCGGAGCTCTTCAGCCTCGTGGGGCTACCCCAAGCCTACCTTCGTCGCCTTCCGGCCACTCTTTCGGGGGGAGAGCGTCAGAGGGTGGCCATCGCTCGAGCGCTCGCCGTCGAGCCGCGCCTTATAATTTGTGACGAGCCCGTATCGGCCCTTGACGTGTCGGTGCAGGCTCAGGTGCTCAACCTGTTCTGCGAACTGCGCGAGCGCCTCGGCCTCAGCTACCTTTTCATTACCCATGACCTGGCCGTCGTCCGCCAGGTCGTTGACCGCGTCTACGTCTGTTACCGCGGCCGCATCGTGGAACAAGGGCCGGTGGGCGACGTCCTCGACTCACCCCAGGACCCCTACACGGTCCGGCTCATCAGCTCCATCCCCGACAGCAGCAAACATGCGGCGGACAGCTCCCCCGCCGCGCCCGGCGGAGGGTTGGCGCCTGAGCTGCAAGGTGGAAGGTCTACGTGAGCCTCGCACCCCCGGCCGCCCGCCGGGGCCGGGCATGGCCGTTACCGGTCCGATCAGGAAGGGAAATCGTATGACTATCAGCAGGCCGGGCAGGCCCGCCTTCGAGCCCGTAGCGGACCTGTTCCAAAAGAACTTCACCACCGACGAGCTCGCCAGCCGGCGCAGTGCGGTCTTGGCCGCGATCGGCAACGGCGTGGCTGTGGTGCAGGGCGCCGGCGTGGGCATGGGCATGGGCCTTTTCCGGCAATCGAACGAGTTTTACTACCTCTGCGGGGTCGAAGTGCCCCATTCCTACTTGCTGATGGACGGCCTCACGGGGACCACGACGCTCTACCTACCACACCGCGACCCTGTCCTCGAAGCAAGCGATGGGCGCCGGCTAAGCGCCGAGGACGGCCAAGAAGTAGCCCAGCTGACCGGTGTCAATGCCGTTGGCGCCCCCGAGGCGTTCGCTTTGGACCTGCAGCGCCTGGTGCTAAAGAGGCCCACGCTGGCGTGCTACACGCCCTTCGCGCCCGCCGAGCAGGAGAGGAGCTCGCGCGACCAGTTACTGCGGGCGCGCGCCGTAATTGCCTCCGACGGTTGGGCCGAGCCCCAATGCCGAGAGGGCCATTTCGCACAACTATTGCGCACGCGCTTCCCCAAGCTCGAACTGCGCGATCTGTCGCCGGTGCTCGACGCCCTTCGCCTGATCAAAAGCGATCGCGAGGCTGAACTGTGCCGGGTGGCGGGCTACCTCTCTGCCGTAGCCGTCAACGAAGCCATGCGTTCCACGGCGCCGGGCGTCTCCGAGTACGAACTGGGAGCAGTGGCCGCTCTGTGCTTTGGGCTGGGAGGCGCTCGTGGCGAAGGCTACCGGGGCATAATCGCCTCCGGGCACAACACGTGGTTCGGGCACTACGGTCGGCAGGGTGACGCCCTCCTGGAAGGCGACCTCGTGCTCATGGACTACGCGCCCGACGTCGCCTACTACACGAGCGACATCGGGCGGATGTGGCCGGTTAGCGGCACCTACTCGCCACGGCAACGCCTATTGTACGGCTTCATGGTGGAGTACCACAAAGAGCTGCTCAGCCGGGTGCGACCGGGCGCTGTCCCCGCCGACATCCTGGCCGAAAGTGCAGAGGTAATGAAGGAGCGGTTGGAGGCAATGTCTTTCCCCGATGAGTGCTACCGCAAGGCTGCTTTGGCCACGCTGACGTTCCGAGGCCACCTGTCACACCCGGTGGGCATGGCCGTGCACGATGTAGGCGATTACACTACGGCCCCTTTGGTGCCCGGGACGGTCTTTTCCATCGACCCGCAGATGTGGGTGCCAGAAATGGACACCTACATCCGTGTCGAAGACACCGTCCTGGTCACGGCGGACAGTGTCGAGGTTATGACGGCGGCGGCACCGTTGGAGCTGGACGACGTCGAAGCCCTTATGAAGGAGCCCGGCCTGCTCCAGGTTGTCCAAGCCGCACGGAGGGACTGGTGACGCAACAACCGCTTATCTCGTGGCTCGTCCCCGCCGCCGTGCGTGACAACGGGCTCGAAGCGTTCGACCAGTACAAAGTAACAAAGGCGATCTGGGTGGCCGTCAAGTGAACTAGAAGGGGACAAGCAAAGTGGACCTCGAACTATTGACCAGGGTCGCCGATGCCGCCGGCGTTTCCGGTTTCGAAGAGGAGATCCAAGCCGTGGTGACCGAGGTCCTGGCCGGCTGTTGCGACGAGGTCCGCCAAGACCGCTTGGGTAACGTTATCGGCTTGAAACGCTCCAGCGCCGGGCCGGGCACCCGGAGCCGACCGCTCCGGGTCGCCCTCGCCGCTCACAGTGATGAGATCGGGATGATGGTAAAGCACATCAACCCTGAGGGGTACGTCAAGTTCCAACCGATCGGCGGCCTGCACGCTCCGTCCATCGTCTCCCAACAAGTGATCGTCCACGGCAAGGAGAAGGTACGGGGAGTGATCGCTCCCGACCACGGTAAGGCCGAGAGCGTCCCTGCGCTGGGGGAGCTGTATATCGACCTAGGGCGGCCCGTAGACGAAGTGAAGGCGCTCGTGTCTGTCGGCGACCCCATCAGTTTCGCTCAGGGGTTGGTGCGGCTCAACGACAAGGTAGTCATGGGCCGCAGCTTCGACGACCGGATCGGCACGTTCTGCCTCCTGGAGGCGATGCGCGCCGTCGGCCCGGTCGCAGTTGACGTCTACGCCGTGAGCACGGTCCAGGAGGAGGTCGGTGTAAGGGGCATGTGGCCGGCGGCGTATGCCATAGAAGCAGACATCGGTGTCGCCCTGGACGGGAGCATATGCCGCGGCCCCGTTCCCAACCCGCACGACCCGACGACCGAAGTGGGCAAAGGGGCCGGTGTGTACATGATGGACAGCCGGACCATTGGCGACCGGCGGCTCGTCCGGTTCCTATTGGAGCTCGGGGAAACGCACGGCATCGCCGTGCAGCGCAACATCGGGGGCGGGACGGACGCGTCGGCCCTGCAGCAAGCACGGAGGGGGACCCTAGCCACCACGGTGGGAGCGCCGGTACGCTACATGCACTCGACGGTCCAGCTCTGCCACCTTGACGACATCGAGGCGACGATCTCGCTCCTGAAAGTGTTCCTGGAGCACGCCCACGAGCTGGAGGTACCGGCGTAATGAAGATCACCCGAGTGACGGCCACGCCGGTGCGCATGCCCGTTTCCCACGCCCCCTACCCGACCGAGGGAGCCGGCACTCGGGTGCACTGGGACGGTAAGCGCAGCCGGGTGACGCCGAAACGGCCGGGGCCTGTCCTCGACTACAACATCGTGCGCATTGAGACCGACGAAGGCCTGGTGGGTATGGGCGAGGCACAGGCCGATATCGGCTTTTTCGGCGAGACCGTGGAACAAGTCACCACCAGTATCGAGGACTACCTGGGGCCCCAAATGGTGGGTAAGGACCCTTTAGACCGCGAGTACGTCCTCGGCCTAGTTGACTTCCGGGGCAACTCGTGTGCCCAAGGCGGGCTGGACATGGCTCTGCACGACCTGGTCGGCAAGGCCCTAGGCGTCCCCGTCGCCGTGCTGCTCGGCGGTAGCCACAAGTCCCGGGTCACGGTAGCCATAGAGATCGCCGGCGGCCCACCCGACGAGATGGCGAGCGAATGCACGCGGTTGGTGGCTTTGGGGGTACGCGCCTTCAAGCCAAAGATCGGAGGCCATCCAGACCAAGACGCCGAGCGCCTCGTCGCCATCCGGAACGCTGTCGGGCCCCAAGTTTCCCTGCGTGCCGACGCCAATCAGGGCTACACACCCAAGGAGGCCGTACGCCTTTGCCGCTTGGCGCAGCAGGGGGGGGTAGGGTTGGAACTTCTCGAACAGCCCGTTGCGGCCTGGGATCTGCAAGGGATGGCCTACGTCCGCCAAATGGTCGAGATCCCGATCGAGGCCGACGAGAGCTGCTACTCGGTCCATGACGCCATGCAACTGGTGCGCCACGAAGCGGCCGACGTCTTGAATATCAAGCTGGGCAAGGCCGGGGGGCTTTATAAGGCAAAGCAGATCGCCGCCATAGCCGAGGCAGCCGGCCTGCGCTGCGTCCTCGGGACCGCCTTCGGGCTCGGTCTCGAGGTGGCCGCCAAACTGCAGATGGCGGCGTCGACCATGCTGGTCGTCGATGCGGTGGAGTTTACCGAGATAAACCTTCACTCCAACCTGCTCGCCCCGCCGCACGACCGGCTGCTCTCCTTGCCCTTGTCTGATGGCACACTGCCCGTGCCAGACGGCCCTGGGTTGGGGGTGACCCTTGACCATAGCGCGGTCGGTCAATGCTCGTACCCATAACGAAGTCGGTGACCGGCGCGGCGGCAAGGGCAGCTGGTGAGCTCGCTGACCTGGGGCCAGGAGCTAGCGGTCACATCGGTGCAGCATCGACGCCGGTTTAGCCTTGTTTTTGCGGCCCTATCCACCACTGCCGTGAAGGTCAAGGCGCTCGGCGCGCCGCCAAGACTGATCACATCGTTAACGTCCTCGACGAGAGAGTTAGATCGCCTTCTTGGCCCGCACGGCGGAGAGGAACGAGGCGTAGCTCCAGGACAGGTTGCTAACGCTCTTCTCGAAGCCCGTGTTCGCGTCGAACTGCTCGCTGAGCTCGAGATGGTCGCTGTGGAAGACGATGGCCTGCAGCATCTGGTCACCTGCGTTCTCCAATGCGCTCGCCGCAGCAGAAGGAGTGGTCGTCCCGGTGATCCCGACCTGGGCGAAAAACCTAGTGGAGAGGCTGTCGAGGGGGACTGTCCCCGCGGTGGCGACCTGCTTGGCCAGCCGGTAGTACAACTCGGCGAAGTTGGCGGTCGACACGGCCCAGGGGTGGTCGCCGACCTCCGAGTCGCTGTCCCCGTCGTAGACATCACCGGGGTAGCGCCCCAGCAAGGGCCCCATGCCCCGTCCCCGATCGGCGTCATTGATCGGGTAAAAGTACGGCGAAGAAGCATCGGCCCACTGTTGCCGTAGGAGAGCGGCTGTGGCCAGCAGCTTCGTGTCCTCCACGGCCACGCCTCCATAGATCGCGGCCATTACTATGCCTATGTTGGGATCGTACGGGGTCTTGGCCGTCGGGACGGGCAGGACCGCCTGGTAGTACTCACCGTTCCAGTGGCCGTCCAAAGCGGTCTGCAGCCAGGTGACGGCGCTACTGAGCCAACTCGGGACCGGGATCCCCACGGTGTTGGCCATGACCGTCTGGAAGCACTTGAGTTGCACCGAGCGGGCAAAGAACGATGCGCCGAACACTTCCTCCCACAGGTTGTAGGTCTCGCCCTGGTAGGCCCGTTGGAGGAAGGCCAGGTTGGCTGCTATCAACGCCGTGGCCACGGCTTGGGTCGGCGCGTCGACCTGGCCGAAGACGGCCAGGATGGCCAGCGTCTGCAGGGCCGGGCCGTCCGTCTGGTTGGTCCAAGCCCGGGGAGTGCCGTTTATGAGGAAAGCCCCCCGATCGAGGTCGGCGCCGGAGCTCTGGCAGGCCTGGGCGAAGTGCACGTAGTCGATCAGCGGCTGGTTGGTAGGGGGGATGCCGGCGGCCAGCTCGACCGCCACTATCGCCGCATCGCGGGTCCAGTTGTACACGTAGTCCTGGGAGACGTGGGTTTCGCTGTTCTCCCAGTTGGGAGAAGCGAGGACACAACCGGGCCGGGACACCACTCCGACGTTGACCGGGTCGTCGAAGACCAGACCGTCCGAAGCGACGTTCCGGAACATCAGCCAGAACATGTACGGCGCGACCGTGGTCAGGCTCGACGGCGCCGCCACCGGCCTTACTTGGCTGTACCTGAGGAGGGCCATCGTCGTGCTCCTTTCTGCCCATGAAGGGTAACGCTTAACGAAGTGGTCGAGGCGCTCGCGATGCTCCGCTTGTTGGCGGAGCTACTCGAAAACGTCGAGCACGTCGACCGAGCGGCGTCGTGCGGCCCCCGTCGTGGACAGTGGCGGGCCAGAGCGGCATCGAGCGGCCACGACGATGGCCCGCCCGAATGGTGGGCCAGTACCAGCCTCGCCGGACGCCCCGCTCCCACCAACCCTGTTCTTGAACGGCAAGGCGGTGGCCACCGACCCCGACCTTCCCCGCCCACGCATGATCAACCTGGACGTCGGAGCGGAGCAGGAGGCCCGGTCCTCCCCGCCCGTTCACGTCGACACCACCCTTGAAGTTAGTGGTCCCCCACCCTGTCAGGTATGAGAGAATTGACCTGTGACGCTTGGTAAGGTCAGAATAGGTGCCGTCGGGCTCGGGCTAGTCTCTTCCGCTGACATCAAGGGGTATATGTCCCACCCCGGTGCGGAAGTACTTGCCGGGTGCGACCTGAATGTGACGTAGGCACAGAAGGTCGCAAAACAGTTCGGCATCTCCAAGTACTACACCTCGTACGCCGAGATGCTCACGGACCCGGCGATCAACACCATCGGCATTGTAACCCCGACATACCTGCACAGGCCAATGGCGGTCGCGGCCGCCAGGGCCGGGAAGAATATCCATTGCGAAAAGCCTCTCGGCCTCACGCTGGAAGAGGGAGAGGACATCTGCGACGAGGCTGACAACCACGGCGTGGCGCTGGCGGTCGACGAGACATACGTCTTTATGGCAACGATCGTCAAGGCACGCGAGCTCATTGAGGCCGGCGAGATCGGCAAGGGGCAACAGATCCGACAGCGCTTCGGCGCGTGGCTCGACCGCCCGGGCGTTCTCGACGCAGTTCACGGTGACAATACCAATATTGAGAAGTGGCGAGAGGGCTCCAGCAAGGCTGGCGGCAACGGGTTTCCCTGGCAATTTGATCACAATATTCACTTCTTTGCTATGGCGCAGTACCTAATGAACGGCTCCCCAGTCAAAAGGGTCTGTTCTGTCAAGGCAGACAACGTTCGCCCCGCTCGGTGACGCTCGTCAGCACCGACCACAGGGCGTTGGAGCCGAGCGCGGGGACGAGCAGCGTTCACACGAAGTGGAAGCCACCCTGCGCTTTTGTCCAGGGGCCGCTATGATGCGGAGGGTACCCCCACCACCTCGTGGGCGATGTCATGAGGCCGAACGCCCACCGCCCGTAAACGAAGGACGCCAGATGACAGACCAGCTCGAAGTGCTTCGGACGTCGGTCGTCCGCTTACGCGGGATCGTCGAGGGGCTCGACCCGGGCCAGCTCGCGGCTCCGGCCTACCCCACTGAATGGACGATCGCCGATGTCCTTTCCCATTTGGGCTCGGGGGCGGTGATCTTCCAGCGCTGGTTCGACGACGCCCTGGCCGGACGTGAAACTCCCTCCAGTTTTGCCGAACCCGTCTGGGCCGAGTGGAAAGCGAAGTCAGCGCAAGCGAAGGCGGCCGACTTCCTCGCCGCCGACGAAGTCTTCTTGGAGCGTCTGTGGTCACTTGCCGACGACGACCGGGCCCGGTTCAAGTTCGCCATGGGGCCCATGACCTTCGACTTCGCCGGGTTCGTCGGACTGCGGCTCAATGAGCACGCGCTCCACACCTGGGACATCGAGGTGGCCCTCGACCCAGGCGCGGCAGTAGCCCCCGGCTCGGCCGGGCTCGTCGTCGACAACCTCCAGATGATGGTCCGCTTCACCGGCAAGCCCACCGGCACAGAGCACACCGTCGCCGTGCGCACGAGCGAGCCTCGGCGGGACTTCGTGATCGTCATCGGAGCCGACGCCGTCTTGTTGGAGCCCGCCGAGCCCGTCGACGAGCCGGACCTCTTGATCCCCGCCGAAGCGTTCATCCGACTGGTCTACGGCCGCCTCGACCCCGGCCACGCGCCCGCAACTCGCGGGCCAGCAGACCTGCGCGAACTGCGAAGGGTCTTTCCCGGCGCCTGAGCACTCGGACTGCGCTCTGGAGTAAATCTCGTTCAAAGGCCAACGCGCACCGGGCTGCTCGGGTTCAACGCCGCACCCCGGGCGGTCCGTTGCCAACGCAGCTGCCGGCACGGCGGTCGTCCTTGACGCCATAGGAGCCGACCGCTTTGCAACGCTCGGCTGGTCGGGAGGAGGCCCACATGGGCTGGCGTGCGCGGCCCTGCTGCACGACCGGTGCCTGGCAGCCGCCGTCGTCGCCGGCCCCGCCCCTTCGCAGAGGCAGCGGAGGTGTCCTGGCCGAAGCGAGACCGGAGACCGGAGGTCCCCATCTGGCACACCTCGTGCGAGCTGATTGCCATAGCGGAGTGGTACGGTTCCGAGATGGTCCGAACCCCTCGCCGAAAGAGTGCCGACAGGGCGCCCCTGGCACGCTGGTGGCTAGCCCTGGTCGCCGGCGCCGCCCTGTCAGTCGGGGTGGGCGCCCAGCCGGTGAGCGCTACCCCGCTATGGAAGATCATTTTCACCGGTCACGGCTCGTCCAAGAGCGACGCCACCGAGGACCTCAGCAGCGCCGCCTGCCCGGGCTCCAGTGTCCACACGACCGTCGAGTCCACTTTCATCTGGATCGTGACCTGGAAACATGTGGCGTTGTCGATCCCGCCGGTCACCGGCAACATCACCGGCACCCTGTACGGCACCACCCATGAAACGGACACAAAGAAGGCGCCCGCCGGCTGCGGTGGCAACAGCAACTGCGACAAAAGCTTCGATTTTACGGCTAACGAAGGCCTCGACGGGAGCAACCCCGCTGCCTTATTGGTCATCAAGTCCCACAACGCCGGGGCAGGCGTTAACATCATTCCGGATCTGCTGACGTTCTCCGACCAGGACGCCGAATGCGAGTCGCTCGACCCGGACGACACGGGTTTTCTCGTCGGGGACCCCACTTCCTTCGCCCCGAAAGCCACCGACGCCCTCGCCGCCACTGCCGTCGTACCGGTGTCGGAGCTGAAGCACTTCGGCAAGATCATCGTCTCGGTGCACAAGACAGCCTTCAATTACCCTACGCCCGCGGACGATGACTGCTCAGACTCCAGCCTGGGCCTCACCTCGTGCAGCCACTCCCAGACCTGGGACGGCACCATCACGATAACCCGCACCGCCTGATCCGAGCCGGCCCGCCCCGTCACGCCTCACGCCTCAGGCCTCCGTCCTCCCGCCTAGGTCGGCCAAGAGCGCCTGGACTCTCCGGTCGATCTCGTCGACGATCGGCCGGACGTCGTCGACCGGGAGGCCGGCCGGATCGGCGAGCTCCCAGTCGACGTAGCGCTTCCCGGGGTAGGCGGGGCAGGTGTCGCCGCACCCCATCGTCACGACGACGTCGGCCGCCCGAGCCGTGTCGCCGTCCAACGGCTTCGGGAGCTCGCGTCCGGCGTCGAGCCCTCGTTCGGAGAGGACCGCGACGACCGACGGGTTGAGCTGGCCGGCCGGCTCGGAGCCGGCCGA
>JBKQUU010000002.1:0-32681 GCA_052325485.1 Acidimicrobiales bacterium | reverse complement strand
CCTTCTCCGCTCTCCTGCCGCACGTCGACGTCATGGTCTCGAACGGCGGTTTCGGAGCCGTACAGTTGGCCATCGCCCACGGCGTCCCGATGGTGGTGGCGGGCACGAGCGAGGACAAGAAAGAGGTGACCGCCCATGTGGGCTGGTCGGGTGCCGGGGTCAACCTTCGCACCGGTCGGCCCTCACCCGAGGCGATCGCCGGCTCCGTGGAGCGCGTGTTGAACGAGCCGAGGTTCCGTGAGCGGGCCGGCGCGCTGCAGGCAGAAACGAACGGCACGAGCCCGGCCGCAGCGGCGGCCGACCTTCTCGAAGGTCTCGCCGTCAAGGGCAGCGGCCCGGTCCTGCAGTCGCACCCGATGAGGCATTAGTTGAGTTAGTTGGTGGCGCCACAAAGGGCACTCGCCTCTCGGCGACCAAACGCCGCACATGGCGGTGGGTCACCCCCAGCCTCTCGGCGAGCTCGTCCATGTTCATTTGAAGCGAAAACCACGACATACGCCCCCACGCTCCACGGTGCCGGCTTACCTTGACTTGTGTGGCACCACGGCCCAATGAGCTCCCCTGCCGCCACTGCGGCCAGCCCACCGACGGCAAGGGGACGTACGAAGGCGGCTTCGCGTACGCCTGGTTCACCGGGGCGGTCTGGGAGTTCTGGTGCCCGGCCTGTGAGGAGCGCGGCAAGGCCGAGGTCGAGGCTCGCCTGGTACGGCCTGACGTGCTCCCCTGCCGGACCTGCGGCACCCCCACCGACGGCCAAGAGTGCGCCGGCCGCAGCTGCGAGGAGTGGTCCTTTTGGTGCCCGAGTTGCGCCCCCGCTCAGCTACGGGAAAACCAGTACGACTACCTGCGGAGGGTCACCAGGAACGGCCCGTGGACGATGACCCCTGAGGAGTGGGTGGGCCGTGGCGGTCACAAAATGGCTCTGGCCGGGCCGCTGGCCGACCACTACGACGACCCCGCGGTGGAGAAGTGGTGCGGGGACGTCATGCACATCCTTATGGACCTTCCTCGACGCCGTGCCCTGGCCGAGCAGTACGGAACGGTGGAGGAGCCTCGCCACACCGGGCCTCGTGCTAAGCCAGGCCCGCCGACCGGCACCGTGCATTTACCCGCTTAACTCCTGGCGAACGACGTCGGCGCCGGCCTTAGCCACCGCCGGCACGAACAACCTGGTACGCCTGGTCACGGCGTGGTAGCCGGCGCCCACCCGGTAGAGCCCGGCACCCGGCACGCGCCGGCCCATCGCTACTTGGCGTTCTGGGGCAAGGGCCCGGTCCTCGCCCTCGCATGGGTTACGCCTGGACTGAAAAACGCGCTTAGTTTCCCGCCAACGACGCCCCAAACCGGCACAATTGCCTGGTACGGCGTTGCGACTGGTGCTTTCGCCGTTACCATTGCCGGCATGCGGGACCGGTGGCACCGCTGCACATTGTCCGTAGGCGCGCCGACAAAGGCCGCCGCCGGGCCAGCTAGGGGGCCATGTCCCCGAGGTTTGGCGGGACGTCGTGCCAAGACGAAAGTGAGGAGCACATGGCCCGTGCCAGGACGGTTACTCGCTACTTGTCACCAAAAGGCACCGCAACGAAGCTCGTGCGCTCACCGTGGGGGCGAGCCCTGGGCCGTGCCGGGGGCGCTGTCGCCATCATCGGTGCCTCGCTTGGCGCCCCTGCGTGGCCAGGCCCCGCTGCGGCTGCCGCCCCGCTGGGACGGTCGGCGCCGGGTGTTCATGGCGAGGTGCACTTGGCCATATGGAGCGTGGACAGCGACGGGCCGGACTTCCAGGCCGTGCTTAGCGGGGCCATCGGCGACTACGGCCCCGCGGTGACCGTCCTGCCCGACGGGAAGGTGGACCCGGAGCACACGAGCGACTTAGAGCTCGAGCTCCGGCACGGGACGTTGCGGCTTTACATCGGCGGGATAGCAAGCAAGTTCCGGGCGCAAACAGCTGACGAGCCTACCTACGTGGCGACGTGCTCGGACTACGTCGACGTCACGGCTAATGTCCCGGTGGTGGCGGGTTCGGGCACTGGCTCCTACCGGGGTGTACGCGGCAACTTCTCGTTGTCCCTGACCGGCGTCGAGGACCAGACGACGCCACCGTGCCGGCCCGGGTTCGTCCGTCAGATCCTGGTGCTGATGGGCTCGGGGACGGTGTCGTCCTGAGGGCGGACATCGGCCAACAGCCTCAAAAGCAGCCTGACATGGGCATGTTCTGGGAATGCCCGGTGTGGGCCTGGATGAACCGCTCGTCGGCGCACCGCCGGCCACCTGGGGACTGCCCGTTGCGGTCGTAGGCGCCGCACTGTAACAAGGCGCCGGTGACCGGGTAAACAAGATCCCGGTCGGTCTGCCTGAGCTCGCTAGGAGCCGCAGTTCGCACAAGGTCTCAGGGGCGCGACGCGAAGGCCGCGTCCCGTCCCGTCTGCCCGGTACCTACTGCGGGCCGCTTTGGAACGGGAGCTGTTGGCCCGTCTCCAGTAGCGTCTTTAGCCCACTAAGGATCTCGCTCCAGCCGCCACCGGCGCCGGTGGGCTCGCTCTCACCCCTGAGCACCGCCGCCCACCCCGGTGCTCCAGAGACGTCATGGGTGACGGTGAGCTTGGTGACACCACCTCGGGCCGGTTCGATGTCGTAAGTGAGCCGGGTGAACGCCTCCGCTGCCAGCTCGGGCGTCATGGTCATGCGCCAAGTCTGGACCAGCCGGCGCGGCGGGTCGGCTTCGATGACCTCTCCGTCGCTTATGACATCGGGGCAGCCCAGGGCCTTCATGCCCTCGTTGGCGTAGGCATGGAAGCGCCCGCCCGGCCGTAGGTCGTACTCCACGAGGGGGGCGTAGCCGTACTTCACCGTCCACTCGGGCCTGGTTATTGCCTCCCAGATGGCCTCCGGTGCCGCTTTTATGTAGACCCGGTACACCTGGGTCGTCTCGGTCGTGTGCGTCGTAGTTGTCATGTACGTGCCTCCAGTTCGGTCTTTAGGTCGGAGAGCGCCGACACCTGGCGCTCGGTGTACTTGTCGATCCACCGGTCATGGACCAGGCGGATCGGGACCGGGTTGAGGAAATGCAGCTTCTCTCGGCCGGACCGGCGCGTGACGACGAGCCCTGCCTGTTCGAGAAGGCGTAGGTGCTTCATCACCCCGAAGCGCGTCATCTCGACCTTGGCCTCCAGCTCGCTCAGCGTGCGGCCTTCACGCTCGAAGAGCAGGTCGAGCAGGAACCGCCTCGTCGGGTCGGCGAGCGCTTTGAACACGAGGTCGTCGTCCACCACCGCTCATGATACGTGACCTAATGGTCACATGTCAACAGGCGACGAGATGGTGGACCGTGCGCGGGCCAAACGCGCTCGAGCCGGGCCGCCATCTTCATTGGAAGTTAACCCACGTTGACATCAATGCCAGTGGGACATAACCTCGCTGAGAGGCTTGAGGCCAAAGGGCCGAAAGGGAGCAACTGCCCCCACCTCAAAGCGACGGCCAGGAAGGAGACGGGCCCCATGAGCACCACGGTGACCACCACCGACAACCGCGACCCGCGAGCTGAAGCCCTGTTCGCTCAGTGGAACATCCCCGTTGAGCTCGACCCGGAGTTCCCGGTCGCTACCATCCGCCGCCTCGATGGCGCCCAGGTCCGCGACCTCGGCCACATCGCCCCGGGGGAGGGTGTCCAGGAGTACGCCACGCAGATGCGCTCGGGGGCCCTGTTCCCACCGATCGTCCTGATGAAACCCAACATCCTGGTCGATGGCAACACGCGCCTGGGTGCGGCCACCACGGTCGGGCGCCAGACCCTGCCTGCTTATATCATCGACGTGCCCACGGTCGACTTCGCCAGGTCCGTCGCCGGGGCCCTCAACCAGCTCAACGGCCGCCGCCTCGACGCCGCCGAGGCCCAGCGGGTGGCGCTCACGATGCAGCAAGAGCTCAAGTTCAATGACGACCAGATAGCCGCCTATGTTGGCCGGTCTTCCCAGATGGTGAGGACTTGGCGCCGGCAGGCCGAGACCGAGGCCAGGGCCAGGCGCCTGGGGCTGGTAGAACAACTCGAGACGGTGAGCAAAAACCAGCAGGACCGGATCGCCAGCATCAGCCACGATGCCCCCTTCGCCGAGGTGGTCAAGCTCCTCTCCGAGTCGAAGGTCCCGAACGGCGAGCTCCGCTCTATCGTCCAGGACGTCATGAAGGCCCCCTCCGAGGCCGACGAGCTGGAGCGCGTGGCCCGGGCCCGGGCCGAGCTCAGGGCCATCGGTCCCCGTCCCCGCCACGCCCAGGTCAACCCGGTGGCCCGGCGCGCCCGCATGGTTATCCCCCAGCTCCTCAACCTGAAGCCGTTGGCCCTCCTCGAGCCCGCCCGCCTCGGGGAGGACCGCAAGCTCTGGGCGCAGTTGCGGGGCCATTGCGACGAGGTGCTGCGGGTCCTGGCCGAGCACCCGGAGCCGATGCTTTGAGCCCGGCCCGGTCGAAGAGCGCTGACGAGGCGTCGCGCACCACGGTCAATATTTGGGACGTCCTGGCCCGCTCAGAACACCCGCTAACGCTCGAGGAGATCGCGGCCGAACTTACCCGACGGGGCCTGCGGGACAATACCGACGCGGTCATTTTCCATAAACAAGAGATGGCCGCCAAGCTCGAACCGGCCGCCGCGAAGGCCTTTGAGGCGTTGTGGGCGAACGAGTCACCACCCCCTGACTTTCTAGAGGAGGCCTGGCTTGCCTACATCGCGCACTCGCTGCGCGCACCCTCGGACAAGAACGCGTTCGTCGTGACGACCGACGAGGGCACCGACCCGCGCAGCCCCAAGGCCATCAAACGCTACGGCGCGAACACACAGAAGGCGCCCATGGTCTACCGCTGGTTCGTGAGCTCGGAGCGGCGGTTGGTGCCTTATGAGCCCGAACAGAGAGACCAGGCCAACCAGGGCCACACGGCCGGGATCGAGTTCCTCCGCCGCTTCGCTGAGCTAGACAGCAAGCGGAAGATCCCTGCAGACTTGCGTGAGCTCCTCGACCTGGCCGAGAAGGCGATCCGGGCCAGGACGGGCGAGGACCATGAATAACGGGGCGACGATCTCCGGGGCCGAGACTCTGGTCCGCCGCTAGCCAACGGACGGGCAGGAAGCGGGACCGGGTGCCCTGGCGTCGGTCAATGGTCCCGGCCGGTACCACCCATTGGCGGGCTGGCCCGGTGACTTCGGAGATGAGGTCAAAGTTTTAGGACCCTGGTGCCGGCCGGGGGGACCTCAGCGTCACGCTTCGGGCCCGTCTCCCAGGTCAGTCCAGGCTAGGACGTCCAGGGCGGCGACCAGCCGCCGATGTAGCAACGAAGCTCTACGGCACGGTCAAGGCGGGGAGAGGAGCTGCGCTCCTCTCGAACTCCATTACTCATCGATCTCTCGGATGTTGGCGAGGGGATGGCTCGTTTTCCAGTCTGCTCCCAATAGGGCAGGTCAGCGGGCGCCCGGCCCGCGGGCCGGCCACCTGTGAGCCCGTTCTCACCTCGCTTCGCCGACCAGAAGTACTGACGGGCTCCCGCTGCCCGGCCTGTTCCACGAGGTGCCCAGCTTCTCCCAAGAAGGCCGCGATCTCCGGACGGCCTTTCGCGCCGGGTGTTGTCAACTCCTACTTGACAACTTCGTGACCGATACACCCTGACAACTTCGTGCGGGGTCACAGCTAGTGTAGCGTTCCAGCTTTAGGTGGTGATTGGGTGGAGCGTTACCCTGGCCCGGCTGACCTTGCGCAGGATGTCCTCCGCACTGGCGGTCCAAACCAATGGTTTCGGGTCGGCGTTGTGGGCCTCGAGGTAGGCCTGGGTCGCAGCCACGAGCTCGGGCACCGAGCGGAAAACGCTACGGCGTATGGCTTTTTGGGTGAGCTCTCGGAACCACCGCTTCACCAAGTTGAGCCACGAGCTCGATGTGGGCGTGAAATGGAAGTGGAACCGGGGGTGCTTGGCCAGCCAAGCCTGGACGTTGTCGTGGCTGCGCGTGCCGTAGTTGTCGGTTATGACGTGCACGGCGAGGCCCTTGGGGACTTCCCGGTCGATCTTTTTCAAGAAGTGCAAGAGCTCGTTGTTGGTGTGCTGGGGCAGGTATTGGCCGAACACCTTGCCGGTGAGCACGTCCAGGGAGGCGAACAGGGTGGTGGTGCCGTTGCGCTTGTCCCGCCCGTGGGGTCGCACCTGCTGTCAGTCGCGCGTAACACCGCCGTCGTTTCCTTGATGTCAGCACCTACGGCGACAAGGGGCAGGACGATGTAGCCCCCTTGTTCCAAAGCGAGCTTCCAGGTACCGCCAATGAAGCTAAAGACCGCCCATTCCTGCACCCCCCAGCAGTTACCAGCGGCCACCGCTACCGCCGTCGCTTCGCTCCCCGGGCCGGTGAAGGGGCCGCAGAGCACCTCAGCGGGCGGCAAGAGGAAACCATTGAGGCTGTGCTGGTCGATGAGGGCGCGAGCTTCCGCTTTTGAGCAGGCGGCGAGCGCTGAGGAAGCTGTCGCGCGCTTGAAGTGGTGGGCGCCATTGAGCACCGCCGATTTCGGTAGCGTCGTCGCGACCGTAGGTGCCGAGGCGCCCAGCAACGCCAAGGCCGCAACGGTCACCCCGGCCAAGCACTCCATCGCCCGATCCGTCTAGTGCGACCTTGACTTGCCTATCAAGACCGCACTAGACTATACTCGTGAAGCGTTGGAGAGGCGATCCGCCGGATCAGCCGGGAAGCCAAGCGCCAGGGTGTCAGGTGGCACCTGGACCGCCAAGGCGCCAACCACGAGGTCTACCGGCTTGGTCAGACCATGGTCCCGGTGCCGCGCCACGGGGAGCTCGACGACCGGTTTGTCGAAAAGCTCTGGAAGGAATGCGAACCTGAGCTCGGTGAAAGTTGGTGGCGTTGATGACGACCTACGAGGCGACTGTGACCCGCGGTGAGCGCTACTGGGTCATCTACGTGCCGGCGATCGACCGGTACACCCAAGCTCGGCACTTGCGCGAGCTGGAGGCGATGACTGCCGACTTGATCGAAGTTATGACCGGGGCACGCCCTGAGGAGATCCGCTACGACATCCAGCTCCCTGAGGATGTCGTCAGGCACCTGGAGTCCGCTGAACGCCTGCGGGCTATGGCCACCGCAGCGCAATCGGACGCCGCGGCAGAGGTACGGGCTGCAGCTAGGACGCTGCACAGCGCCGGGGTGCCTCTGCGTGACGTAGGCCGGGTCCTTGGTGTGTCGTACCAACGAGCGCACCAGCTCGCCCAATGAGCTTAGGGGCCTCAGGGCCAGTGATGTACAAGTGCCATTACCCGGAGCCCCTTGGAGCCTGTCACCGACGTAACTGACCAGGCTTTGGGTCCTCGTTGGTGACAAGTTCTCCGGAGCGCTTTCACTGACGTGTTTGATGTAGCTGACGCTGACGGATGAGGACCTCGGGCATTGCGGGGAGGAAGACCGGACGAGGACGCCAAGCATCTGGTGTCGGGGGCGGCGTCCTGAACCGTGGTCGGGGGGGCTCTACGGGTTTCTGTTGCGGATCCCTGTGGCAGGTTGGCTCGACCTGGCACGGTACGGGGCACAACATTCGGGCAAATGAGAGCGGGCAGGTCACGCTTTCTGGCGTGCTGGAAACCGCGACTGGAACCCTCACGGGCCAGATGGCGTGGTGCTGCGGGCTGGGTGGGGTTGGCCCATTTAGCGGAGCTATACGCGGCTCGTCCCTTAGGCTCACCCAGAACACAGGGTCACAGTTCGGGCTGATCAAGTACACCGGGACGATAAGTACGAGCCTCGGAGGGATAAGCGGCACGTACGAGTACGACAACGGTGCCTACAAGGGCACCTGGCAAGTAAGCCGCCTCGGCGCTGCCGCCGCAGTGTGACGTAAGGGTCCCCACCAGGGTGATGGACCGGCGACCCTCGTGGCTCTGGCGACTGGTTTGGGTGGTGGAAGCTCCCACTGAGAAGGGTGCCCCCAGACCACACGGACCGCAATCTGTGCTACTCCTAACGCGCGTTAGCAGCCGTCTTCGTCGCCGTTTTGGCGCCGTTACTCAGCTGGCCCATCCCCTAGAGCGTTACGCTCGGCCAAGGCCAGGAGCCGTTGCCAGCGCGCTCGCGCCGGGAGCTGGCCCCACCCCGCTGGGCTCATCTGACAAGGATGGTGATGACCCACCGGCTAACGAGAACACTGGGCCGCCCCGAAGGCCGAATAACGGTATTTGATGGTCAAGAGACGCGGTGGCCGACGAGCTTGTCGAGGGCGACCTCGGCGGGCTCGGGGACATGCAGGGTGAAGTGGTCGTGGACTTCGGGAGCAGGGTCCACGCACACCGTCACCGCTCCCGCCTCGGCGGCGTAGTCGAGGAAGAACCGGGCTGTCGACACCGCCGTGGAAGTCCCCACGGCCACGAACAGGTCGCAGTCACGTACGGCCCGGCGGGCCACCAGCTCGGCGCCGGCCAGGAGCCTTTCGCCGAACAGCACCATGGCCGGGCGCAACAGGCCACCGCACACCGGGCACGGGGGTGGGGCCGGGTGCTTGGCCCGGTCCGGGCGCACCCCGTAGGTGCACTTTGGGCCCATGCAGCAGGCCGTGAACAGGCTGCCGTGGAGGTGGGCCACCTGGTCACTGCCGCCGCGTTCGTGGAGGTCGTCGACGTTCTGGGTCACCAGGGTGAAACCACGGCCCTGCCGGAGGGTGGCCGCCTGCCAGGCGGCGATGGCCCGGTGGGCGGCGTTCGGCTGCACGGTCGTCAGCAGTTCCCGGAGCGGGCCGTAGAAGGCCCAGAGGGCAGCCAGGGAACCGGGCAGGGCGTCGACGTGGTGCAGGGCCTCGATGTCGCTATCGGTGTACAGGCCACCCGCGCCGCGGTAGGTGGGCAGCCCCGAGGCGACCGATACTCCCGCGCCGGTTAGGACCAGGGTGCGCTCGGACCGGGCGAACAGCTCGGCCAGGACCGGTTCGTCGGCGCCTACCTGCGTCGTCGTCATTCGTGGTAGCCCACGCCGACCCCGACGCCGGTTGTCATCGTCTGGCCCATCCATCGGCCTCCTTCGCCAGCGCCGTCCGGGCTGTACTGCCAGGCGTCGGACGGCGTAGGCGCCGGCTTTAGCCGGCTGACCGGCCGGGCCCGTAAAGGGCCGCCTGCTTCCGGTTGTTCGCCCTGACCCTTACTGGGTATGCCCCTTTTTCCTTCAAGGTGCCTGGTCAGCCCGATAGTCGTGGCGTGAGTTCCCCGACCGGGCCGCGTCGCTTGGGACGGGCCACCTGATAGTTACGACAGGGCAGGTCCGGCCGGACGGAGGCGGGCCAGGACGTCCAGGTTGCCCGTGACCCGCAGGCCGGCGTCGATGGCTTGTCGCCGGTCGATCATGCCCGCGAGCAACCCGAGGATCAGGCGCGGGGGGCCGTCGAGCGTGAGCGCAGGGGCGGGGGCCCGCCCGACCTTCGAGCGGACCTCCCCGCCGCCGACCTCGATCACGGCCGACTCGTCCCCCGAGACCAGCTGGACGACAAGAGGGGCGGCCTCAGGGGCGGCGTCTGCGGTGAACGCCGCCGCGGCGTAGGCCAGCCAGTGGGCGCGAAAGGCGTCGCCCTCATGCTCGGCCAGCATGAGATGGCGGCCCCATTCCCCAAGTGCGTTGAGCACCGGCGCCAGCGACCGTCCTTCCGCCGTGAGGGCATAAAGCGAGGTTGCTACCGGCGGTGGTGCGTCTTCCCGGGTGACCAGCCCGTCCTCTTCAAGCTCCTTCAGCCGGCTTGAGAGCAGGTTGGGAGCGATGCCCGGCAGACCGTTCTTCACGTCGGTGAAGCGGCACGGGCCCTGCAGCAGCAGCTCCCGGACGATGAGCAACGTCCAGCGCTCCCCCACGACATCGAGGGCACGGGCCAAGGAGCAGTACTGGGCGTAGCTTCGCACAGGGACAGTATAGCCCGGGTGTGGTTCATAATCAAAACTAGTTGGTTGACAATCTCTACTAGTCGGTATTACTCTTCTACTATGAACCGAGAACACCCCAAAGCGCTTGTCCTCATCTCCCTGCTGGTGGCGGCGTTCGTCATCAACCTGGACACGACCCTCGTCAACAACGTGCTGCCGACCCTGACCCGCGAGCTCGGCGCTACGAACACCCAGCTGCAATGGGTGGTCGACGCTTACAACCTGGTCTTCGCGGCGTTGCTCCTCACTTCGGGCAGCGTCTCGGACCGCTTCGGCCGCAAGGGCATGCTGATGGCGGGCCTGGCCGTGTTCGGCGTCGCCAGCTTCGTCGGCGGGTTCGGGACCAACCCTGGCGAGCTCATCGCCGCCCGGGCCGTCATGGGCCTCGGGGCCGCCATGACCTTCCCGGCCACCCTCTCCCTGCTCACGAACGTGTTCACCGAGCGCAAGGAGAGAGCCCTCTCCATTGGTTTGTGGGGGGCAACTGGCGGCGCCGCCATCGCCCTCGGCCCGATCGTCGGCGGGGCCCTGCTGGCCCACTTCAGCTGGTCCAGCGTGTTCTTCACGCTCGGCCCCGTAGCCGCAGTGTCGGTCGCCTTGGTGGGCACCTGGGCCCCGTCGTCAAAGGGCCCGAGGCCGCAGCCCCTCGACGGCGCCGGCTTCGTGCTGTCCGCCGCTTTCATGAGCCTGGTCGTCTACACGGTCATCGAAGCGCCCGACCGTGGTTGGACCTCGCCGGCCTCCATTGCCGGCTTCGTTGGCAGTGTGGTGCTCCTCGGCCTGTTCGTCGCCCAGGAGCGCCGCACCGGCCACCCGATGCTAGATGTCCGGCTGTTCAAGGACATGCGCTTCACCGCGGCCAGCGGCTCGGTGACGATCGCCTTTTTCACCCTGTTCGGGTTCATCTTCTTAATTACGCAGTACTTCCAGTTCATCCACAATTACAGTGCCCTTTCGGCCGGGGTGCACCTTCTCCCGGTGGCGGTCTCGGTCGCCGTGGGCTCGGTCGTGGGCACTCGCCTCGCCGTCCGTCTGGGGACGAAAGCCATCGTCACCGTCGGCCTGGTCGCCCAGGGCATCTTCTACTTGTGGGTGGCAAAGGTCATCTCCACGACCACCAGCTACGACATCATCGCCCTGCAGATGGTCCTCTACGGCCTGGGCATGGGCCTGACCTCCGCACCCGCCACCGAGTCCATCATGGGCGCTGTCTCCGCCGCCCAGGCGGGGGTCGGCTCGGCGGTCAACGACTCCACTCGGCTCCTCGGCGGGACGCTCGGTGTCGCCGTGATCGGTAGCGTTTATGCCTCTCTTTACGGCAGCCGGCTCGACAAGACGCTCCCCGGCCAGCTCTCAGCAACGGCCAAAGTGGTCGCTCATCAGTCCGTCGGCGGCGCGTACGGGGTGGCGGCGCACCTCGCCAGCTCCGGGCAGCATGCGCTCGCCCAACTCGTCCACAACGCCGCCGGGAACGCCTTCGTCCACGGCATCAGCATCGGCTGCCTTGTCTCAGGCTGCGTGGCGCTGGCCGGGGCCGTCCTCCCGCTCCGGTCCCTGCCTGCACACCCGTCGTCATCGACTCCCGCACAACCGATCGGCCTGGACGGCACCGAGGCACACGCCCGGCAGCGAGGGACCGTCGCCGAAGCATTTGAGGTGAACGCCTGATGTACGGCCAGGCACCGGAGCACCGTAGGGCCCATGGTGCCCAAGCCGGACGGGTTCGTCAGTCAGCGGCTTGCTGGCACCCCCCCGCTGACGCCGCCCCCCGAGGGGGGCGTTGTCGCCGATTTAACAAAGACCGCCTGTCGCTGCTCTGTTACCAGGGGGGCGGAGGAGACGGGGTTCAGTCGGGTTGCCCGCTGGGGTCGATGTCTGGCCAGCCGGCGGGCCACCAGTCTCCCTGTGGGTCCGTGGTCTGCCCGACCTCGATGATGTAACCGTCGGGATCTCGGATGTAGCAACGGATCTCGTACTGGTGCTGCTTCGGCGGAGTCAGGAACTGCGCGCCCAGGGCTTTCCATTCGGCGTACACGGCGTGGATGTCTTCGACCCGGATATTGAGGAAGCTGCTGACCCGGTCGAGGTCGCGTGGCGTCTCAAGGGTGACGCTGGGCTTGTCGTCGGTGGGGCCTCCGCCGCCGTTGATGATGATGAAGGTGTTGGCGAGCGCGACGTTGGTCGGCACGGGGCCGAAGACTACGGTGCCGCCGAGCACCTCGGTATAGAAGCGCCGGGAGCGCTCGACGTCATCGGAGACGATGAAATGGCCCACTATCATTCGCTCTGCGGGCTGGGCGGGTCCGGCCACTGGCACCTCCACTCGTTGGGGCTCATGCCGCTTACGACGGGGTCTGAAGCCTTCAGCCAACCACGTCGGTTCGTCGAGAGACTAGTCGGGACGGGCCCGTTAGGCGGCGGTTGTGACGGTCTGGCGACGGTGGCAGCGACGTCCTTGTCGGGCCCGGGGTGCGACCGACGAGTTCCGCGCCTGGGGCACGGCTTGGGCGGCACATCAGGTCCTGGCCTGCAGGTGGCCCCGTGCTCCCCGCTTACGTGCGGGGAAGAAGTGCACCCTTCAGGACCGTAGGCACGCGCTAACTGGGTGTGTCCCTTTCTTCTCAAGGCATTACCTGGTAAGGCCGACAGTCCTTGCGTGAGTTCCCAGACCGGTGAAACTGGCCACGTCGGGTTCCCCACCGACCTGACTGATCAGCAGTGGGCTTTGGTGAAACCACTGTTGAACGTCTCCGGGAAAGAAACGGGGGAGGAAGTTCGGCAACGACATCCGGGCAGTGGTCGACGGTGTGCTCTACATCGCCCGTACCGGCTGCCAGTGGCGCTGCCTACCACCGCAGTTCGGGCCCTGGACAATGGTGTGGTCCCAGTTCCGGCGCTGGTCCCGCAACGGGGTATGGTCACGCTCTTAGCCGAGTTGCACGGCAAAGCCAGGACCAAGCTCGGCTGGGCCGATGCCGATCCGTCGATGGTCGTCATCGGCACCAACCTGGCCCGGGGCGCCCCCAACGGCGGTGCCACCTCCCATGACCGGGGAGGGCCGTACGGGGCCACAAAGGGCGCCAAGCGGGCGGTTGCCGTGGATGTAACCGGACTACCGCTGGCCGCCGCCGTGGTACCAGCCTCGACCCATGAGAACGTCACCACCGAGATGCTGCTCGACCTGCTGCATCGCCAGGGCCAGGCCGAGTGGTTACAGCTTGTCCTGGTGGACCGGGGCGTGAGCGCACCGGCGGCCCAGTCTTTGAGCAAGCGGGCCGCTTTGGATGTACGCAGGGTCGGCCATGAGCGGGGTCCACAAGTTCGTGCCCCTGGCCTACGCCTGGCGTGTCGAAGTCGCTCACGGGCACCTGCTGCGCAGCCGGCGGTTGGCCCGCTCCTTCGAGTGCACGCCCGAGCCGGCCAGTGGTTGGCTCCAGGTCGCCTGCGTGGTGGCTGTGCTCGACGCGCTCGCCCCCAGCCACCCTTGCCGGGTAGCCGAGCCCACGGCCCCGTGGGTGGTGGGCCGCAGGCGAGCGGTCCAGGCAACCGCAGCATAGGGGCACCCGCGTGACCCGGACCGTTCGGGCCAGCTAAATCGCCCCTGTGTGTTCAAACCGGGCCGCTCGGAGGTCTCGGTGTGTGGCCTCGTCACACCCCCGTGGCACCATCGAGGGGTGCCTTGGGCCAAGAAGAACAAATGTGATGGGCTGGCAACCGAGACGGGCGTGGAGCTCACCCGGCCGGTGGCGTTCAAGTTCGCCCTCGACCCGAGTGGCGAGCAGTCCCGGCAGCTGTTCATGTGCGCGGGGGCACGGCGCTTTGCCTACAACCACCACATCGGGCGGGTAAAGGACAACCTCTCGGCGAGAAGTGCCGAGAAGGAGGCCGGAGCTGAAAAGGACCAGATGACGCCGTCGCTGTCGTGGGCGGCGGTGAGCTTTATCAACGAGTTCAATGCCTGGAAGACCGGCAGGCTCGAGTATTCCCCGGTGGCCGAGGACGGCACCCGGGGCTTGGCTTGGCGCCACGAGGTCCCAGCCGACGTGTTCGAGTGCGCCTCGGTCGATGCTGCCACCGCCTTGAAGAACTACCGAGGATCGGTTACCGGGGCGAAGGTCGGCTTCCCGCGCTTTGCCGCCAAGCACAAAGAGATGCCACGCTTCCGCCTCCGGGCCAAGTACGCCGCGGACGAGAAGCCTCCGGTGCGCTTCGTCGGCACCAAGGCTCTCCACTTCCCAGTCCTCGGGGACATGCGGATCCACGGCTGTGGCCGGGCGCTGGCCAAGATGATGGCAAAAGGCCGCTTTCATATCTACTCGGCCAGCTTCTCGTTCAAGGCTGGGTGTTGGTACGTCTCTCTGGCCGGCGTTGCGGCGCCGTTCCACCACCAGCGCCGTTCCGCCATCGGCCGCCACCAGCTCCCTGTCGGGGCCGACCGGGGCCTCAGGTCCCTCATCGTCGCCGCCGATTCTGCCAGCGATGCTTACAAGACCTGGGAGGGGGTGAAACCCCTCCGCCACAGCCAGGACAAGCTACGGAGGGCCGGCCAGGGTTTTTCGAGGACCAAGGAAAGCTCAGCTGGTCGCGCCAAAGCAAAAGCTCGCCTGGCCAAGCTCCACCGCCACATCGCCCTCCAGCGCAGCCACGTCGCCCACCAGGCCAGCTACGACCTGGCCACCGGGGTGGCCGCGCTGTGCATAGAGGACCTGTACACAAGAGGCATGATGGCCAACCGTCACCTGGCCAAGGCTGTAGCCGACGCCGCCATGGGCGAAGCCGGCCGGCGTTTAGCCTATAAGTGCCGCTGGTACGGGGCCGAACTGCACCTGGCCGAGCGCTGGTACCCGTCGTCCAAGACCTGCTCGGGTTGTGGGCACAAGAAGGAACGCCTCGACCTGTCCGAGCGCACCTACCGCTGTGAGCACTGTGGCCTGACGATCGACCGGGACCTGAACGCGGCTATAAACCTGGCCCGCTGGCCTGCTCTACAAACAGCTCAGGAGGCGGAGCAGGCCTTAGCAACAGCCGCCTGACCGGCGGCATATCAGTCAGGTCTGCACCGCCAAGGAGGCGGGAAGAGCCGGTCGTCACCCGTGCAATCCCAGTTCGCTGGGGCAGGGCCTTGGACCGGAACCGGGGTGACCCGGACGGCGAACAAGCACCGTAGGCCAGCCAAGCCGGCGGTCAAGGGGAGCCGGTGTGCCGCCTAGGAATAGGGACACACCCTGTTAGGTGGGTTATTGTTTCGGACGAATGACCACTCGGGCTTCATCGGTCTGGCTGATGAGCACTGTGCGCCGGCGGGGAGGAAGGCTCTTGTTCGTCGCGGGGGCGGCTTGGTGCCTGGTGGGGACCGCTTTGGTGCCCGCCGCCCGCGCCGCCCTGCCCCCGGGCGGGGGGAGCAGCGCCGCGGTGACAACGGCGTCCCCGGCTCTTGCCGCGCCCGCCTGTTCACTGCCGCTGACATACGACCCGTACCAGGGCTTCCGGGCCGGCGTCCCGGCGGGGTGGGAGCTGTCGACCATGGGCGGCACGATCGTGGTGTCGAAGGACGCAACCGGCACAGAAGCGGCGCTGCTCTACCCGGCCGCTCTCACCACTGGGCTCAGCCCGGCCAGCTTCTTTTCCTCCTATCTGCGGTACGACCAACAGGTGCTGGCGAAGGAGGGAGTCACCCTCAGCTTCAAAATGCAGCCGAGCACCACCGGCCTGGCCCAGGCTTCGATCGACCTGCGCAGCTCCCGGGCGCTCCTGGCGGGCGAGGCGCGGGTGGTCGTGCTGCCCGTCCGCACCCAGTTCGGCGCTCAGGAGGTGGTGTTCTCCGCGTGGTGGGCGCCGCCCAGCCGGTGGGCGTCAGACTCCGCCAAGCTGATCGCCGTAAGGTCCTGCTTCAGCGCCGCCCCCGCAGATCTGTTCCAGGTCTTCCGGGACCAGAACTTCACCTACATCATGCCCACGGGCTGGGCGGTGCTGGACGAGGGGCAGGACAACATCGACCTCCGCGGCGCCGGCGACAACGCCGACGTCAGCTACCTTTTCTTCGGGATACCCCCTCAGTACGACACCCCGGCGCTGGCGCTGGCCCACATACTCCAGGTGGACGGGGTGACTGTCACCCGCGTGCTTTCCGTTACCCGGTTGGCGGACCAGCAGGTTGCGGGGGGCGCCGTGCAGGGCCAGCAGTACGAGGAGCTCCTGGGCCGTTACCAGGGCCGGGCGGTCCACGGGCTGGTCTACATACTCACAGACACCGGCCCGGTGGGCACTTTTGGTGTGATGCGGTCTGGGTTCTCCACCACCAACCTGTGGAACTCGGTCAATGGCGGCCTCATCGAGATGATGGGAGCGGTCCAGCACAGCTTCGTCCAGGACCTCCAGGACATCCAGAGGCTGAACCAGCAGTGGCAGGCCGAAAGCGCCCAGGAGGCCAACTTCGACGACATCATCAACGGTCAGCAACTGGTCGAGGACCCCTCCACCGGCCAGCTGTACGAGGCCCCCTACTCCTCCTACGACCCCGCCGGCGCCGACGGGGGCGGGTATTACGGGGCCAACGGCCAATTGCTCAGCCCCGTGTCCAACCCGGGTTAGTCGGGGCCTCGGCCGCTCTCGGATTTGACCGCCTGCGGGCCCGGTGCTCGCTGGCGCTAGATTGCCCGGCCCTCCCACGCCCGGCGGCCGCTGGCCGCCAGGAGCTGGTTACGGTCGACCTTGCCCTGGGGGGTCATGGGCACGGTGGCGACGATGTAGATCTCGTCGGGCAACATGGCCGCCGGCAGGCGGGCCTCGGCGGTGACGAACAGGTCGGCCACGGAGGTCTCAGGCGGCGCCTCCACGAAGGCGGCAATGCCGGGGGCGCCGGAGATGTCGACCAGGGCGCAGGAAACGGCGGTGACCCCGGGCACGTCCCAGAACGCCCGGGCCACCTCGGCCAGGGATATGCGCACGCCGTGGCGTTTGACGACGTCGTCCAGGCGGCCCACGTAAAGGTAGCGGCCGGCGGCGTCCCGGTAGACGAGGTCGCCCGTCTTGTACAGCGTGAGGCCGGGGACGACGTCGTCGCGCAGGACTTTTCGGGACAGCTCGTCGTCGCCCCAGTAGCCCTGCATCAATTGCTCACCGCCGACGAAGAGCTCGCCGGGCACGTCGTCGTCTTCGACGAGCCGGCCGTCTTCGCCCACCAGGAAGAACTCGGTCCCGGGGTGGGGGGCCCCGATGGGTACCCGGCCGGCGGCCACGTCCTCGGGGGTGACCGGGTAGGTGGTCACGGCGATGGTCGTCTCGGTGGGGCCGTAGCGGTTGAACACGCGCACTTCGGGCAGGACGGACCACAGCTTGGCCACGTCGGCGGCGATGCATTCCTCGCCTCCCAGCAGCAGGACCCGGAGCTGGCAGCCGGCCAGGCGCACGGATTGGCGGGCGCGTAGGACCAGGCGCAAATAGCTGGGCGAAAAACTGGTGAAGGTGATGGCTTCGTCGACCACGTACTGGTAAAAGCGCCGGGGGAACAAGATGTCTTCGCGGCGGGGGACGATCAATGAGCCCCCGGCCACCAGGACCGGGAAGACGAGGCCGTAGGACCCGTCGAAATTGAACGCCGACACGGCCAGCCCGCGCGCCGTCTCGTCCAGGCCGAGCGTCTCCGCCGTCCGGCACGTTTCCCAGCACACCGCCCGCTGCGAGGCGCGCACGCCCTTGGGCAGGCCGGTGGTGCCCGAGGTGTAGATCAAGTAGGCATCGCGCTCGGTGTCCTGGGCGCGGGCGGCGGGGGCGGAGGCGGCGGCGGCCACCTCGCCGGGCGTGGCGCGGCGCCGGCCGAGGCCCCGCAAGGCCAGGCCCAGTTCCTCCCGGGCCACCACCAGGGCGGGGCCGCAGTCCTCGATCACGGCGGCGACGCGAAGGGGCGGGCTGTTGGGCTGCAGCGGCACCCACGCCGCCCCCAGCCACAGGCAGGCCAGGGCCAGTACCACGAACTCGGCCGAGTTGGGCAAGAAGAGGGCGACCCGGTCGCCGGCGTCGACGCCCAGGGCGCTGAGCCCCGAAGCGGACCGGGCCACGTGCTCGGCCAGCTGCTGGTAGGTGAACGAACCCTCGTCGTCCCGCAGGGCCAGGCTGGCCGGCCGGTGGGCGGCGTGGCGCAGCACCAGGCCCAGCAGGTCGGTGGCGTCCGTGGTGGACGCCGGCGGTGGTGCGGACATGGTGGGCCAGGGCACTCTATATCCGCCTGATGACCTGTCTGATGGCGGGCGGGGGGCCGCCGGGGCGGCCCTCGGCGCGCTGGCCCTCGGCGCGCTGGCCCTCGGCGCGTTGGGCCTCGGAGCGTTGGGCCGCCTCCTGGGTGGCCGTCTCCCACAACCGGCTGAAGTAATGGCGGGCCAGGTAGTGCTCTTCGACCGTTTGGCGTGCCCTCTTGACCATGAGCTGGACTTCGGCCCGGTTGGCCGGGTCCCGCACCCAGGTGATGGCGGCCCGCAGGGCGTCGGGGTCGGGCTCGACGACCAGGGCCGTCTCGCCGGGGACCACGTAGTCCCGCACCCCGGGGGCGTCGGTCACTATCAACGGCTTGCCCGCCAGCATGGCGCTGAGGTAGGTGGCCTGGCCGGCGCTGCGGGCCGCCGGGCGCAGGGGGACGACCATCAGGCTGGCCCCCAGCAGGGCCCGGTTGTACTCGTCCTGGGGCAGCGAGGCTACCGTGACGTTGGCGGGCAGGGGCTGCGACGGCCGCCATGAAGACGCCACCCGCACGGGGATGTCGAGGCCCTCGGTCGCCTTGACCAGCAGGTCGTAGTCCCGGTAGCTGATGCCGCCGGCGAACAGGTAGCCCTCATCGGTGGCCGTGCTGGCCAGGTCGCGCCACAACGTGGCATAAAAGGGGATGAAACGCACACGGCTCCCGTCGACGCCCCAGCGCCGCTCGAAGTCCCGTTTTTCGTCGCTGGACAGCACGCCGTAGACGACGTGGGCCCCGTCGGTGGCCCGCACCCCCCAGCGGCCCAGCCGGGGCAGCAACCGGCGGGCAAAGGCGGGCAGGCGCTCCTCCAGGGCCTGGCTGGTGACGTCCCAGGTGGCGTCGCTCACCAGCACCAAAGGCGGGTGGCGCCAGCGCAGCTTTATCAACAACGCCGCCACCGCCTCGACGTAGCCGGAGGTGAACCCGCTCGTGCCCCGCAGGATGACGGCATCGGCCCCTTTGGCCGCCCGCAGTAGCCGGCGCAGGAAGCCCCAGTAGCCCCACTCGTGGGGGAGCACTTTTTCCACCGGGGCCGGCCACGGCCCCGAGATGGTGGCGACGACGCGCACCGCGCACTGGGCCTTCACCCGTTCGCTCACCAGGGGCAGGGCCTGGCGGCGCGCTCCCTGGGTGAACAGGGTGTGGTCGATGGTGGGCAGCACGACCATGTCGAACCCGGCTCTCTTCCCGAGGCGCCACAGCAGCCAGCCTTCCCCCTGGCGGACCTGGCGGCCCTCATAGCTACCCGACAGGACCAGCGTGTCCACGCCCCTGCGGGCCAGGCGGGCGAGGGCGAAAGCGGGGACGTAGCCGTGGCCCAGGCGATGAGCGCACCACCACTTGACGTCGGCCGCCCGGCGCCCCAGGGCGCCCAGGTAGTGGTGGCCGGGCAGGCGCGACCCGGCCCGGTGCAGGGCGGCCAGGGCTTGGCCCAGGCGCTGGCGGTGGCGGCCGCCCTGGGGCGCCGCCTCAGGGGAGCGGGTGGGCGGGTCGCCGGGAGGGCTGGGCGGCACCAGGTTGATGGCGACCACGCCCCGGGCGCCGGTGGCCAGGGCCGCTTCTACCGAGTGGTAGGCGCCGGAGCACAGGCCCATCAGCACCACCGCCGAGGGGTCCTCGGGCGAAACGGCGCGGGCGATGTCGGCCACGTCCTCGCCAGCGTCGGGACCGTAGACGACGTCGGCCGGCCGCCCGGGCCGGGGCGGGCTGTCGCCCAGCCCGCTCAGGTCCGCCCGCAGGACCTCCAGGCCGGCGGCCGCCCACGACCGGGCCAGGTCGACCCAAAGACGGCCGGGGCCGACGTGGTCGATGCGCCCGGAATTGAGCATGACCACCGTGGCCCGGCCGCGGGGGACGGGGGGACGGGCCATGATCCCGAAAAGCCGGCCCGGCCCCAGGGACCGGATCTCTTCGACGACCTCTGCGTTGGCAGGGCCACCGACCAGCGCGCTCACCGGCCCGGGCAGGACCACCTCCGACGTCTCGCCGCCGGCCACGCCCGCCAACCACGAGGCGATGATGTCGAGGGTGGCGTGAGGCACCACGGACTTGAGCGGCCACACGGAGATGACCTGTTCCTGCCCGGCGGCCTCGGCCACCTCGGCGCCGGCGGCGGAGAGCCACTCCCGCACCGCTCGCTTGGGCGGGCGCTCGGGGCGCAACAGGGCCAGCACGTGGCGGGCGGGGGGCGTCGGGCAGGCCTCGAGGGCCAATTGGCCCAGGGCCTGCACCGGGGCCGCGTCGTACCCCGTGCCCAAGACCTCGGCCCCACCGGCGGCCGAGCCGGCCCCTTCGGGGGGGATATCGAGGCCCTGGTCCCCGAGGTACACCGATCTCAGCAGGGCCTCTTCGCGCAGGTAGCTGCGGCCGCTGTCGCAGGGGTCCCACAGCACGAGCCCGTCCGGGGCGCACTCGGCGCAGGCCCCGGCGGCCAGGGTGGCGCCCAGGCGCATGCCCACCACGAAGACCTTCCCGGCCCCGCCGGCCCGCAGCAGGTCGACGGCGGCGCCCACCGACCCTCGCCAGGCCGGGCCCCGGTCCGGGTCGCCGGCCCCGCCGGCCGAATCGCCGGTGCCGTCGTAGTCGATGTGGAGCACGGCCAGGCCCTGGGCCGAGAGCCGCTGGCCCAGGGCGCGATAAGCCCCGCCGGCCCCTTGGGCCTCGAGGCCGAAGGGCGGGCACAGCACGACCCCGCCATGGGCCGCCCCGCCTTCTGGCACGTACGCCCGGCCGAACAGCGGCCGCTCCGGCGGCCCGAACCACAACGCTCTTGTCGTCAGGACCACATAATGCCAGCAGGCCAAGTCGTCCCGGCGCCCGGTGGGGAGGGGCCGGCCTTAGCCGGGCCAACTTGCCCTGATTCGAGGGCCCTTACTACGATCAGCGCTATGCCTAACACTCCAAGTGTGAAAAGGCAAAGAATTTTCCTTCAGGGACCGAACCGAGGTTTCTTATCCCGGTGGCGATGCTAAGAATCCACTTGGTGAGCGGCCATGGGTGATGCGGGCATGGGTGGTGCGGGCACGGTGGAGATCAGCATCGTCGGCTTGGGCCCCTGGGGCCTGTGCGTCCTGGAGCGGTTCGTAGACGCCGCCCGGCGGGCGCCGGAGAGCGAAGTCGTGGTCCATGTCGTCGAGCCCGGTCGCCCCGGCGGGGGGATGTACTCCCTGGACCACCCCGACTACCTGGTCCTCAACACCCCCTGCGGCCAGCACTCGATGTACCCGTTCCCCGAGGCCCTGGACGACGTCCGGCGGGGACGCGGGTTTTACGAGTGGGTGACCGAGCGGGGCTACCGCTGGCAGGGCGTCGAGTGCCGGGTCTCGCCCGTCGGCACGCCCGTGGGCCGGCACGACTTCCTGCCCCGGCGGCTGATGGGCCAGTACCTGCAGTGGTTTTACCGGGCCCTGTGCGCCGAGGCCCCGGCCAACGTCACCATCACCCGCCACCAGACCTCCGCCGTCGACGTGGAAGCCACCGCCGACGGGCGCGAGCGGGTGTACCTGCAAAATGGCGACCAGATCGTGGTGGACGAGGTCATCCTGACCACCGGGCATGTCCAGGACCTGCGCAACATGGGCAACGCCGGCCCGCTGGCCACCAGCCCCTACCCCATAGAGCCCTACCTGGGCGCCACCGGCCCGCACGAAAAGGTCGCCATCGAGGGCATGGGCCTGGTGGCCCTGGACGTGATCACCGCCCTCACCATCGGCCTCGGCGGCCATTACACCGACGGGGAGGGCGGCCGGCTCGTCTACCACCCCAGCGGCCGGGAGCCCTCCATCTACCTCTTCTCCCGCAGCGGCCTGCCCTACTGCGCCAAGTCGTTCGCCATCGCCGACCCGGTGGGCGACTACGAGCCGGGCATCTGCACCACCGAGGCCGTGGCCGCCCTCAAGCGCCACGAGGACGGCACCAAGCGCTACATTGACGCCCGCCACGAGCTGCTCCCCCTGGTGTTCGCCGAAATGGAGCTGTGCTACTACGTGACCGCCGCCCGCCGGGACGAGGGGCCGGACGAGGCCCGCAGCACACGCGAGCTGCTGGTCGAAGCGTGGGCGTCGGGCACCTTCGCCGACGCCAAGGGCATGTTGGCCGGCAAGTACGGCGAGTTCAGCGCCGAGGCTCATCTGTTCGCCGGCAAGGACGCCCACTACGCCAGTGCCCGGGCTTACCAGGCCAAGGTCCGTGCCGCCCTGGAGACCGACCTGGCCGAAGCCATGGTGAGCGGGGGCACGAGCCCGTTGAAGGCGGCCCTGGAGACCCTGCGGGCGCTGCGCGACACCCTGCGCCTGGCCGTCGAGTTCAAGGGCCTCAACCTGACCTCGCACGTCGACTTCCAGGTCAACATGCACAGCCGTCTCTCCCGCCTGGTGGCCGGGCCGCCCGCCTTTCGTTCCCAGCAGCTGCTGGCCCTCATGCAGGCGGGGGTCCTGAGCTTGCCCTTCGGCCCCTCCCCCGAGCTCCAGCCCGGCGAGGGTGGGCGCATCGAGGTCCGCTCCACCCGTCTCGACCAGCCCTTCGAGCTCGAGGTCGACCGGCTCATCCGGGCCCACATGGACCAGCCTTCCATCTCCCGGTCGACCAACCCCCTGTTCACCAGCCTGGTGAGAAGGGGCCGGGCGCGGCCGCTCGACTTCGACGGCACCCCCGTGGGCAGCATCGACCTCACCGAGGACTTCCACCCCCTGGACGTGACGGGCCGGCCGGGCGAGCACCTCTGGGTCTTCGGCGTGCTGAGCGAGGGCGTGCGTTACTTCACCCTCTACATACCGTCGCCCAAGAGCCGGGTGCGGGCGTTCATCGACGCCGAGTTCTGCGCCCACCAGGTGCTCGGGCGGGGCCGGGTCATCGAGCTGACCAGCCCCATCGCCCTCGACGGCGACATAGACAGCGACCGGGCCAGTGCCGTCTCGGTGCCGGCCGGCGCCGACGCCGGGCGCCGGGCGCACCCCTCTGGTCCCCGGCGCCCCTTGCGCCTGGCCTTTGTCAACAGCATGCCCGACGGCGCCTTTGAGGAGACTGAACGCCAGTTCGAAGGGCTCCTGGGAGCGGCCTCGGGAGGCCAGGACATCTCCTTCGAGCGCTTCACGCTCCCCGGCATCGTGCGCAGCCCGGGCGTCCAAGCCCTCATCTCGGCCGGCTACAAACCCATCGAGGACCTCTATGCCAACGCCCCGGACGCCGTCATAGTCACGGGCGCCGAGCCCAAGCAGCCCGAACTGACCGAGGAGCTCTTCTGGCCGGCTATGGAAGAGCTGCTGCGCTGGCTGACCGAGGCCGTCCCCAGTGCCCTGGTGTCCTGCCTGAGCGCCCACGCCGCCATGTGGGCCTTCCACCGGGTACCCCGGCGGATGCTCCTGGACAAAGCCAGCGGCGTCTTCGAGCAGTTCGTCGACCATAGCCACCCGCTCATGGCCGGGGTGGGCGAGACGGCTTGGCCCCATTCCCGTTTCAACCACGTCCCCGCCGCCGACCTGTTGGAAAATGGTTACCAGGTGCTGGCCGAGTCGCGCGACGGAGGTTGGACCGTGGCCGTGGGCGAGCGGGGCCGCTGCCAGCTCGTGCTGCTCCAGGGCCACCCGGAGTACGGCCCGTACACGTTGCTGCGGGAGTACCGCCGCGACGTCCGCCGCTACTTGAGCGGGGTCCAGGGGTCCTACCCCCGGGTCCCCAACGACCTGCTGGACCCCGAAGGCGTGGAAATGCTGACCGAGTTCGAGATGAAGCTGTCGCTCAAGGGCCGCGACCCCGAGCTGATGCAGGACTTCCCCTTTGACTTCGCCGCTCGGCACGTCACCGCCCGTTGGGACGCAGCGTCGGGGGCGTTGATCGGCAACTGGCTGGCCTCGGTCCGCCAGAGGTCCGACCAGCGCCTCTACATTGATAGTGGTGCGTGACGAGACCATTGCCGTCCACGGCGGCTATACCGCCGACAGCACCAGGGCGGTCGCGGTCCCCATTTACCAAACGGTGGCGCACGATTTCATAGACGCCGCCCATGCCGGAGCCGTCTTCGACCTGGAGGTGCCCGGCTTCCACTACAACCGCATCAACAACCCCACCGTCGACGTGCTCGAGCAGCGCCTGACCAGCCTCGAACAGGGGGCGGGGGCGGTGGCTTTGAGCTCGGGGCAGGCGGCCACGCGCCTTTCGGTGCGCAACCTCACCGAGGTGGGGTCCAATATCGTGACCACGCCCCAGCTTTACGGCGCCACTTTTACCTATTTCGCCGCCGTCCTGCCCGGCGAAGGGGTGGAGGCGCGCTTTTCCGCCGACGACAGCGCCGAAGCCATCGAGGCCCTGATCGACGACCAGACCAAGGCCGTGTTCTGCGAGAGCATCGGCAACCCGGCCGGTAACGTGGTCGACATCGAGGCGGTGGCTGACGCCGCCCACCGCCACGGGGTGCCGTTGATCGTCGACAACACCGTAGCCACGCCCATGTGCCTCAAGCCCTTCCTCCACGGGGCCGACATCGTCATCCACTCGCTGACCAAGTTCGTGGGCGGGCACGGCACCACCCTCGGGGGCATCGTCATAGACGGCGGCCGGTTCCCCTGGGCCGAGCACCCGCAAAAGTTCCCCATGTTCAGCCGGCCCGAGGCCGCCTTCCACGGCGTGGTCTACGCCCGGGACTTCCCCGAACGGCCCTATGCCGTACGCGCCCGCACCGTCTGCCTGCGCAACGAGGGCGCCGCCCTGGCCCCCATGAACGCCTTTTTGTTGTTGCAGGGGCTGGAGAGCCTGTCCGTGCGCCTCGAGCGCCAGCAGCACAACGCCCGCCTGGTGGCCGAGCACCTCTCGTCGCACCCCCGGGTGTCCTGGGTGCGCTACCTCGGTTTTGAGGACGACCGTTACCATCTGCTGGCCCGCAAGTACCTGGGGGACCGCTTCCCGTCCATACTGACCTTCGGGCCGAGCGGCGGTTATGACGCCGCTATCCATTTCTTCAACAGCGTGAAGTTGTTGAAACGGCTGGTGAACATGGGCGATTCCAAGTCCCTGGTGGCCCACCCGGCGTCCACCACCCACCGCCAATTGGACCGGGCGGCGCTGGAAAAGGCCGATATACCGCCGGAAATGATCAGGTTATCGGTCGGCCTCGAGCACATCGACGACATAATCGAGGACATCGACCAGGCTCTCGATGCCTGAGCGGCCGGTGCTTGAGCGGCCGGTGCCTGAGGCGCCGGACGGGCGGGCCGGGGCCACCCAGAGCCCCAGGTGAGCGCCGGGCCCCCGGGCAAGGTCTACCGGGTCGGCTTTGTCATGGAGTACTCCATCGGCCACGTCACCTTCGCCAAAATGCTCCAGCGGGTGGTCGAGGACGACCCCTCGGTGCAGGCGGAGTGGATGCTCATCGGGCCGACGACCAAGCTGTGGCCGGCGACCATGTTCCCCTTCTCCCGCAACTACTCGCTGGCGGCCAGCGCCAGCGCCCGGCGCCTGGTGGGCCGGGCCGGGCGTTTCGACGTGCTTTTCCTGCACACCCAGACGGTGTCCATGTTCCTGGCCGGGGTCATGCGCCGGGTCCCGACGGTGATCTCGGCCGACGCCACCCCGAAGAACATCGACGAGGCCTGGCCCTGGCACCAAAAGGGCCACCCCCAAGTCGAGGAGCTGAAGCGCCGCCTGGTAAGTTCGGCCTTGCGCCGGGCTACTTACGTGATGCCCTGGAACGACTGGTGCGCCCGCTCGCTGGTGGACGACTACGGCGTGGCCCCGGGCCGGGCCCGTACGGTCCGCCCGGGCGTGGACGTCGAGGCCTGGGCACCCGGGCGGCGCGACGGCGGCGGCCCGTTGCGGGTGCTGTTCGTGGGCGGCATTTTCGAGCGCAAGGGGGGGCCGGACCTGCTGGCGGCGCTGAAGGGGCTGGAGGTCGATTGGGAATGCGACATCGTGACCAAATCGGAGGTGGCCGGCGAGGAACGGGTGCGCGTCCATCGTGACCTCGACCAGGGCGACCCCCGGTTACGGGCCCTGCTCGCCGCCGCCGACGTGTTCGTCCTGCCCACCGAGGGCGATGCCATGCCCTTCGCCGTCCTCGAGGCCATGGCCGCCGGCCTGCCCGTGCTGAGCACCCGGGTCGGGGCCGTGCCCGAGCTCGTCGTCGACGGGACCACCGGGATCTTGGTGCCACGGGGGGACGTGGCCGCCCTGGGCGAAGCGTTGACGGGCCTGGCCGCTCAGCCTGGGCTACGGCGGGAAATGGGCGCCGCCGGGCGGCGGCGGGCGTGCGAACTGTTCGACGAGAAAGTCAACGGGCGCCAGGTGACCGAGTTGTTAAGGGCCGCCGCCGACGAAAAGGCAGGGGAGCGGCGCTCGGCCTGAACCGAGCCGCCTGAGCCGTCCCCCCTCCGCTTTAGAGTGGGTTTATCGGACGAGCCCAGACAAACGATCACGGCTCCCCGGCTCGAACTGGGCCCGCCAGCGGCGACGGTGGTGAACGTTCTGGACAGCCGCGGCGCGACAAAGGGACCACCTGATGACGTTCCCAAGTGACCAGGAGCCTCCGGCTCGGGTGATGTACACGCTCGAGGAGGCGCTCGAGCTGCTGGCAGCCTTGGAGGAGGCCGCTGAGGCCCTTCGGTCCACCGACCACCTCGCAGAGCTTTCCCAGGTCGAGGTCGAGGTCCGCCGCCTCCACGGTAAGCTAGAGCTCGGTACCAATGGAGGTAGCGATGGCTGACAGTACCCTTCTGCGGGCACCGCAGGCGGCACGCGAGCTGGGCATCCCGACCAAAGAGCTCCTCCGCCTCGTCTACGAGCGCAAGATCCGTTACGTAATGGTGGACGGGATCGCGCACATACCTCCCGAAGCCCTGACGGAGTACCGGGCGAAGGCTTCGTAACAAGCCCGGCGACTATTGAATACCAGCTCCACGACGGAGCTGGGTTTGTCCTACTGGTAGGCACCTGAAGACCAATTGCGCCCGGTCCCGTCGCTCCCGGGGGCCCTGCTCAGGCCTCCACGTTGGGCGGGGAGCGGTAGGGGGCCAACCAGGGGTCGGCCTCGGTCTCCCAACCCCGGGGCAGGCGCTCGGCCGCCTCGAGGCGGCGCAGCCGGCGTTCGGCCACCCCGGGCACGGCCACGGCGGCGGCGGCGTAGGCCAACTGGCCGGGGGCGGAGCCCACCCAGGCGGCGCGGACGTAACTGCGGGCGGCCGGTAAGCGGCGTCGGGCGGCGACGTGGCGGCGGGCCGCTTCTCGTTCCCAGCGGGCGAAAAATTGGCGGGGCACGGGGCCGGCGCCGGCGAAGTTGCGCGCCCTGACGGTGGCCGCGTCGCGCATGAAGGCGCGCTCGTTGGCCGAGGACTGGCCGTCCCATATGCGGTAGGCGGCCAGCGGGGCGTCTATGTAGGCCAGGGGGGACAGGGCGGCGATGCGCAACCACAGGTCCCAGTCGTCGCAGGTGGCCAGGGCGGCGTCGAACCCGCCGGCCTCGTCGAGGACGGCCTTGTCGGCCAGCACGGTGGAGTTGCCGGCCGGGACCCGGTTGTCCTCCATCAGCCGCGTGCGCACTTCCTGCGAGCTGACCAGAAAGCTTTCGTCGGGCCCGGGGGGAGCGTCCCAGAAGCGCACGGCGTGGCGCACTCTCATGTCCTCGCCCACGCTCACGCACGCCGTGGCCGACCAACGGGCCTCGGGGTGGCGGGCGATGGCGGCCATCTGGCGCTCGATCTTGGTCGGTGCCCACACGTCGTCGCTGTCGAGGAAGGCCACCCAGGTCGGGCCCTCGGCGGCGGCGATGCCTATGTTGCGGGCGCCGGGGCCGCCCAGGGGGCGGTCGTGGGCCAACAGCTTTAGGCGCGGGTCGGCGATGGCGGCCAGAGCTTCGGGGGTGCCGTCAGTCGAGCCGTTGTCGATGACCAGACAGGTCAGGTCCCGGTACGTCTGGCCCAGGGCCGAGCCGACGGCCTGGACGACGAGGTCGCGCCGGTTGAAGGTAGGTATTACGACCGTAACCTGGCGTTCTCGGTCCACCCCCAAAAAGGTACAGCCTAAAGTCCCGCCCAGGGGCAGGAAAGTTGGGGCGCCGCTCAGCCCCCCCGGGCCACCAGGAGGTGAAAAGCCTCGGGCCCGGCGGCGGCCACGTCGGCCCGCTCGCCCAGGCACGGCAATTGCGAGCGGTAACAGCGCACCATGGCCTGTTTCTGGGCGGTGCCGGGGGCGGTCGGGGGACCGGTCGGTTCGAGGGTGAAACCATTATGTTCTAAGCGTTCTTTGGCGGCGACTACTTCCTGGGGCACCTCCCAGCGGTAGGGGAGCTCCTCGTAGACCACCCAGCGGCGCCCGGGCACCGCCCGCACCAGGCGCAGGCAGGCCCGCGCCGTCATCTTGTGGTCGCCGTGCCACAAGCCGAGAGGCACGAACCACGTCCCCACGTCAATATCGCTCACCAGCGCCCTCAGCTTTTCGACCACCTCGGCCTCCAGGGCGGGGTCGGCCAATCTGGCCCGCGCCGCCTGCACGGCGCCGGGCCGGAAGCGGGCCAGAGGGACCGGGCGCCCGGCCCGGTACTGCTCGTCCCAAAAATCGAGCCGGTGGCCGTGCGCCCCGACCACGGCCATGGCGTCGTCGTCTTCGACCTGGCGTAGGCCCATCACGTCGTCGCCGGGGCGGAACGACCCCGACAAACGGTCCCATTCGGGCAGGGGGCGGACGCTTTTGGGACCGGAGGTGAACACGGTGACCACGTGGCTGCCCGGGTGGGCGCTCAGCATCTGGCCGCAACTGAGGGCGGCGTCGTCCATGTGGGGCGAGACCACCCCTACGGGCCCAGCGCTGAGCGGCCCCGCGCTGAGCGGCCCAGGAGCGGTGGTCCCAGGGTCGGCAGGCCCAGGACCGGCGGTCCCAGGGGCCGTGGTCACGGGCGGGCCCGCTCCCCGAGGGCACGGCCCATGGCCGCCTCGATCCCGTCGACGGTGTGGTCCAGCGAGAAGTGGTCCCGGACGTGGGCGGCGCAGCGATGGCCGAGGTCAGGCTCGTGCTCCTGCCAGCCCCGGGCGCCCGAGAGCACGCCGGCCAGGCCGGCGGCGTCGCCCCGTTCGAACAGGAAACGTTCGAAGGGGCCGCTGAGCATTTCCGGGATACCGCCGACCCGGGAACCGGCCACCGGGCGGCCGGTGGCCAACGCCTCGATCACCGTGCGGCCGAAGGGCTCGTCCCACGTCGAGGGCACGACGGCGATATCGGCGGCGTGCAACGGCGTGACAGTGTCCGCTCGGGCGCCGAGGAAGCGCACGGTGCCGGCTGGGGCCAACGCCTGGAGATGGTCAAGATAGGCCTGGTGGTCACTGTGCAGCACGGGCGCGCCCACCAGCAATAGCTGCCCTTCGTCAGGCGAGAGAGCCAACTGCCGCCAGGCGTCGAGGAGCACCTCTACTCCCTTCTCGGCGTCGAGGCGCCCGACGAACACGGCCACGAACAGGTCCTGGGGGACACCGAGCTCGGACCGGGCCGCCTCCCGTTCGGCCGCCCCGCCCTCGGGGTACTCGGCCGGGTCGAGCCCGGCGTGGACGACGTCCACCTTGCCGGGGTCGATGCCAGCGGTCAGCCACACGTCGCGGGTGAAAGCGGAGTTGGCTATAAAGCGGCTGACCTTGGCCGACAGGGAGGCTACGTAGCGGGGACCGGGCGTCTGGGTGCCGCGCCAATGGCAAACCACGGGGGCGGGCGACAATTTGGCCGCCAGCAATGCCCATTCGGCGGCGAAGGTCCGGTTCATGTAGTACACGTCGGGCCGGCACTTGGCGGCCCAGGCCACGGCGGGTAACAGGCGCACGTGCTCCAGCAAAGCCCGCCCCCGGCGCTCGGGGAAGGTGTAGTCCGTGTACCGCACATGGTGCACGGAGGCGCACATACTTTTGAACCCGGGCACGAGGTCACCGCCCTGCGCGTATATCAAATTGACGCGGTGGCCACGGCCGACGAGCACACGTGTGGTCTGGAACACGCTCCTTTCCACACCGCCATCGGACTGGGCCCGGTGCAGGTTGGTGACAATGACCACAAGAAGCCTTTCTCGGGGGCGGCCCCCGTCAGTGCGACGCTGGGAAGGCTACGTCGCTGCCTCGAGGGCCGTCACCTCGATGGCCGGCGCGGCCCGGGCCCGGCCGGGCACCCGACGGCCCACTCCTTCGTACACGAAGCCAGCTGAGCCGACGATGGCCGGCGAGAGGCAATTGCGCCCGTCGAAGAGCAAGTCGCCGCTGGTCAGCGAGCGCAGGCGGGCAAAGTCCAGGTCGAGGAACTGAGGCCACTCGGTGGCGACGACGATGGCGTCTGCCCCCTCGGCGGCGGCGTAGGCGTCGGTGGCCACCCTCACCTGCGAGCCCTCGGGGAGCGCTTTGACCACCGGGTCATAGGCGGTCACAAAGGCGCCGTGCTCGACGACCTGGGCGGCGATGTCCAGGGCGGGCGAGTCGCGCAGGTCGTCGGTGCCTGGCTTGTAAGACAGGCCCAGCAGGGTGATGCGGGCGCCCCGCAGGTTTTTCAAATGGCGTAGCAGCCTTTCCACGACCAGGTGGCGCTGGTCGTTGTTGATGGCCAGGGTGGCCTCGAGGAGGCGGGCCTGGTAACCGTACTCCGCCGCCGTGGTGATCATGGCCAGTACGTCTTTGGTGAAACAGGACCCGCCCCACCCGAGCCCGGCATTGAGGAAACGGGGCCCGATGCGCTCGTCGAGGCCGATGCCGGCGGTGACGGTTTGGATATCGGCGCCGACCAGGTCACAAAACCGAGCCATTTCGTTGGCAAAACTGATCTTTGTGGCCAGGAAGGCATTGGCCGCGTACTTGATCATTTCCGCCGTCATGAGGTCGGTCCGCACCAGGGGCACCGGGCCCCGGCGGTCCGAGCCGGGAAAACTCTGGTCCAGCACGGGCTGGTACATGTCGGCAATGTCGTCGAGGACGCCGGCGTCGTCGGCCCCTATGACCAGTCGGTCCGGGTGCAGGTAGTCGGCCACCGCCGTGCCCTCTCGCAAGAACTCGGGGTTCGATGCCACCCGCACCAGCTTGGCCACCCCCGGGTGGCCGGCGGCGTCCTCGATGACCGAGCTCAGCCAGCGTCCCGAACCGATGGGCACCGTGCTCTTGTTGATGAAGGTATGAGGGTGTTTGACGTGGGGGGCGGCCGCCTGAGCCACCTCCAGCATGGCGCTCATGTCCGCTTTCCCATCGGGCCGCGACGGCGTACCCACGCAAATGAACACCAGGTCCGACTCGTCCATGGCCAGTCCCATATCGGACGTGAAGCGTAGGCGACCGGCTTGCAGCCCGGCGCTCAAGAGGTCGTCGAGGTTCCGTTCGTGGAACGGCGCCCGCCCATCAATGAGCACATCGAGCTTGGCGGCATCGTTTTCCACCCCGATGACGCGATGGCCGATATGAGCCAGGCAGGCAGAAACGACCGTGCCCACGTACCCGCTGCCGATAACCCCGACCCGTTTCGTCACCTATGCATTATTGCCTACCTCGGGCCCGGAGCTGACAGGCAGGTTGGTGGGACGATTGGCGGCCGCCAAGGCGTTTTGTCACTCACCGTGCTGGTGCCGAGAAAAAAGGGAAGCTTTCGCCGGGCCGGTGCTACCCTCCGCAATTAGAGCCCCCATGGCGCATTTCAGCCCCTCACTTGCCGGCGGGAGCATTGGCGCGCCGGCGCGGGCCACCTGGTCCCGCTCGGCCGGTCCGGCCCTGCTGGCCGTCGGTTGTTGCGCCGCTCTATTGGTGCCGTCGGCGCGCACCGGGGGGGCGACCCGCTCCGGCTACGGCTTTGTGCGGGCGGCTCAAGCGGCCGGGATCCTTCACGGTCCGTGGGCTCACGTGCTCGGCTGGTCGCTGCTGGCCGTGCCCGTGCTCGCCGGTTCTTCCGGCGCCGCCGCCGTCTTGCGGGCGGGTAAGGCGTCGGCCGTTTTCTGCGGGCTGGCCGGCCTGGTCACCCTGGCCTTTTCGGCCTGGTTGTCCGTCAAATTGCCAGGCTCCTTCCCCCTCGGGCCGTGGGCAGGTGCGGTCCTGGGCACAGGGGCCGTGGCGACCGCTTTTCGTTACGTCACACAAGGGAGTGTTCCTCATGCCCAATGAAACCGGTTGGGGCTCATGGCAAGAACTACCGCCGCTCCACCCCTCAGGCCCGCAGCCTCCGTCAGGCCCACCGCCCGTTTTCGGGGCCGAGGCCCCGGAGGAGGTCCCGTTCGTGCCCGAGGTAGCCGTCCTGCCCCTGGCCCCTCGCCGCTGGGGACGGGTCTTCCTCACCATTGCCGCCGCCGTGGCCCTGGTGGGGGCGGGGACGGGTACGTCGCTGGCCCTGTCGAGCAGTAGCCCGGCCGGGGCCAGCACTCCGGCCGGCGCCGTCAGCGACCTGTTCACCGCTCTCGGCAACAGCGACGTCATTGGCATGCTCGACGCCGTGGCGCCGGGCGAGCGCGACGCCATCGAGCCGGGCCTGCAGAACATCTTCGACCAGTTGAAGCGGCTCGGGATACTCTCCTCGGGGGCCGACCTGGGTGACCTGACCGGGC
>JBKQUU010000001.1:0-49816 GCA_052325485.1 Acidimicrobiales bacterium | reverse complement strand
AGCGCCTAGGGGCGGACCGGATGGGCACGGGGCTGCTGACCGTCCGTCCCCTCGACGTCACCGACACCGCCGCCGTAGAGGCGCTGGTGGACGAGATCGGCCAGGGCGCCCCTCTGGACGCCCTCGTTTGTTGTGCCGGTACCAACATCCCCGACCGGCGGATGGGCCAGCTGACCGACGAGAGCTGGCGGAGCTTGCTGGAGACAAACCTCACCGGCGTCTTCTCCTGCGTGCGGGCCGCCCTGCCCCAACTGCGCCGGTCCCGCGGGCAGGTCGTGGTGGTCTCCAGCGTGTCCGCCGTGTGGCCGGACGTGTCCGGTCCTGCCTACCAGGCGTCCAAAGGCGGCGTCCTCGCCTTCGCCCGGGCGGCGGCGATCGAGGAGCACGAGCACGGCGTGCGGTTCACGTCGATCTTGCCCGGGATGGTGGGGACCGAGCTGCTGGACAAGCGCCCGGCGCCGCCGACGGCGGAGGTGCTGGCACAGTGCCTGCAGCCCGAGGACGTGGCGGCGACGATCGTCTTCGCCCTCAGCCTGCCCGAGCGGGCGTGCCTGGCCGAACTGACCGTGCTCCCCAGCGCGCTGCAGACCCTGGGCAGGACTTGACGCCGGTGACGGGTCGAGCAACGCCACAATGGCAAGGGTGGCTGTAGACCCGTTCGAGGTGGCCCTGGGGGATTTCCGGGATCTGCGGGGTGCCCGCCGCGTGGTGCGCCGGGCCGTCTTGGCCGAAGACCTCGTCGCCGACGTGGACAGCCGCGTCCCTGCTGGCAGCGTGGCGGAGGCGGACGTCACCCTGGAGGCGTTCGACGGTGGCGTGGCCGTGACCGGGAGGGTGTCGGGACCTTGGGAAGGCGAGTGCCGGCGCTGTTTGTGCAGCCTCGACGGCGAGCTCGTCGCCGAGGTGCGGGAGATCTTCCGGCGCGGCGGTGGCGAGCAAGAGGGTACGTACGCCCTGGCCGAGGACCATGTCAACCTGCGGGAGATGGTGCTCGACGCGCTGTTCGTGTCGCTCCCGCTGCTACCCCTATGCCGGGAGGACTGCCGGGGGATCTGCGCTCTGTGCGGCGCCGACCTCAACGTCGCCCCGTGCCAGTGCGACGAGGTGCTCGTCGACCCCCGGTGGTCCGGCCTCGACGTGCTCCGAGCGGGCGGTGACCAAGCCGGCCTCACCCAGGAGCGGGGCGGGGCCTGACCGTCCTTGAGCCGGGCCGGGGGCGAGGAGCGTGTAAGATCGCCAATTCGTGGCCGTCCCCAAGAAGAAGACCTCAAAGTCCAAGTCACGCAGCCGGCGGGCGAGCGCGTGGAGCCTGTCCGTCCCGGCGCGCAGCGTTTGCCCCCAGTGCCGCCAAGCCAAGGTGCCGCACACAGTCTGCTCCAACTGTGGCTGGTACAAGGGCCGCCAAGCCGTCGACGTAAGCTAGCTGCGGCCGTGGCCCCATAATGGTCGAGATCGTTGACGGGCTGCCAGTAGCCGTCGACGCCATGGGGGGCGACCGGGCGCCGACCGAGGTGGTCACGGGGGCGCGCCAAGCAGCCGAGGAGTTCGGCATCCCCGTACTTTTGGTCGGTGACGCCAACTACCTCAGCACTCTGGCCCCCCAGGCCGGCGTTGAGATCCTCGCCACCAGCGAAGTCATCGGCATGGAAGAGGACCCCGGCCGCGCCGTGCGGGTGAAGCGGGACTCCTCGATCGTGCGTTGCGCCGAAGCGGTCCGCGAAGGCCGAGCCTGCGCCATGGTGAGCGCCGGCAATACGGGCGCGGCCATGGCCAGTGCCTTGTTGCGCATGGGCCGCCTGCCCGGTGTTTCCCGGCCGGCCATCGCCACCCCCATCCCCGTACCGGGGTCGACCCCCACGGTCCTGATCGACTCGGGCGCCAATGTCGACTGTACGGCCCCCATGCTCGTCCAGTTCGCCCAGATGGGATGGGCCCTGGCCACCGAGCGCTTCGGCATAAGAGACCCCCGCGTCGGAATCCTGTCCATCGGCGAGGAGGCGACCAAGGGCAACGCCCTGGTGAAGGAGGCCCACGCCCTGCTCGAGGGCGGTGCCGCGGGACCGGAGGTGCGCTTCATCGGCAACGTCGAAGGACGGGACGTGATGAGCGACCGGGTGGACGTGGTCGTGACCGACGGGTTCACCGGCAATGTCGTGCTGAAGACCCTGGAGGGGGGGGTCAAGGCCGTGGTCGGGGGGGTGCTGAGCGCGCTCACGGGCGATGCCGCCGTCAAGGAGGCGGCTAAGGCGGTGCTGCCGGCGCTTAGTCCTTTGGCCCACGACCTCGACCCGGATACCTACGGCGGGGCGGTGCTCCTCGGGGTGGAGGGCGTGTGCGTGATCAGCCATGGCTCCTCAGGCGCCCGCGCCATCGTCAACGCCGTGAAGGTGGCTCACCATGCCGCGGCGGACAAGTTGGTGGGCCGGATCGAGGCCGTGATCGCCTCGGGCCGCGCCTAGCCGAGGTCGCCCGCCAAGGGGCAAACGGCTGCTAACCTCGAAGTTTGTGGTTGCCGAAAGTGGCGTACAGGGCGGGACCGGCGTGCAGGACGGGGGCTTCGGGCGGGCGCAGGTGCTCGAGCTCGTACGTGGCTCGTTAGCGGACATCCTGGAGGTCCGTCCGGACGACATCGCCGAAGGCGCCTCGTTCGGGGACCTGGGGGCTGATTCGCTGGCTCTCATAGAGCTGGTCGAGGCGCTGGAAAAGGACCTGGGGGGCCGGTTCGTCGGTTTCCGGATCGACGACGAGGACCTGGAAGACCTGAAGACGGTGCGCGACGCCGTCGATTACGTGGTTTCCAAGATAGGGACCAGTTCCTGAGGCGCCGGTGCTGACCGGCCCCGAAGTGGCCGGTGATCATGCCGCCGGTGACCAGCCAGCCAGCGAACGGGCGGCCGGAGAGCAGGCGGCCGGAGAGCAGGCGGCCGACGAACGGGCCAGCCTCGCCGCCCGGTTGGGTTGGGACGTAGGCAACCAGGAACTGTTCGCTCAAGCTCTGGCCCACCGGTCGTGGTGCGCCGAGCACCCCGGCCGCGAGCCCAATGAGCGCCTGGAGTTCCTGGGCGATGCCGTCTTGGGCCTGGTCGTCACCGACTACCTGTACCGCACCTACCCGGATCTGCCCGAAGGCGAGCTGGCCAAGGCCCGGGCGGCGGTGGTCAATTCGGCCTCCCTGGCCGGCACCGCCCGCGAGTTGCAGCTGGGCAACGCCCTTTTCCTAGGCAAGGGAGAGGACTCCTCGGGCGGCAGGCTGAAGCTTTCGATCCTGGCCGACGCCATGGAGGCGCTGATCGGGGCCATCTACCTCGACGCCGGCTACGGCGTCGTCGACCAGATCGTGCTCGGGCTACTGGGGGACCGCCTGCGGGAAGCGGCCCGCGGGCCGGGGGACGAGGACTACAAGACCCGGCTCCAGGAACTGTCGGCGCAGACCTACGACGAGCTCCCCCTTTACCGCATAGCCGACAGCGGCCCTGACCATGCCAAGGTCTTCCAGGCCGAGGTGGTGGTAAGGGGCCGCTCGCTCGGGCGAGGCGCCGGACGGTCCAAGAAGCAGGCGGAGCAGATGGCGGCGCGGTTCGCCTGGTTCGCGCTAAAGGCCGAGACGGGCCCCTCCGGAGCCGACGGCGGCCCCTCCGGTACTGACAGCGGCCCCTCCGGAGCCGAGGTGGGCCAGTCCGAAGCTGAGTAGCGGTGCCGGAACTGCCCGAGGTGGAAACCGTGAGGAGGGATGTTTCCCGCCGTTACGCCGGCCACGCCCTCCTCGATGTCGCCATTACCGGCCGGCGCACCGTCCGCCGGCACCCCCCCGAGGCGCTGGCGTCCCTGGCCGGCCAGCAGTTGGCGGGCACCGGCCGCCATGGTAAGTACCTGCTCCTGGAGTGGGAGGACGGGCGCGTGCTGGTGGTGCACCTGCGCATGAGCGGTCAGCTCCTGGCCGCGGCGGCGGGCGAGCCCCGGCCCGTGCACACCCACGCCGTGCTGGCTTTCGCCGGTGCGGGGGAGCTGCGCTTCGTGGACCCCCGGACCTTTGGCGAGCTGTTCGTGGCCGGGCCGGCACCCGGCCCCGGACCGGGCGGCGGCCCGGCCGGCCCGGCCGGCCTGGTGGAGCTCGGCCACCTGGGCCGCGACGCGTTGGCCGTCGACGCCGCTTATCTCCGCGCCGCTCTGGCCGGTCGCCGTGCCCCGCTCAAGCGCCTTTTGGTCGACCAGCGGGCCGTGGCCGGGCTGGGCAACATCTACGCCGACGAGGTCTGCTACGACGCCGGTTTGCGGCCCGACCGCCCGGCCGGTTCGCTGACGCCCGCAGAGCTCAGGCGCCTGGCCGTCTCGGTGCGCTCGGTGCTGGAGGCGGCCATCGCCAGCCGGGGTTCGTCCCTGAGGGACCAGCAGTACCGTGACCTGTACGGCAACCTTGGCCGTTACCAGCTCGAGCACAAGGTGTACGGCCGGTCCGGGATGCCCTGCCTGTCGTGCGGGCAGGCCGTGCAGCGGCTGGACATGGGCGCTCGCAGTGCTTTCTTGTGCGCCGTGTGCCAGAGCTGAGCCCGGCCGCGCCGGTAGCGTCACTGCCATGTGCCGGAACATCACAGTGCTAAGGGGTCTTGAGCCCGCCGCCACCGAGACCGAGATCGAGGCCGCCGCCCGCCAGTACGTGCGCAAGGTGAGCGGGATCCGGGCACCCTCGGCGCCGGCCGAGCCCGCCTTCGAACAAGCCGTCAGGGCGGTCACCGCCGCCACCGCCTCCCTCCTGGCCGAGCTGCCTCCCCGGCGCCAACCGCCGCCGTCGCTGCCTCCGCTGCGACGCCGGGCCGGTGCGGGCGGCTGAGGTACGTGCGCCTGAGATTCGGAGCGCGTGCGACAGTAGCCGGCCTGCTACGGTCTTTTTTTGACGGGTACCGTTGGAAGGGAGCCGGTATTGAGCACTGACGTCTACGGCTTCCCGGCGGCCCCGGCGCCGGGACCAGGCGCCCCTGGGCCGCGCTGATGCCCGTGTCCGTGGACGTGGTCGTCTTCGACGGGGTCGATGAGCTCGACGTTGTCGGGCCCGTGGAGGTCCTCCGGCGGGCGGCCGCCATAGGTGCTGACGTCGCCGTCCGGCTGTGCAGCCGCACGGCGGTCTCTTGGGTGACCGGCTCGTTCGGGATGCGTTTCCAGCCGGACGTCGAGTTCAAGCCCGGCGATGCCGACGTGGTCATAGTCCCCGGCGGTGGCTGGGTCGCCCGGTCCGACGCCGGGGCGTGGGCCGAGGTGCGCCGAGGCCAGTGGTTGCCCTTGCTGTCCGAGGCGGCTGGGTCGGGCTCGGTCATGGCCGGCGTGTGCACGGGGGTGCTCCTCCTGGCCCACGCCGGGGTCATCGGGGCCAGGAGGGCCACCACCCATCACGACGCTCGGGCGGACTTGGCCGCCCTGGGGGCGACCGTTGTCGCTCAGCGCGTTGTCGACGAAGGAACGGTGGTGACCTCGGGCGGCGTCACTAGCGGCATCGACTTGGCGTTGTTCCTCACCGCCCGCTACTTCGGGGAAAGCGTGGCCGCGGTCATCGCCGAGGGGCTCGAGTACCCCTGGTCGGCGACAGGCCCAAGGTTGTTGGTGGAGGACTGAGGGTACCGGCATGGAGGCACGACGGTCCGCTCTTGTCGGCGTGATGCCTACTAGGTTTGGCGGAACGTGTTCCTGAAGTCGCTGACGCTCAAGGGCTTCAAGTCCTTTGCCGACACGGCCACCCTGGAGTTCGAACCAGGCGTGACCGTCGTGGTCGGGCCCAATGGCTCGGGCAAGTCCAACATCGTCGACGCCGTGGCCTGGGTGCTGGGGGCGCAGGGGCCGCGGACGCTGCGCTCCTCGAAAATGGAGGACGTCATCTTCGCCGGTACCTCCAAGCGGACCGCCCTGGGGCGGGCGGAGGTTTCCCTGGTCATCGACAACACGGCCGGTTTGTTGCCGATCGAGTTCTCCGAAGTGTGCATCACCAGGTCTCTGTGGCGTAGCGGTGAGTCGGAGTACTCGATCAACGGTGCCCCCTGTCGCCTGCTCGACATCCAGGAGCTGCTCTCGGACTCCGGTGTCGGGCGCCAACAGCACACGATCGTTTCTCAGTCCCAGCTCGACGCCATCCTCTCCGCCCGGGCCGAAGACCGCCGCGGCGTCATCGAGGAAGCGGCCGGCGTGTCCAAGTACCGCCGGCGCAAGGAAAAGGCCGAGCGCCGGTTGGAGGCCACCGAAGGTGCCCTGCTGCGGGCGCAGGACCTTTTGAAGGAAGTCCGGCGCCAATTGCGCCCGCTCGAGCGCCAGGCGGAGGCGGCTCGGCGTTACGCCGGGGTGAGCTCCGAACTGACGGCCTTGCGCCGTTACCTCCACGGCCGCGAGCTCAACCTGCTCGCGCCGCGCTTGAACGCGTTGGGCGCCGCCAAAGCCGAAGCCCGGCGGGCGGAGGAGGCCGCCCTGGCCGGCCTGGCGCGGCTCGATGCCCGTGTTTTCGCCGCCGAGGCGAGCCTGGACGCCGCCCGCCGGGGCTCGGAGGCGACGGACCTGGCCGAGCTCGTCTCCACCGCCGAGAGCCTCCGGGCGCGGGCGTCGGGGCTGGTGGCTTTGATGACCGAGCGCGCCCGGGGGATCGACAGAGACCGGGCGGCCGCCGTGGACAGGGACGTGGTGGCCAGCCTGGAGGCGGAGGCAGCGTCGCTCTACGAGCAGCTCGAGGGCACCGAGGGCGAAGCCCGGGACCTGCTCCCCCTCGAGGTGGAGCTGGGAGCGGCGCAAGAAGATCTGGCGCTCCAGGTCGCCGAGGTGGAAGCCGCCCTGGCCGGCGCGGGCGACGACGGGGGGGCCGGGGAACGGGCCGGCGAGGTGCGGGCCGAACTGGCCGCCCGCCTCCGGGCCGTGGCGCAGGTGGACGCCGAGCTGCTCCGCACCCGGGGCCGGGCCGACGCCGTGGCGGCGCGCCAGGCCCGGCTCGAGCAGGAGGTGGGCAGGGCCGAGGCTCTGGCCCAGGAGTGTGGCGCCCGGGCGGGGGTGCTCTCGGCGGCGGCCGGGACCGCGGCCGGCCAGCTGTCGGCGGCGGAGGAGGCGTTGGTCGCCGAGCAGGAGGCCCGCCGGGCCGTCGACGCCGAGCGCCATCGTTGGACAGCGCGGGCCGAAGCCCTGGCCCAGGCGCTGGACGAAGCGCGCGCCAGGGCCGGGGCGCGCCGCCTGGCCGGGGTCGAGGGCATGCTGGGGGCGCTGGTCGAGCTGGTCGACGTGGACGCCGGTTACGAAGCGGCCTTCGACGCCGCCGCCGGCGAGGCGCTCTCGGCCGTGCTCATGCAGGACGAAGAAGCGGCCCGGCGGGGCCTGTCCTACCTGGCCGAGCACAACGCCGCCGGTGCCGTGATCGCGGTGGCCGTGGGCGGGGGGACCGGGCCCCGCACCGGGCCGAGCGGACCTTCCGGGAAACCGCCGGGGGACGAACTGCCGGGGGGACAACTGCCCCAGGGCGCAGTATGGCTGGGCCGCCACGTCCGTTCGCAGCACGCCGCGGTCAGCGAACTGCTCAACGGTCTGCTGGCCCGGGCCGCGGTCGTGGCCGGCGATTGGTCCCGCGCCGTCGACCTGGCGCTGGCCCAGCCCCAACTGGTAGTCGTGACCCAGGCCGGGGACCGGTGCTCGCAGGGCATCTGGCGCACCGGGTCCCATGGCACGGGAGCCACGGGCGCCGCTCTGGAAGAGGCCCGTGCCGCTCTCCAGCAGGCCACGGTGGCCGCCGACCGGGCGGCGGCGGCCGAGCGCGACGCCCAGGCCGCGGTCGAGCACGCAAGGTCGACCGCCACAGATGCCCGTCGCGCCATGGCCGATAATGCCGCCCAACTGGAGGCCGCCGGCGAAGCCTGGCGACGGGCCCGGAGCGACCTGGCTGAAGCGGACGACGAACTGGCCGGCTTGGGCCCTGAACACGCAGAGCTCGTGGCCCGGCGGGCGGTGGACATGGCCCGGGTGGCCGAGCTCGAGGTCCTCCTGCCCGAGCTCGAGGGCGCCGCCGCCGACGAGTCCCGGCGGGCCTCCTGGGAGCGGGCCGAGCGTCAGCGCCTGGCCGAGCGGGGTGCCGCCATCGCCACGCTCCGCCGTGACCTGGAAGTACGGGCCACGGGGGTCGAGGAACGGCGGGCCCTGCTCAGCCGTCGTCTGGCCGAAGTGGAGCGCCGGCTGGAGGGCAGCGGGGCCGAGCGGGAGAAGGCCGAGCAGCGTCGTGCTCAGCTCGTGGCCAAGGCTGAGGTCGTGGCCCGGCTCCGCGCCTTTGTCGAGGAGCGGCTGCGCACCCTGGAGCAGGCGTTGGCGAGCTTGAGGGAACGCCGCCGGGCCGAGACCGAGTCCCTGCGGGCCGCCTCGGAGGACCTCGAAGGCCGGCGCCGGGAGCGCTCGGGCGTCGAACGCGAGCTGGTGGCTTTGCGCGACCACATGTCCCGGGTGGAGCTCGAGGACGCCCAGGTGCGGGGCCGGCTGGAGGCGCTGACCGAGACGGTGCGCCGGGAGCTGGACTGCGAGCCGGAGTCCCTGGGGACGCCCGAGTGCCCTCCGCTCCCGCCGGGGGCAAGCGCGCCCAGCCGGGCCCGGGAGCTGGAGCGGGAGTTGCGCCTGATGGGGCCGGTCAACCCCCTCGCCCTGGAGGAGTACGCCGCTCTCGAAGAGCGCCACAAGTTCTTGGAGGGCCAGCTCCACGACGTGTCCGCGGCGCGGCGCGAACTGGGCAAGGTCATAAAAGCGGTGGACGCCGAGATAATCACGGTTTTCAAGGCGGCGTACGACGACGTGGCCGAAAATTTCGCCAATCTGGTGAGCACATTGTTCCCCGGGGGCCACGGTTCTCTTTCCTTGACCGACGCGGCCAACGTCCTGGAGTCTGGGGTCGAGCTCGAGGTCCGCCCGGCCGGGAAGAACATCCGGCAACTTTCCTTGCTTTCAGGTGGGGAACGGAGCCTCGTGGCGTTGGCTTTCCTATTTGCCGTCTTCCGCAGCCGGCCGTCGCCGTTTTACATGATGGACGAAGTCGAGCCGGCTCTCGACGACGTCAACTTGCACCGGTTCCTGGATTTGCTGAACGAGTTCCGCAACGAATCGCAGTTACTGGTCGTGAGCCACCAAAAACGCACGATGGAGGCGGCGGACTGCCTTTATGGGGTGAGCATGCCCCCCGGCGGCTCGTCGTTCGTGGTCAGTGAAAGGCTCACTCGGGGTACGAGCGGACCGGGGTCAAGCGGTCCGGGGCCAAGGGAGCCGGCGGCGAGCACGGTGCCGTAGCCGGTCCCGTCCCCTGTCCTGGTGCCGGTCCTGGTGCCGGTCCTGGTGCCGGCCCCGGCCCCGGTCCTGGTGCGGGCGCCGGGACCTGCTGCCGCACGCCGATGGGGACCACCTGGGCCAGGCGGGGGCCGAAGAAGCGGCCCACGCTCGTCAGGGCCGTCGCCACGCCCTCCCGGGCGGCGCGGGCGGCCGGGCCGGGGCGCGCCAAGGCGGAGCGGGCCCGGCTGAGGCGGGCCAGGGCGGGGCGCGTCGGACCGGAGGGCGTCGGGCGGGAGGGCGTCGGACCGGGGCCGGCGGCGTCAGTGACTTCGGCCGGGACGGCTCGGGCGCTGCGGTCCAGGGCATTGACGAGGAAGACGATCAGCCTCGACATGTCGGTTAGGGCGACGCGGGTCGAAGCCGTGCACAGGGCACCCGTCCAGTGGGACAGCACGACGGTGCGCGTGCCTGCGTGCCAGGTCACCCTCAGGTAGCGGTGCTGGCCCCGTTGGTCGGGGAAGACCAGCGACCTAGGAGCCGTCTCCACCACGGACCAGTATGCACCGGCTCGGATGGTGGCGCTAGGGCCGGCGGGCGCCGTTCCCTCCGTAGGGCCTCCTCGACGGACCACGCCAGCACGAGCACGGCCAGCGCCAGAAGGGCCAGGGCGGAGCCGGTGGTGAGCCCGCCGGGCCAGTAGCGCACCACGATGGTGCGAGTACCCGCCGGGACGGTCGCCCCGACGAACAGGCCTTCCACCTCGTGAACGGCTAAGGCGTGGCCGTCGGCCAGGACGTGCCAGCCCGGCAGGTACGTCACCCGCACGGTCAGCGCCGACGCCGTCGGGACCCGCACGGCCAGTCGCCACATGCCGTTCTCGGGCTGGGCCTGGGCGAGCACCTGGGCGCCGCCGCCCTGGCCGGGCCCGTCCTCGGAGCTGGACTGGCCAGAGCTGGACGGGCCGAAACTGAACTGAGAGGCGCCGGGCACGCGGTACAAAGAGACGTACCGGACCAAGGCGGCGGGGATCTTGGCCACGAGCACGGCGCCCTTGGGCCGGCGACCGGGCGAGGCGAGGATGAACTGGGCGCCGTAGAAACGGGCCCGTCGGGCCGTGCCCACCGACGGTACGAAGACGTTGTCGCCCAGTTGGTCGTTGACGGTGGCCGCCGCCACCGGCCAGGTGCGCAGGTAGGAGGGGGGAAGGACGGGGTCGTGGATGGCCAGCTCCCGGATGCCGTAGCCAAGGTTGACCTCGGGGTAGATACCCGTACCGGTCCACTGCGTCACGTCTTTGGTATTGGGCCCGTCCAGGGCCACCAACCCGTTGCCGACCAGGCGCTTCAACATGGCCACGCTGTTGTCGAGAGGGTAGGGCCGCGACGAGTAGCTGTTCAGGCCGACGCCGGCGAAGACCAGGTACGCCGACTGGGCGGCGAGCAGGGCCAGGCAGGCGGCGGGGATCAACGCCGCCCGGGTGTGGCCGCTCTGGCGCCGGGCCCGGGACTGGGCCCTGATGGCCAGGGCGAGGACGATAGCCATGCCGACCACCATCAGCAGTGGCCATAACAGGGCGAGGCGGCGGGCGGACAGTTCGGCCGGTGTGACCCCGGTGCCGTCCGAGATGAGCAGGAGGTAAACGAGCACGCCCCCGCAGGCCACCAGGCTGGCCAGCAGCCGGCGTTGGGCGCCGCGCTCGGGCCAGCGCCGGCGCAGGGCCTCGGTGCCCAGCCCGGCCAAGACGGCGATGCAAAAGGCGAGCACCGGGAGCATGCGCTGAGTGGCGATGTCGCCGCCGCCCAGGGTCGTGAACAGGCGTTGCGTCGGGGCGCCGTAGATGATCACCAGGCATAGGGCGCTGGTCCCCCCCAACGCTATGACGATGGGCCGGCGCCAGGCGACGAGCAATGCGAACAGAGCCAGGACGAGGGCGACAATGCCCACGTAGGCCGTCGCTTCGTAGTAGTTGGCCGGCCCCGTCCAGGTGCTGCCGGCCGTGGGCAAGCCGTCGTAGCCCTGCGCGAACAACAGGGCCAGACCGCGTAGGGCCAACCCACCGGTGGCGTTCTCGCTAAAGCGGGCGGACTGGCGCAGTACCGCCAGGCCCGGGAGCCACAGGGGAGCAGACAGCGCCGCCCCGCCGCCGAGACCGCCCAGGGCACGGGCGACGGCGGCTGGGCGCAGCTGGCGCCGGTGCGCGGCCACGGCCCCGCCGACGAGCACCAGGGCGCCAAAGGCAATGGCCAACAGCACGAGCGTCTCCGGGAAGCCGCCGTACACGGCGAAGGCGCTGGACAGCGCCAGGACGACCACGCCGGTCATCCGCCGCCGCCCTGGCCGCCAGCACAAAAGGGCCCCGGCCACCAGCCACCCGGCCCAGACGAGCGGCCCGCTGACGGCCCAACCGGCCCAACCGGTGAGCGAACCGGAGAGCATGAACGTCGTGCCTGCCATGACGGCGCCCAGCGCCCGCCCCCCGGCCACCCTGGTCGACACGTAGGCGCCGGTGCCGGCGATGAGGAGCTTGACGGCGACCACTATGAGGTAAGAGGCGGAAAGGGGGAAAAGGTAGCCGATGAGGGCCGGCAGCGAGAAGGGAGCCGACTCGAAGTTGAGCATGAGCGGCATGCCGTCGCCGGAGAAGTTGTCCCATAGGGGCCACTGCCAGTGGTGCACGGCCAGCCAGTCGAGCCGGTACCAAGCCACCGACTGGGTGATGATGTCCCCGTTCAGGTGGTTGTGGAAGACGAGGTTGGGCACGTAGGTGAGATAGGAGAGCTCGGTGCCGATCTGGGCAGGGCCGAAAGACGGCCCGTCCTTGAGCGCCGGTGCCAGGTAAAAGCCCACGCAGGCGACGACCCAGGCCAAGCCGACGACGTCGCCCCGCCGGGGGCCCCTGACCGACCGCACCACCGCGGCCAGCCTCACCAAAGAGCCGATCTCAACACCGAGCCGATCTCACCACAGAGCCGATCTCACCAGAGAGAACGTAGCGGTCGCTGCGCACGGCCGCCGAGCCGCAGGGTGCCTAGCGGGCGTGCCCGTCCGGGGCGGCCCCGATAGTCTCGACCGGTCATGTTGCTCACCCTGATCGTCGTGGCCTGTGCCGCCTTCGTCGTGCTCGCCGGCTTCGGCGGCTATGCCGTCGTCTCCCACCGGCGCCAGCGCGGGGCCCTGCCCGGCGGGCGGCCCCCAGCCCCGCCGGCGCTACGACCGGCCCCGGCCGCCAAACCGGGCTCGCCCGGACCGGCGGCCCCGGCGGCCCCGCCCGAGGACGGGCAGGAGCAAGACGGGGACGCGGTGGGCACCTTGGCCCCGGTCCCGGTCCCGCCGGCCGAGCCCGAGGTGCTGGAGAAGCCTCGTTTCCGGGACCGGTTGGGCAAGGCCCGCTCGCTGCTGGCCAGCCAGTTGGCCGGCCTACGGGGCCGGAGCAAGCTCGACCAGGAGGCCTGGGACGAGCTGGAAGAGGCGCTTGTCCTGGCCGACGTCGGCATCCTCACCACCGAGTCGCTCCTCCAGGGCCTCAAGCAAAGAGCCCGGGCCGAGGGCTGGAGCGAGCCCGAGCAAGTGGTCTCGGCCCTGAAGCAGGAACTGGTGTCCTGCCTGGAAGGGGACCGGCAACTGCGCCGGGCCGGACCTGACCTGGCCACCGTCTGGCTCTTTGTGGGCGTGAACGGCGTGGGCAAGACCACCACCATCGGCAAGGTGGCGATGCGCGAGACAGGACAAGGTCGCCGCGTGGTGGTGGCCGCCGGGGACACGTTCCGGGCGGCGGCGGCCGACCAGCTGCAGTTATGGGCGGAGCGGGTAGGCGCCGGTTTCGTACGCGGCAGCGAGGGCGGGGACCCCGGCGCAGTGGTTTTCGATGCCGTCCAGCACGCCGCCGCCCGGGATATCCCGCTGGTCCTGGCCGATACGGCGGGACGGCTGCACACGAAGGTCAACTTGATGGAAGAGCTGAAAAAGGTGCGCCGCGTGGCCGACCGCCCGCCTGGCTCGGTGACCGAGGTACTGCTGGTCATAGACGCCACCACCGGGCAGAACGGCCTGGTCCAGGCCCGCCAGTTCACCGAGGCCGTGGGGGTCACAGGCATAGTGCTCACCAAGCTCGATGGCACCGCCAAGGGCGGCATCGCCGTGGCCATCACCAGCGAGCTCGGTGTCCCCATCAAGCTCGTCGGCCTGGGCGAAGGGCCCGAAGACCTGGTGGCCTTCGACGCCCAAGAGTTCGTGGACGCCCTCTTGCCCAACGATTGACCGGGGGGGGCGGGTGGCCCCTAACGTCTGCGGCTGAGCTTCTTGAACCAGATGCGCTGGTAACTGCGGCTCATGGGGTGGAGCAGGAGGGCGAGCAGGACGGCGGCGAAGATCAGGTTGATGACGATGCTGATCGACGACGGGGAGCTGCGGAACCAGTCCAGCAGCACCAGGAGGTTGAGCCCGGCGACGACCACACCGCCCCAGTACCCGGCCTTCTTCTCATTGGCGATGCCGAGGCCGGCGAAGATGGCGGCGATGGCGACCAGTCCCAGGAACCCAAAGCCGAGCAGGGCGTCCAGCAGCCAGAACGCCGCGTTTACGTACAGCAGGATGGTGGCCATGTAAAGCGTCTGGGGCTGGCTCTGGTCGATCCATCGGGTGTTGCCCATTGACTTCAGTGTGCCACTCGGCGCCGGCCCGCGGCGGCCGGGGGCTGCCCGGCGGCCAACTGGCCGCACGCGGCATCGATGTCGGTGCCGCGGTTGGCCCGGACGGTGGCATTGACCCCCCGGGCCCCCAGCTCGTCCCGGAACCAGGCCGCCCCGTCCGCCGCGGTAGCCCGGCCGGCGTAGCCCGGGGTGCGGTTGAGGGGTATCAGGTTGACATGTGCCCGCAACGGCAGCGCCAGTTCGGCCAGCTCGGCCGCGTCCTGGGCCGTGTCGTTGACGCCGTCGATGAGCGCCCATTCGAACGACAGCCGCCGGTTCTTGGCCGCCAGGTACTCGGCGCAGGCGCCCATCAGCACCGATAGGGGGTAGCGGCGGTTCAGGGGCACCATCCGGTTGCGGAGCTCGTCGCGCGCCGCGTGAAGCGACACGGCCAGGTTGACGGGCAGGGCCTCCTGGGCCAGCCGCCGGATGCCGGGCACGACGCCCACGGTCGAGACGGTGATGTGGCGGGCGGAAAGGCCGAGGTCCGAGTGGATGTGCCCGATAGCCGCCCACGTCCGGTCGTAGTTGGCCAAGGGCTCGCCCATGCCCATGAAGACCACGTTGCCCAGGCGCCGGGGGAGGGCCTCCCGTCTGGCCACGGCCACTTGCTCGACGATCTCGCCCACCGACAGGTGGCGGGCGAAGCCGGCCTGGCCGGTGGCGCAGAAGCTGCACCCCATGGCGCAGCCGGCCTGGCTGGAGACGCACACGGTGGCCCGGTCCGGGTAGAGCATAAGGACTGTCTCCACCCGGGCGCCGTCGGCCAGCCGCCAGAGCCACTTGGTGGTCCGGTGGTCCGAGGAGGTCGACCGGGAAACCTCCTCGAGAGCCGGGACCAACACGGTCCCGAGCCGCTCACGCAGGCTCCTTGGCAGGTCCGTCATGTCCTGGGGCAGGTCGCCCCTTTGCCAGATGCCGCGCCAGACCTGTTCGGTGCGAAAGCGGGGCTCGCCGGCCAACAGGCCGGCCAGCTCGTCACGGCTCACATCGAAGGCGCCCGGCACGGCGTCCAGCGTAGGGGTGGGACCTGAATGCCGGTTGAGAAGTTAGCCAGGACTTAAGGTTGTGCTTGGCCGGCAACTAAAGTGGGTGACCGATGAGAATCATGATCCTGGGTGGGGACGGTTTTTGCGGCTGGCCGACCTCGCTTCACCTATCGGCGAACGGTCACGACATCATGATCGTCGACAACCTTTCGCGCCGGTCCATTGATATCGAGCTCGAGGTCGAATCTCTTACCCCCATCCGGCCCATAGGTGAACGCTTGCGGGCCTGGAAGGCCGTCTCCGGCAAAGAGATCGCGTTCGTGAACATGGACCTGGCCCTCCAGTACAGCCGCCTGGTGAGCCTCTTGCAGGAGTTCGAGCCGGACGCCATCGTGCACTTCGCCGAGCAGCGGGCGGCGCCGTACTCGATGCGCTCGCCCCGGGCCAAGCGCTACACCGTCGACAACAATGTGCGCGGCACTCACAACCTGTTGTGCGCGCTGGTCGACTCCGGGGTCGATGCCGCCGTCGTGCACCTGGGGACCATGGGCGTTTATGGGTACGGCTGGTCGGGCTCGGCCCCCATCCCCGAGGGCTACCTGGCCGTCAAGGTGCCGACCCCCGACGGCGAACTGGTGCGGGAGATCCTGCACCCGGCCAACCCCGGCTCCGTCTACCACATGACCAAGACGCTGGACCAGCTGCTCTTCGCCTTTTATGCCAAGAACGACGGGGTGCGCATCACCGACCTCCACCAGGGCATCGTGTGGGGGACCCAAACGGACCAGACTTCGCTGGACGACCGTCTCGTGAACCGCTTCGACTACGACGGCGACTACGGCACCGTCCTCAACCGGTTCTTGATGCAGGCCGCCATCGGCCATCCCCTGACGGTGCACGGTACGGGTGGCCAGACCAGGGCGTTCATCCACATCCGCGACACTGTGAGGTGTATCGAGATCGCCGTCAACAACCCGCCGGCGGCCGGCGAGCGGGTGTCGGTGTTCAACCAGACGACCGAGGTCCACAAGGTGCGTGACCTGGCAGCGTTGGTTTCCCGTCTGACCGGGGCGGCCGTGGTCATGCTCCCCAACCCCCGCCAGGAGGCGGCCGAGAACGACTTGGTCGTACGCAATGACCGCTTCCTCGCCCTGGGCCTCGACCCTACGACCCTGTCCGAAGGTCTGCTCGAAGAGGTCCGCCTGATCGCCAGCAAGTACCCCGACCGGGTCGACCCGTCCAAGATCGTGGCCCGTTCGGTGTGGCGTAAAGGCATGGCCGTCTCACCCGACCTCCAGGTCGTCCCCCTGGGCAGTGTGGCCGACGACGCCCCTGGCGTCGTCGATGTGGCCGATATCTGACCTCTTGGCGGGCACGTCCCCGGTGTACGCCCGGTCGATGTGGTTGACCGTAAAGCCCAGCCCGACGTAGAGCTTGAGGGCGGGGACATTGGTGGCGTCCACGTACAACATGGCCTCGGGCAGGCCCCTCGACGTGAGGTAGTCGAGCCCCGCCAGAGTGAGCTGGCGACCGAGCCCGTGGCCGGAAAACTCGGGGCCCACCGCCACCACGTAAATCTCTCCCAGCGACAAAGCCTCGGCCCGGTGGACCTTGGTCCAGCAGAAACCGGCCAAGCGCCCCTCCCGGTAGTGGAGCAGGAAGCCGTCCGGGTCGAACCAGGGCTGCGCCTGGCGGGCCTTCAGCGTCTCCTCGGTCCAGCCGCCCTGTTCGGGATGGCGACGGAACGCCCGGTTGTTCACTTCGAGCCAGGCCTGCTCGTCCTCACCGGGCCGGAACGGGCGGGTCTGGATGGTGGCGTGCTCGTCCGCCGGGAGCGGCCGGCGCATCTGGTAGAGGGCGCGCCCGGGGGACAGGCCGACGGCCTTGGCCATCCTCTCGTGGTAGGGGGCCGGCTGGCTCACCCAGAGGTGCAGGTGACCGCCGCCCTCGGAGGCTATTAGGTCGATGGCGCCGTTGACCAGATCTAGGGCCACCGTGTTGCCCGGGGTCCGGTGGTGGGGGTCGACGACGACCTCCAGGGCCCAGCTACGGCGGCCGGTGCCCCCGTTCTCCCCCAGGCTCACCTGGGCGTAGCCCACCGGGTGGGGATGATCGGGCTCCCACGCCACCAGGCCGGCGAAGCCGTCGCGCCCGCCCTGCACCAGGTCCAACCAGGCGTGCTCGCCGAGGGCGGGATGGGCGTCGGCCTCGCTGGCGGCGTCCAGCAGTTCGGTGACCGCGGCCAGGTCGTCGTCGTCGAAGACACGCTTTACGAATATCTGGTGCACCTCATCGAAGCTACAGGCGCCCGGCCGCGCTCCCGCGGTTTGGCTAGCGTCCTTAGCAGTGGCGGCGTCCTTAGCAGTGGCCAAGGGACCTGCGGGCGTAGGGGGGCGCGGTTGACGGCCCGCCCCCGGACGCCCGCGGGCCGGGCCCGGCTGACCGCCGCCCGGCTGGCCCAGGAGTACCCGGGCACCGCCCCGGAACTTTGCGAGCTGGATTTCTCGACCCCCTGGCAACTGTTGGTGGCGACGGTGCTCTCGGCCCAGACGACCGACGAACGCGTGAACTCGGTGACGCCCTCGTTGTTCCTCCAGTACCCAACGCCCGAGGACCTGGCCCTAGCCGACCCGGTGAGCGTCGAGGCCCTGGTGCGGCCGACCGGCTTTTTCCGGGTGAAGGCCAAGAACATCATCGGACTGGCCCAGGCCCTGTGCGAGCGTTTCGACGGCCAGGTGCCTACTCGCATAGAGGACCTCGTCACGTTGCCCGGTGTGGGGCGCAAGACCGCCAATGTCGTGCGCAGTGTGGCTTTCGGTTTGCCCGGCCTACCCGTCGACACCCATGTCGGCCGCTTGAGCCGGCTGCTGGCCCTCACCACCTACACCGACCCCGAGAAGGTCGAGGCTGACCTGTGCGCCGTGCTGCCCAGCCGGGAGTGGGGGGCCCTGAGCTTGCGCATGATCCTCCATGGGCGGCGGGTGTGCGTGGCCCGCCGGCCCCGGTGCACCGACTGCGTGCTGGCGGATTTCTGCCCCTCAGTGGCGGTGCCCCTGCGGCCGCCGTCTCGCTGACCGCGCTGCCTCGAGCTGACCGCGCTGCCTCGAGGGGACTGAGCTCCGAGCGGGGGCCTCAGCGCCGGGGAGCGGCCACCAACCGGTCCAGGCGCCGGCTGGCCGCCCCCAAGGTGCGCTCGACTTCGAGCAGGTCCGACCCGTAGCGCTCTTCGTCGGTGGGGGACAGCTCGGCCAGGATGCGGGTGACCCGCCGGGTCAGCTCTTCGAGGGTGCTCGACAGGGCGGTAAGTTCGGCGCCGACGCTCATGGTGCCCAGCTTGGCAGGTGCCTCGGCGGTAGCGGGCCTCGGGGTAGGCGGGGGCAATCCGGGAGGAGCCTTCGCCCGGCCTGGCTAGCATCGTGGCCGTGGCCTTGCTCACCCGTCTGGACCTGCGCGGTGCGCCTGGAGATCTGGGGCCCCGGCTGCCCGCTCCCGGGGCCGGCGGCGAAGGCCCGGTCGAAGCCGTGCGGGAGGTACTGGCGGCGGTAAAGAAAGGCGGGGACGCCGCCGTGAACGAGCTGACCGAGCGTTTCGACGGCGTGGTCCCGGTGTCGTTGCGGGTGCCGCCTGCCGAGGTAGGCGCCGCTTTGAGCGCCGTCGATAAAGGGCTGCGCCGGGCGCTGGAGGAGGCGGCCGGTGCCATCAGGAGCTTTCACGAGGCCGAGCGCCAGGCCCACCGGGGCTTCGAGCATAAAAGCGAGCACGGTATTACCACCCGGGAGCTGTTGGTCCCAGTGGGCCGGGCCGGGTGTTACGCCCCCGGCGGTCGCGCCCCGTTGGCATCGACCGTCCTGATGACGGTCGTCCCGGCCCGGGTGGCCGGCGTGGCCGAGGTGGCCGTGTGCTCGCCTCCAGGCCCGGACGGGCGCGTCTCGACCGCCGTGCTGGCGGCGGCGGCCGTGGCCGGGGTGGACGAGGTGTACGCCGTGGGTGGCGCCCAGGCCATCGCCGCCATGGCCTACGGTACCCAGACGGTCCGTCCCGTGGATGTCATCGTGGGCCCTGGCAACCTCTACGTGGCGACGGCCCAACGGCTGGTGGCCGAAGAAGGTGCCGTGGGCGTGCCGTCCGCCTTCGCCGGGCCGTCCGAGGTGGTGGTGGTGGCCGACGCCAGCGCGCCGGCCGCGTACGCCGCCCTCGACCTAGTGGTACAGGCCGAGCACGGGCCGGACGGGTTGGCGTGGCTGGTCACCTGGTCCGAAGACGTGGCGGAGGCCGTCGAGCAGGCCGTCGAGCGTTTCGCGGCGGAGTCGCCGCGCCGCCGCGAGGTGACGGCCACGCTGGAGCGCGGCGGCTGGTCCGTCCTCGTTGACAGCCCGTCCCGGGCGATGGACGTTTGCAACCTGGTCGCCCCCGAGCACCTCGAGCTCATCACCGTCGACCCCGAGGCTTTGGTGCCCCTGGTGCGGTCTGCGGGCGCCGTCTTTTGCGGCCCCTGGGCCCCGGCCAGCGTGGGCGATTACGTGGCCGGGCCCAGCCATGTGCTCCCCACCGCCCGCAGCGCCCGTTTTTCGAGCGCCCTCGGCACCCAGGACTTCCTCAAGCGCGTGCACGTGGTCAGCGTGGGCCCCGCCGCTTTGCGACGGGTGGCCCCCTACGTGGCCGCGCTGGCCGGCGCGGAAGGGCTCGCCGCCCACGCCGCCTCGGTCCTGTACCGGGAGCAGGCACCGCCCGAGGGACGGCAATGAGCCGTCTCGAGGGACCGCCGTGAGCCCCCCCGCCGGCCCGGCTGCCGGCCTGGCTCGCCCCCTGCCCTTGCCGCGCCCCGACCTGGGCCTGCGCCAGGGCTACCACTCAGCGCAGGTGCCCGTCGAGGTCCGGCTCAACACTAACGAGTCCCCGTACCCGCCTCCGTCCGCATGGCTGGAGGCCCTCCTGGCCCAGGTGCGCGACATCGCCTTCAACCGCTACCCGGACCGGTCCGCCCGGGCGTTGCGGGAGGCGCTCGGCCAACTGCACGGTGTCCCCCCCGAACAAGTCTTTGCCGCCAACGGTTCGAACGAGGTCTTGCAGTCGGTGTGCCTGGCCTACGGCGGCCCCGGGCGCAAGGCGGCCATGTTCGAGCCCACCTACGCCCTGCATGCCCACATCGCCCATCTGACCGGGACCGAGCTGGTACAGGGCCACCGGCGGCCGGATTTCACCCTCGACGTCAGCGCCGCCCTCGAACTGGTGGAAAAGCAAGGCCCTTCCATAGTTTTCCTGTGTTCGCCCAACAACCCGACGGGGTTGGCCGAGGACGCCTCCACCGTCTCCTCGGTGGTAGCGGCCACAGACGGGCTGGTCGTGGTGGACGAAGCTTACGGCCAGTTCGCCTCGTGGTCGGCGCTGGCCCTGGTGGCCGAGGACGTCCCCCTGGTGGTGGTGCGCACTTACTCCAAGACCTGGTCGATGGCCGGGTTGCGCCTCGGTTACCTGATCGGGCCGTCCGAGGTAGTCCAAGCCTTGGAACGCGTGGCCCTGCCCTACCACCTGGACGCCATGAAGCAGGCGGCGGGGCGCTTGGCACTTCAGTTCTCGGCCCAAATGGAGCAGCGGGTGGCCTCCGTGGTGGCCGAGCGCGAGCGGCTGATGACCGCCCTTGGCGCCATGGCTGTTCAGGTGTGGCCGTCCCAGGCCAATTTCGTCCTGTGGCGGCCCCGGGAGCGCCCCGGTCAGGAGGTTTGGCAGGGCCTCGTGGCCCGTTCGGTCCTGGTCCGCGACACCTCGACCTGGCCGGGCCTGGAAGGCTGCTTGCGTACGACGGTGGGCACCCGGGACGAAAATGACCGGTTCCTCTCCGCCCTGGCCGAGGTGCTGGCATGACCGGGCGGGAGGCCCACAAAGAGCGCACCACCAAAGAGACGTCCATCTCCGTGCGGCTGGCGCTGGACGGCCGCGGCCAGGTGACGGTGGCCACGGGGCTGCCGTTCTTTGACCACATGGTCTCCCAGCTCGGCCGCCACAGCGGGTTCGACCTGGACCTGACGGCGCACGGCGACCTGGCTGTGGACGCCCACCACACGGTGGAGGACGTGGGCATCGTCCTGGGCGAAGCTCTGCACGAGGCGCTCGGCGACAAGGCCGGGGTGCGCCGGTTCGCCTCCATAGCCGTGCCGCTGGACGAGGCCCTCATCGAGGTCGCCCTCGACCTGTCGGGCCGTCCGTTCCTCCTCTACGAAGTGGACCCGGGTGGCGGCGGGGAGGCTTACCCCCTAGGCGACCCGCCGTTCGACCCGCAGTTGGCCGAGGAGTTCTGGCGCGCCTTTTGTACGTCCGCCGCCATCACCCTGCACATGACCATGCGCCGCGGCCGTAACACCCACCACATCCTGGAGGCGTCCTTCAAGGCCGTGGCCCGGGCCCTGCACGACGCCGTGCGGGTCGAAGGCGGCGGCGTGCCCTCGACGAAAGGGGCGCTGGGCTGAAGTGGGCCCGTTCATCGCCGTTGTCGACTACGGCATTGGCAATTTACGTTCGGCGGAAAAGGGCTTCGGCAAGGTCGGGGCCGACGCCCGCCTGGTCCGCGTCCCCGCCGAGATCGAGGCGGCGGACGGGGTGGTGCTGCCCGGCGTCGGGAACTTCGGCCGTTGCCGCGACGCCCTGGCCGCCAGCGGCCTGTGGCCGGCCACGCTGGCGGCGGCAGGATCAGGGAAACCTTTCCTCGGTATTTGTGTCGGTATGCAACTCCTGTACGAAGGGTCGCACGAGTCGCCGGGGGCCCCCGGGCTCGGGATCTTCCCCGGTGCCGTGGCTTTGTTGCCTGAGGGCGTGAGGCGGCCCCAGATCCAGTGGAACTTGCTGGACGTCCGCCCCGGCAGCCGCCTGCTGGCCGGTTTCGAGCACGGGGCGTGGGCTTATTTTGTCCACTCTTACGCTCCACCGATCGGCCCGGAGACGATAGCCACGTGTGACTACGGCGGGCCGGTGGCCGCCGCCGTCGAGGACGGCGCTATCTGGGCCACCCAGTTCCACCCCGAGAAATCGTCGTCGGTGGGCCTCGGCATCCTGGCCAATTTCGTAAAAGCGTGCCAGTAGCGGTGGATCTTTATGCCGCCATCGACCTGAGGGACGGCCGCTGCGTGCGCCTGGCCCAGGGGGATTTCGGACGGGAGACGGTCTACGGCAACGACCCCGTCCCCCGAGCCCTGGCTTTCGAGGCGGGCGGGGCCCAGTGGCTGCACGTGGTGGACCTCGACGCCGCCCGGACGGGTAAGGCCGGTAACCGGGCCGTGGTGGCCGAAATAGCCGCCGCCGTGAAGATCCCCGTGCAAGCGGGCGGCGGCGTGCGCCGCGAAGCCGATGCCGAGGAACTGTTCGGTGCCGGCGTGACGCGCGTGATCGTCGGCACCAGCGCGCTCTGCCAACCCGGCTTCCTGGCCGCCCTGGCCGGACGCTGGCCCGGCCAGGTGGTGGCCGGCGTCGACCATTTCAACGGGGAAGTACGGGTGAAGGGCTGGGCAGAGGGGTCGGGGCACAAGGTCGCCGGTGCCGTGGCGGAGCTGACCGCCGCCGGCGCCGCCGCCGTGGTCGTCACCGAGATCTCCCGGGACGGGCTCATGGTCGGCCCCGACGTGGCCGGTTACCGGGCCCTGCTGGAGGTGTGCGCCGTGCCCCTGATCGCCTCGGGAGGGGTGGGGTCTCTCGAGCACCTGCGCCGCCTGGCGTGGCTGCAGGCGTCGGGGCGCCAGCTGGCCGGGGTCATCGTGGGCCGCGCCATTTACGAGGGGCGTTTCAGTGTCCCCGATGCCGTCGCCGCCACCCGGGGGATGCCGTCATGACCGGTGCGGGCATGACGGTGCGGGCATGACGGTGCGGGCATGAGGGCGGTGCGGGTGGTCCCGTGCCTGGACGTGGACGGTGGCAGGGTGGTCAAGGGCGTGCGCTTTGAGGGGCTGCGCGACGCCGGCGACCCGGTGGAGCTGGCCGCCCGCTACGACGACGAAGGCGCCGACGAGGTGGTTTTCTATGACATCACCGCTTCGGCGCAGGACCGCCAGACCATGCTGGACGTGGTCGCCCGCACCTCCGAAGAGGTCTTCATCCCCCTGACCGTGGGCGGTGGCGTCCGCTCCCTGGAAGATGCCCGCCGCCTCTTGCGCCTGGGGGCCGACAAGGTGAGCGTCAACTCGGCGGCGGTGGCCCGGCCCGAGCTGGTGCAGGAGATCTCGGGCACGTTCGGGGCCCAGTGCGCCGTCGTCGGGATCGATATCCGCCACGTCCCCGGCCCGCAGGCGGCGTGGCAGGTTTACACCCATGGCGGCCGCGTGGCGACGGGGATCGACGCGTTGGCCTGGGCCGTCCGTTGCCAGCAGCTGGGGGCGGGTGAGCTCGTCCTCAACTCCATGGACCGCGACGGGACCAGGCAGGGCTACGACCTCGAGCTGACGCGCCGGGTGGTAGAGGAGACGACCATCCCCATAGTGGCCAGCGGCGGTGTCGGGGCCCTGCAGGACCTGGTCGACGGGGCCGTGCTGGGCCGGGCCGATGCCGTACTGGCGGCCTCGATATTCCATTTCCGGGAGGCCACCATCGCCCAGGCCAAGGCGGCGTTGGCCGCCGCCGGGGTGACAGTGAGGCCGGCCGGGCCGCCGGTGCCTTTGGTCGGTGGCTGAAGGGCCCCGTGTGGCCCCCGGTCGCTGAGCGCGATAGCTTGCCGTTCAATGAGCCTGAACGAGCTCGGCTCCCCCAAGCAGGCGATCCAGATGCTGACCGACAGGGTCCTGGTGCAGGTGCCGCGCTCGGAAGGGGAACGCAAGTCCAAGTCCGGCATCCTCATCCCGGCCACGGCTGAGATCCCCCGCCGGCTCAGTTGGGCCGAGGTGGTCGCCACCGGGCCCCAGGTGCGGTCCATCAAACCCGGTGACCAGGTCCTGTTCAGCCCGGAGGACCGCTTCGAGGTCGAGGTCCAAGGCGAGAACTACCTGATCCTGCGGGAGCGCGATATCCACGCCGTGGCCGCCGAGCGGGTCACGGACGGGACCGGCCTGTACCTGTAGCGTCTCCGGCCCTCTGCGTTCGTACCGGTCCCGTAAGCTCTGGCGTACCCGGCCGCGCCGAGGCCGGCACGAAACGAGAGGTGGGAGCCATGAGCGAGGTGCGGTTGCTGGTGGGGACACGGAAGGGCGCCTTTGTCCTCACCTCCGACGGCAAGCGAGAGAGCTGGCACGTCGACGGTCCCCATTTTGGGGGATGGGAGATGTACCACCTGAAGGGCTCGCCCCTCGACCCCGATCGCATCTACGCCTCCCAGTCCAACGGTTGGTTCGGCCAACTCATTCAGCGTTCGGACGATGGTGGGAAGACCTGGACGGCAGTGGGCAACGACTTTGCCTACCAGGGCGAGGTAGGTACTCACATGTGGTACGACGGTTCGTCCCGGCCGTGGGAGTTCACCAGGATCTGGCACTTGGAGCCCTCGCCCGACGACCCTGCCACGGTGTTCGCCGGCGCTCAGGACGCGGCCTTGTACCGGTCCACGGACGCAGGCGAAACCTGGGACGAGATGACGGGATTGCGGCGCCATGCAACGGGGTCGGCGTGGCAACCGGGTGCCGGCGGCCTCTGCCTGCATACGATCCTTCTTCGCCCGGGCGCCCCGGAGTGGATGGCTGTGGCCATCTCGGCGGCCGGAGTGTTCCGGAGCGACGATGGCGGAGAAATGTGGCGCCCCGCCAACAATGGCCTGCGATCTGAGGGCGTGATCCCGGACCCTGACGCCTACGAAGGCCACTGTGTTCACAAGGTTGCCGTGCATAAAGCCTTCCCGGACGTGCTTTTTATGCAAAAGCACTGGGACGTCATGCGGAGCGACGACGGTGGAGGTACTTGGCGAGAGATAAGTGGCGACCTCCCGAGCGACTTCGGTTTCGCCATTGACGTGCACGCTCACGAGCCCGAGACCGTCTACGTCGTACCCATCAAGAGCGATTCGGAGCACTACCCGCCCGAGGGAAAGCTTCGGGTCTACAGGAGCCGAGCCGGGGGCAACGAGTGGGAGCCTCTGACAGAGGGACTGCCTCAGGCCAACTGTTACGTGGACGTGCTCCGTGACGCCATGTCCGTGGACTCGCTCGACCCGTGTGGGATCTACTTCGGGACTACTGGTGGGCAGGTCTACGCCTCTGCAGATGCCGGGGACAGCTGGTCAGCGGCGGTCAGGGATCTGCCACCGGTGCTTTCCGTGGAGGCGCAGACTCTCCCGTGACAGCTCAGGACCGGGCGACCACCGTGACGGTCCGAGTGCGCCTGCCGGCTCAGCTGCGCATCTTGACCGGCGTGCCCGGCGAAGCCGTCGTCGAAGTCACTGGCGTCGTGACGCAGCGTTCAGTGCTCGATGCTCTGGAGACCGCCTACCCCATGTTACGCGGGACCATCAGGGACAGGTCATCAGGTCGGCGCAGAGCGTTCATTCGGTTCTTTGTCGGAGAAGAGGACCACTCCCACGAGGAGCCCGACGCTCTCCTTCCGAGCTCGGTGACCGGTGGGCAGGAGGCCTTCGTGGTCGTGGGGGCCATGGCTGGAGGTTGAGAGCGTCAGCCCGGGAGAACATCTCTCAGCCCGAAAAGTCTGAGTAACCCGAAGAACGTTGGTTCTCGCCTGATTGGGAATTGCCGGGCGGCCCTACGCTCCGCAGGGCGTCCAGTACCGCCCGGGCGGCCCTTATCGGCCACGGCCGCTTGGACGGAGGCTGGCTGGCGCCCCGCCTCAGCACCGAGTCTTTGTCGAGAAGCCACCCCGCCGGTGACTGGCGCCCGCTTATCAGGCCCGCTCTGGCCATGCGACGGACTTGCCGCCGAGTGGCACCGAGGAAGCCGGCTGCCTCGTCCACCGGGACCATCGGCACCGTACTCACCTTCTGTGGACTTTAGGCCGGCTGTGCCAGGCCACACTTAGCGCCACTTGTCTCAGCATATGTCACTGTCACAGCGACATATCGGAGCGTTTGAAGGAGCGATGAGGTCCCGGGTGGCATCCTTTGGCGGCACGCGGGAAATCCTTCGGCCTGCCTCACCTTCGCCAGGCGCTGGTTCCGTTCGGCCTGAAAAGTCAGGACTACCTATTTAATTCCACTTAACTTGAGTCAGAAACGTTCGGGCATTTTGGACGACGACTTTGCGCGTAATAATCGAGGCGACACTTCCTTGGCTTACCGGCGTGTACAACGGCCCGCCGCGTGTGCAGAAGCGTGTGTGTTTGCAGAAGCATTGGGATTTGACTGCTCCCACGACTGAAGCCGTGGGATACTAAGGCTCAGACTGCCTCAGTGCCGGCAGGCACCAAGGACTGACGGCCGTCACCGCCTTCTGGGTCACCCCTGGCCGGTACAGCCCAGCCGGCCAGGCCCAGGGCTCGGCCCAGGTTCTTGGCCGCGTTGGGGTCCCGCCCGAGGACGAGCCCACAGCAGGCGCACCTGAACACCCGGTCCGACAGCCCGATGCGGGGCTTGGCTCTCGCCCGCAGTTACTGCACGTCCGCGTGGTGTACGGCGCCGGGAGCACCACGGCTTTCTTGCCCGCCTTGACTGCCTGCCACTGCAGAACGGCCAGGAACTGGGCCCAGCCCGCATCGGCGATGGAACGGTTGAGCCCCGCCTTGCGCCGGCGATGTCTCGGCTTGGCTCTCCGGGACATCTTTTTACCACCAGCGCTTCGACGCCGATCACGTCATAGGCGCCGAGCAAGCCCCGGGCCGCTTTGTGGTGGAAACCGGCCCGCTGGTGGGCCACCTGGGCCGAGGCCCGGGCCAGTTGCTGGCGGGCCTTGGCCCGGTGGTTGGAGATCTTCAGTTTCCGGGCCATGTTGGCCTGGCTGCGGGCCAGGGTCTTGGCTGCCCTGCGGGCCAGGCCAGGGTTGGCCACGTCGTGGGCGTCGTCCTCGGCGGTGGCGAAGGTGGTAAGCCCCATGTCCAGCCCGCTGCAGCGGCCAGTGGGCCCGAGCGGGGCCTCAGGCAGTTCCAGGGTGACCACGAAGCTGGCCCACCAGCGCCCCGCCCGGTCTTGGTAAACGGTCACCGAACTAGGCGCCGAGGGCAACGGCCGAGACCACACGACCCCGAGGGTGGCTTGCTCCCCGGCCACGGCCACCTCAAGGCGTTCGCCCGGCCGGCCCGTGCCCGCTGCCCGAGACCGAAAAGCCGTTGGTGGTCCAACGCGCCGTGGCATAACCGGTCTTGCGGGACTTGAACTTGGGACCGCCGGCAGGGTTGGCTTTGTCGAAAAAGGCGCTTATGGCTTTATAGAGGTCCCGCAGCACCTGGTGCTCGGGGACCGAGGGCTGGGCCGCCAGCCAGGCCCACGCCGAGCGCTAGTCGGTCAGCTCCCTGTCGGCGTCCCGGTAGTGGTAGGCCAGGCCTTCTTCCCGCCACAGCCCTCCCCAGCTCCCGAGGGCCTGGTCCCAGGTGGCCCGGCAGGCGCTAAAGACGGCTCCGAGCTTCACCGCCTCGGAGCTGCCCACCCGTAAACGGTACCTGTAGCGGGCGTTGGCCTTCACGTCGCCGCCCCGTTTTGCTCCTTGTTCGCCGCCGACCTCCCGCCCCGTCCAGCGCAGCGGTACTTCGGGCACCAGACCAGGTGGTACTGGGCCGAACAGACAGCTTTGTCGGACGAGCGGTACAGCACCGCCATGATCATCTCAGGAGGCAGTGACCGTTATGGAGCCCAACGAGCCGGGACCGCTGACTCGCGGCCTGTCCTAGAGCAACTGCTACGTGGGCCCGACGACACCATGGCGATCGACTCGCTGGAACGATGCGGTGTGTACTTCGGGACCACCGGCGGGCAGGTCTACGCCTCTGGCGACGCCGGGGACAGCTGGTCGCCCGCCGTACGGGGCCCGCCCGCCGTCCTTTCGGCTAGTTCTGGTTGTTGTCGGGCTCATGGCCGGCGGCTGAGGGCGGGCCGGCTCGGGCGCAGCGCACTTTGCCTCGGTCGCTTACGATGTGAGGATGCCTGTCGCCACGCCTATTGCCGCCGTTGCCGAGCAGCTGGCCGCCATCAGCTATAACGCCGAGGGCCTGGTCCCGGCCATCGTCCAGGAACACCGGACGGGCGAGGTACTGATGATGGCGTGGATGAACGAGGGGACGCTGCGCGAGACCCTGGAGTCCGGGCGCACCGTGTTCTGGTCCCGCAGCCGCCAGCAGCGCTGGCGCAAGGGTGACTCCTCGGGCGAGCGGCAATGGGTCCGGGCCGCCTACTACGACTGCGACGGCGACACGTTGCTGCTGGTCGTGGAGCAGGAGGGCGCGGGGGCGTGCCACACGGGCAACCACAGCTGCTTCTACCGCCACTTCGGGGCGGGAGACGGCGCGGCCCTCGAGGGCCAGTGAAGACGTCCGCTCCCTGCCCGTTCCATTGACAGAGCCCCGAGCACCGAGCGGCCCGGGGCGCGGAGGGGTACGGCCCAGCCGGGACGAGTTCGTCGCCCTGGCCCGGGACTGGAGCATCGTCCCGGTGTGGCGCGAGCTGCTGGCCGACCTGACTACGCCTGTGGCCGCCTTCGCCCGTCTGGTCGGCGACGAGCCGGGGTTCGTCCTGGAGTCGGTGGAGCACGCCGGGACCTGGGGGAGGTGGTCGTTCATCGGCCGCCGGCCGTCGGCGACACTGACGTTGCGGCGCGGGAAGGTGTCTGTGGAGGGCTCGCTCCACGCCGACGTGCCGACCGACGGCGGCATCCTGGCCGCCATCGAGGCCGTGCTTTCCCATTACAAGGCGCCGGAACTGAGCGGTTTGCCGCCGCTGCACGGTGGCCTGGTGGGCTACCTCGGCTACGACGTGGTCCGGGAGATCGAACGGCTGCCGGAGCCGCCCCCCGACGAGCTCGGCTATCCCGACGCCATCGTGTCGGTGGTCGGCCAGATCGCCGCCTATGACGCCTGGCGCCAGCGGGTCACGCTAGTGGAGGCCGTGCCTGTGCCCGCCGGGGCCAGCCCGGCCGAGCTGCACGACCTCTACGACTGGGCGCTCCAGCGCCTGGAGGAGTTCGCCGCCGAGGGGGCCAAGCCCATCGACGAGCCCGTCATCGTGCCCCCCGACCGCGACGACGAGCTGCCCCCGGCCACCCGGCGCACCTCGCCCGAGCTGTACGCCGCCTCGGTGGCCGTGGCCCGCGAGCACATCTACGCCGGTGACATCTTCCAGGTCGTGCTGGCCCAGCGCTTCGACCTGGAACTGGGGGCCAAGCCCCTCGACCTGTACCGCTCGTTGCGCCAGGTCAACCCGAGCCCCTACATGTACCTGCTCCAGTACCCCGAGCTGGCCCTGGTGGGCTCGTCCCCCGAGCCGATGGTCCGGGTGCGTGACGGGCTGGTCATCTCGAGGCCCATCGCCGGTACCCGGCGGCGGGGCCGCACCGACGCCGACGACCGCCGCCTGGCCGCCGAGCTGTCCGAGCACCCCAAAGAGCGAGCCGAGCACGTGATGCTGGTCGACCTGGCCCGCAACGACGTGGGCCGGGTGGTCGAGTTCGGCACGGAGACCGTGGACGAGCTGATGACCCTGGAGCGTTACAGCCACGTCATGCACATGACGTCCCAGGTCTCGGGGCGGCTGCGGGCGGGTTTGGGCCCGGTGGACGTGCTGCGGGCCACGCTGCCCGCAGGCACGGTCTCGGGCGCGCCCAAGGTGAGGGCGATGGAGATAATCGACGCCCTCGAGCCCGCCCGGCGCGGGCCTTACGCCGGCGTCGTGGGGTACATCGACTTCTCGGGCAACGTGGACACGGCCATCGCCATCCGGACCATGCTGGTGAGCGCAGACGGGAGGGCCAGCGTCGAGGCGGGAGCGGGCATCGTCGCCGATAGCATCGCCGAGACCGAGGACCTCGAGTGCCGCAACAAGGCCGCCGCCCTGCTGGCCGCCGTCCCTGGGGCGCGCCGGATCGCCGCCGCTCGCCAAGGTGGTGCACCGTGACGTACGAGGAGGGCTATTTGGCGTTGACGCAGAGCCTGGGCGCCCTCGAGATCGAGCGGGACGTTGTCCGGGTGAGCGGGCCCGACGCCGAGCGCTACCTGCAGGGCCAGCTCAGCCAGGACATCGCCGCCCTGGCCCCGGGGGCCTGGGCGTGGGCGCTGGTGCTGGCGCCCCAGGGGAAGCTGGACGCCTTCGTCCGGGTTCTCCGAGCGGCCACGGAGGAGTTCGTCCTGGACACCGACGCCGGCGTGGGACCGGCGCTGGTGGCCCGGCTGCTGCGCTTCCGGCTGCGGACCAAGGCCGAAATCGAGCAGCTGGAGTGGCGGGTGGTGGCCGTCCGGGGCCCGGCCGCCTCCGGGCCCGCCGCCCCACCTGGCCCGCCGGCGGCGCCCGGCGGCGCGGTGGCCGTCCCGTTCCAATGGGGCGGGCTCACGGGCTATGACCTTCTCGGCGCCCACCCCGTCGCTCCCGAAGGCGCCGTGCCCGTGGGCCAGGACGCCTACGAGGCGGCCCGCATCGAAGCGGGGTTCCCCAAGCACGGCGCCGAGCTCGACGAGCGGACCATCCCGGCCGAGGCCGGGCTGGTCGAAGCGGCGGTGAGCTTCACCAAGGGGTGCTACACGGGCCAGGAACTGGTGGCCCGCATAGATTCCCGGGGCAGCAATGTGCCCCGCCACCTGCGGGGCCTGTTGCTGTCGGGCCCGGCGGCCCCGGGCGAGCGGCTGTACGCGGCGGAGGCCAAGGAGGCCGCGGAGGCCAAGGAAGTCGGGCGCCTGACCAGCGTGGCCCGCTCCCCGGAACGGGGCTGGGTGGCCCTCGGGTACGTGGGCCGGGCGGTGACCACCGGGGAGACACTGATAGTGGCCGGAGGGCCGGGCCCGGGGCCCGTACAAGCCGAGGTCAAGCTCCTTCCTTTCTCGACCGACGAGGGGTGAGCCAGGTCGAGGGCCGCCGTCACAGGGAGGCCGGGCCCCCCCTGACCCTGTCGGGGCAGGGAAAGTCGTTCGACGCCATGGCCATGTACGCCTTTGTGGCCCTCGGGTTGCCCGACGGCATGATCGGCACGGCGTGGCCGGCGGTCAGGCGGGGTTTTCATGCTCCGCTCGAGGACCTCGGCATCGTGCTGCTGGTGGCCACCTTCGGGGCCATCGCCAGCTCCTCGTTCGCCGGTCTGGTGCTTGTCCGCCTCGGGATAAAGCGGATGATCATGCTGGCCGGCACGATCGCCGCTCTCGGCGCCATGGGGATCATCGTGTCGCCCGTCCTGTGGGCGTTCGTCTTGTCCGGCACCGGCATCGGTATCTCCGCAGGGTTCCTGGACAGCGCCGTCAACACGGCCGTCGCCCTGGCCCAGCGCAACCGGCTGCTCAACATGCTGCACGGCTGCTACGGCGTGGGGACCACCATCGGCCCGTTGGTCATCACCGCCGCGCTCCTGGCCGGGTCCTGGCGGCCTGGTTATGGGGTGCTCTTAGCCGTCGAGCTGCTCATGGTGGCCGGGTGGTGGCTGGCGGGCCGCCGGCTGGAGGCGCGGGCGCCCCTGGGGGAGGCGCCGGCCGAGGAGGTCCCCGCCGAGGGGGCCCGGGCTCTGGGGGCCCTGGCCCAGGGGGCGATGGCCGAGGAGGTGCCGGCCGGGCCTCGGGTCCGGGGACCGGCCCCGTCCCGACCGGCACTGTCCCGTCGCCGCATGGCCTTGACGGTGGCTTTGGGCCTGCTCGTTTTCATGGTGTACACCGGTTTCGAGGTCTCCGCCGGCCAATGGGAGCCGAGCTTCGACCGGGGCCCGCTTCACCTGGGCACCGGGGCCACGGGCCTGGCTACGTTCGGCTATTGGGGCGCTCTCACCGTCGCCCGCTTCTCCCTGGCCGCCCCCCGCCGCCCGCTCTCGCAAGCGGGCATAGTGCGCTGGGGGTGTGTGGTCGCCCTCGGCGGTGCCGCCGCCGTGTGGTGGCGGCCGTCGACCGTTGTCACCCTCCTCGGCCTGGTCGTTATCGGAGGGGCGCTGGCCGGTGTCTTCCCGGCCCTCGTCGCCCTCACCCCGTCGCGCGTTGGCGAGGAGATGGCCCGCCATGTGATCGGCTGGCAGATCGGTGCCGCCAATATCGGCGGCTCGGCCATCTCCGCCGTTTTCGGCGCCGTTTTCCAGCACTACGGTTTACAGGACTTCGGCCCTGCCCTGGTGGTCGTGGCCGTCCTGGTGCTCCTGGGCGCCTTAGTACTGGAACGCGCCGCCCCGGCTCAGCTGAGCCGCTGATGTGAGCGGCGGCGTGGCCCGGCCGCAACGGCTGGTGGTGGTGGGCGGCACGGGCACCGAGGTGGGCAAGACCTGGGTCGGCTGCGAACTGGCCCGGCACCTCCGGGGGCTCGGCCAGCAAGTCAGTGCCCGCAAGCTGGCCCAGTCCTTCGGCCCCGAAGAGGGCCCCACCGACGCCGAGCGACTGGCCGCCGCCACGGGGGAAAAGGCAGCCGATGTGTGCCCGCCATGGCGCTGGTACCCCCGGGCGATGGCGCCGCCCATGGCGGCCGAGGCCCTCGGCTTACCGCCCTTCGGCCTCGACGACCTCGTGGGCGAACTGAGGTGGCCGCCCGGCGTGGACGTGGGCCTGGTGGAATGGGCCGGTGGCGTGGGCTCGCCCCAGGCCACCTACGGCGATGCCGTCGACCTGGTCGAGCGGCTGGCGCCCGATCTTGTCGTTGTGGTGGCCGGCGCCGGGCTGGGGGCCCTCAGCAACGTGCGCCTGGCCGCTCGGGCGCTTTCCCGGCACCCACTGGCGGTGTTCCTCAACCACTTCGACGACGAGGACGACCTGCACGGGCGCAACCGGCGGTGGTTGGCCGAACGTGACGGCCTGCGCGTCTTCGTCAGCACCGCCGGGCTGGCCGAGGTGGTCGTCACCGCCTGACCCGGCGGAGCGTGTTTACCGGGCGCTGAGCGTCCAGCGCAGCCTTACCGACGCGCCGGCGGCGATGTGGATGAGGCCGATCCCATTGTTGTAGGCGTTGGGCGGGCACGTGTTGGGCTCTATGGCCAACCCTTGGCGCCGGCGGGACGGGAGGGTGTCGCCGCTGTAGAGCTGGACGTAGCCCAAGGGCTGGTAATAGTGCAACGAAATGCAGGTGCTGGCGTCGGGCGACCGGAAACTGATGGCGGCCCGGCCTTCTTGGTCCCAGGCCAGGCCGGTCAGGGCGGTGTCCAGCACGGTGGCGCCGATGGGCTTGCCTTCTCGAAAATCAAATTCCGTGCCGTCCACGGGCACGGGCGGGCCCGTCGGGACCAGGTCCTCGCCCAGGACGAAATACTGGCTCGCGGGTACCTGGAGTATGCCGTCATCGATCTTCGGGGAGCCCAGGGTGAAATAGGGGTGGGCACCGTAACCGAAGGGAGCCGAACGGCGGCCGAGATTGGTGGCCACAGTGGCAATTTCCAGGCTGTCGGGCAACCACCGGTACGAAAGTTCGTACTTGAAGGGGAAGGGGTAGCCCGGCGTGGCCAGCACCCGGCAGGCCAGGGTGAGGTTGTCCCGCCCGTGCTCGGCCACCTGCCAGGTCGCCCAACGTGTCCAGCCGTGGATGGCGGCACCCGTCACGTGGTCCGTGATGGGGAGCTGGTAGCGCTCACCCTCGTACTCGTAAACACCTTGGGGCACCCGGCCCGGCCACGGCATCAGGTGCTGCCCGTAGGACCCGTGCTCGGCGAAGCCGTCGTCGGAGGCGGTGGCGAGCAGGTCCCTGCCTTCCCATTGGACGCGGAACAAAGTGGCGCCTTGTTCGGTGACCACGGCCCGGCGGTCACCGTCGGCGATCTCGAAAAGCTCTCCGGCGCGCATCAGGCGTCGGTGGCGGGGGCCCAGTTCATGCCCGCCACGCTAGTGGCGCGAGGAAGAGGGCTCCAAAGCCGCCCGCGGTAGGGTCTTTGCATGACGGCTCACACTGGTACCAGCGCTGCTACGGGCGCGCCCACCTGGCTGGCGGAGCTGACCGAAGGCTCGCTCGCCCTGCGCCGCCCCTCCCGGGACCAGGCTCTGGCTGTGCTCGGTTCGGGCGACGACGTCCTGGTGGACGTGGTGGCGGGTGCGGCCCGTGTGCGGCGCGCCTTTTTCGGCAACCGTGTCAAGCTCAATTACCTGGTCAACATGAAGAGCGGTCTGTGCGGGGAGGACTGTTCGTACTGTTCCCAGCGCCGCGGCTCGCAAGCGGGCGTGCTCACCTACAACTGGATCAGCCCGCAACAAGCGGCGGGCGAAGCCGGACGAGCGGCGGCGGCGGGAGCCAAGAGGGTGTGCCTGGTGGCCAGCGGGAGAGGCCCCAGCGACCGTGACGTCGAACGCGTCGCCCGCACTATAAGCGCCATCCGGGCGGGCCACCCCGAGCTGGAGGTCTGCGTCTGTCTCGGCATCCTCGACGCCGAGCACGCGGCCCAGCTGAAAGAGGCGGGGGCGGACGCCTACAACCACAACCTCAATACGGCGGCGTCCAATTACGGACGGATTTGCAGCACGCATTCCTTCGAGGACCGGGTGGGGACCGTCCGCCACGCCACCGGCGCCGGGCTTTCTCCATGCTCGGGGGTGATCGTGGGCATGGGGGAGTCGGACGACGAGCTGGTGGACGTGGCTTTTAGCTTGCACGAACTGCGGCCCGACTCGGTCCCCGTCAATTTCCTCATGCCTTTCGAGGGGACACCGCTGGCTGGGCACGTAGAACTGAGCCCGGCCCAGTGCCTGCGGGTGCTGGCCATGTTCCGCTTTGTCTTTCCCGACGTCGAGGTGCGCATCGCCGGGGGCCGCGAAATGCACTTGCGCAGCCTGCAGCCGCTGGGCCTGCACATTGCCAATTCTATTTTCGTGGGCGATTACCTCACTTACGAGGGTGCCCCCGGCGCCGCCGACCTGGCCATGATCGCCGATGCCGGGTTCGTGGTCGAGGGCGCCGCCGAGCCCACCCTGCCCGGTCATCGCCGGCGCCACGCCGGCCTCGTCTCCCCGGTACTGCGCCGGAGGGGGCCGGGGACCGACGTCCCCGCCAACGCCTGAACGGCGGCGTTCAGGGGGCGGCCCCGCTCAGGCGACCGGGCGCCCCGGTGAGGCGGCGGGTGGCGCCGGTGCCGCCGCCTTGCCGTCCCCGCCGGGCGCGGCCGGGCCGGGCCTCAGCGTCGCCACCACACGGGTGCCGCCATGGGGACCGACGGGCGACTGCACCACCACCCGGCCGCCCATGGCCACCACGAGCTCGTCGACGATGGCGAGACCGAGGCCGGACCCGAGCTTTCGGCCCTCGGTCGAGCGGGACTGGTAGAGGCGTTCGAAGACCCGGGGCAGGTCCTGCTCGGGGATGCCGGGCCCGTCGTCCTCCACTGCCACCCAGGGCCCGCCCGGGGCCGTACCCGTCGAGACGGCGACCTCGGTAGTGGCGAACTTGAGCGCATTTTCGACCAGGTTGGCCACCACCTGGCCCAGTCGGTCCCGGTCGGCGTCGCAGCGGGCCTCTTCGGGCGGGGCGGTCCGGATATTGACGGCCAACCCCAGGGCCGAAGCGGCCGGCGCGAAAGCCTGGGCGGTGTCGGAGACGACCTCGGAGAGATCCAGCGGGCGGCAGTCCAAGCTGAACGCCCCCGCTTCGAGTTTGGCCAGCTCCAGCAGGTCCGTCACCAAGCGCTCCAGCCGCCTTGCTTCGGAGACGATGATGCCCGAGGCGTAGTGCACGTCGCTCGTCGCCCCGTCGTAGAGCGCCTCGGCAAAGCCCCGGATCGACGTGAGCGGGGTGCGCAAGTCATGGGACACCGACATGAGGAACTGGCGCTGGGTGCCCTGCGCCCGGGCCAGGCTGGCCGCCATAAGGTTCACCGACGTGGCCAGGGAAACCAGCTCATGGCCCACACCGGCGGGGACCGGGACCCGGGCCTCGAGGTCGCCGGTGGCGATGCGGCGGGTGACCGTCTCGGTCTGTTGCAACGGGCGGGCCAGGCGGTGGCCCAGGCGGTCGGCCACGATCAAGGCCACGGCCAGCGTGGCCACGGCGGCGATGGCGAACCACACTCCGGCGTCCCCCACACCGTTGGGCGCTTCCCGGGTGAGCACCACCACGAAGCTGGCGACGTTGGCCACCGTCACCGGTGTCGAGAACAGGTAGGCGGCAAAGGCCAGGCGCCCCTGGTGGCCGGTGACGGGCAGGCCGTTGATGAGGTCGCCTTCGTCCAGTTGGTCCACCGTCAGGCCGGGCAGGGGCTCGCACCGCAGCGACAGTAGCGAGCACCCCGGCCCCGGCCCCAACAGGTTGTAGAGGTCGCCGCTCGAAGACACGGCCAGGACGGCCTCGCCCTGGAGGCGCAAGGGGGCCTTGAGGACGCTCAAGGACTGGCGCAACACGGCGATCGACTCATGGTGCCTACCGGTAGCGGCCGCCAACTGGACACCCTGGGCCAGCTTCTTGGCGTCTGACGCCAGCTCGGTCTGGGTCTCGTGCACGCTGTTGAGGGAGGTCAGGCCGAGGGTGGCCAGGCCGGCGAACAGCAGCGCCCCGACGACCATGGCGAACATGGTGAGGCTTATGCGCCGGCGCATCGTGTACCTGCGTTACCCGAGCCGGTAGCCCATGCCCCACACGGTGCTAAGAGGAAGCGCGTCCCCGAGTTTCTTGCGCAGCTGGCGCACATGGGCGTCGACCGTGCGGTCGTCGCCGTACCAGCCCGAGCCCCACACACCGTCGAGGAGCTGCTGGCGTGACAGCGCCCGCCCCGGCCGTTCGGCCAGGAACTGCAAAAGCTGGAACTCCTTGGAGGCCAAGGCGACCGGCTCACCGTCGATCCTGGCCTCGCGTCTGAGGACGTCGACTTCCACCCGGCCGGCCATCAGCACCTCGTTGGGCTCGGTGGTGCCGTCCGAGCGCCGCAGTATGGCCTTGACCCGGGCCACCAGCTCGCGAGGCGAAAAGGGCTTGGTCACGTAGTCGTCGGCGCCCAGCTCTAGCCCCAGGATGCGGTCGACTTCGCCGTCGCGGGCCGTCAGCATGAGCACGGGCAGAGATTGCTTGGCCCGCACCCGCCGGCACACCTCCAGGCCGTCGATGCTCCCGGGGAGGCCCACGTCGAGGATCACCATGCGGGGCCGCTCCCGGTCTATGGCGGCCAGGCCTGTCTCGCCCGTCCCCGCCTGGATGACCCGGAAACCTTCGCGGCGAAGGTACAGGTCGACAAGGTCGGCGATGTTGGTGTCGTCTTCGACTACGACGATGGTGCCCATGTCGGCGGCCACCTGGCCAGCATGCCAGGTTGCCGCGGCCGAAGTGTGTCTTCTTCTGCCTTCCGGGGCTAGCTTGGCCCCCGCCCCTGGTCCCAGGGCAGCAGGGGCCCCCGGCCGACGACCGCAGCTGCCGGGGCTACGCTTGGTCCCAGATGCCGACCTATCTGGACAAGATCCTCGCTGCTCACCGCGAGGCGGCCCGGGCCGACAGGCGGGACCTGAGCCGGCTGTTGGCCGAGGCGGGCCGCTGCCCCCCGCCGAGGGGTTTCAACGCGGCGCTGAAAGCGGGGCCGGCGGTGGCGGTGATCGCCGAGATCAAGCGCCGCAGCCCTTCGAAGGGCATGTTGGCTCCCGACCTCGACCCGGCCCTGCTGGCCAAGGCCTACGCCGGCGCCGGCGCCGCCTGCGTGTCGGTCCTGACCGATGCCGAGTTCTTCGGTGGCTGGGCCGATGACCTGGCCGCCGCCCGTTCGGCCATGGACCTGCCCGTACTGCGCAAGGACTTCACCGTCAGCACCGCCGACGTTTGCGACACCCGTCTCATGGGGGCCGACGCGGTGCTCCTCATTGTTGCCGCCCTGTCCCCCGGCGAGCTCGCCGAGCTGCTCGGGACCGCCCGGCACCTGGGACTGGACGCCCTAGTCGAGGTGCACGACGAGGCCGGAGCCGAGGTGGCCCTGGGCGCCGGGGCCGAGGCCATCGGTGTCAACCAGCGCGACCTCGTGACCTTCGAAGTCGATACCCGCCGGGCCGTCCGGGTCGCCGGGAGCCTGCCCGGCCATGTCGTGCGGGTGGCCGAGTCCGGTGTACGCCACCGTGACGACGTGAAGCGGCTGGCTGACGCCGGTTTTGACGCCGTGCTCGTCGGTGAAGCTCTGGTGACGGCGCCGGGCCCGGGGGAGGCCCTGGCGGCGTTGACGGCGGTCGAGGCCTCGTAGTGCTGTTGAAGATCTGCGGTACCACCTCGGAAGACGATGCCCTCCTGGCCGTGGCCATGGGGGCTAATGCCGTCGGTTTTATCTTTGCCCCGTCGCCTCGTCAGGTCTCCGCGCAAAGAGTGGCCGACATCGTCAAGCGCCTGCCCCGCGAAGATCTCTTGACCGTCGGGGTTTTCCGTGACGATGCCCCCCGGCGCGTCGTCGAGGTCGTTTATGCCGCCGGCCTCCAGGCCGCCCAGTTGCACGGGCGGGAGACACCGGACGAGACGCGCTGGATCCGCCAGAGGATCCCCATGGTCATAAAGGCTTTCCCGGGAGGCGACCCGAGAGTGGCGCAGGCCGACGAGTACGGCGCCGACGCCATACTGCTCGACTCTCCCCGGCCGGGCTCGGGCAAGGTGTTCGACTGGGCCATGGCCGGCGACCTACCCGAAGGCCAGCGGCTGGTCATAGCTGGAGGACTGCACCCCGGCAACGTCGCCGCTGCCATCCTGCGGTCCAAACCCTGGGGCGTCGACGTCACCTCCGGGGTCGAAGCCGCTCCCGGGGTCAAAGATCCTATGAAAGTGAAGGCCTTCATCGAAGCGGCCAAACGGGCCGAGGTGCAGATGGCGGCGGAGGAGGCGGCGGCGCCGGAAAGCCCAGGCCTAGGGCCCTACGATTGGGCCGACGACGAATGAGCGTTCTTCCGGGACGCTCCGCCCCCGAGCCGGCCGGGCCCGGCGGCCTGATGGGCGAGCCGGACGCCAGGGGCCGTTTCGGAGAGTTCGGCGGCCGTTTCGTGCCCGAGGCGCTCGTGCCCGCCTGCCAGGAGCTCGAACGCGCCTTCCGCCGCGCCTGGTCCGACGCCGCCTTCAAGCAGCGGTACCACGCTGTCCTGGAGGATTACGCCGGTCGTCCCAGCCCGGTCTGGGAATGCCAGAACCTCTCGGGCGCGCTCGGTGTGCGGGTGCTCCTAAAGCGCGAGGACCTGAACCACACCGGGAGCCACAAGATAAACAACGTCATTGGCCAGGGGTTGCTGACATTGGAAATGGGCAAGCAGCGTCTGGTGGCCGAGACCGGCGCCGGCCAGCACGGAGTGGCGACGGCCACTGCGGCCGCCCTTTTCGGTCTCCAGTGCGTGGTTTACATGGGCGAGGTCGACATGGAGCGCCAGGAGCTCAACGTGTTCCGCATGCGCCTGCTCGGGGCCGAGGTCCGTCCTGTCCGCTCCGGGAGCCGCACCTTGAAAGACGCCGTCAATGAAGCGTTACGGGACTGGGTGGCCAGTGTCGAGTCGACCCATTACTGCCTGGGGTCGGTAATGGGCCCCCACCCGTTCCCCTGGATGGTGCGCGAGTTCCAGCGGGTCATCGGAGAAGAGGCGCGCCAGCAGTGCCGCCTGCTGTTGGGCGGTGACCCGGACTTCGTCGTCGCCTGTGTGGGGGGCGGCAGCAACGCGGCGGGGACTTTCGCCGGTTTCGTGGGTACTTCGGCCCAGCTGGTGGGGGTGGAGGCGGCGGGCGGCGCGGCCATGGGGCCCAGAGGTGTCCCCGGTGTCCTGCACGGCATGAAGTCGTACTTGCTCCAGGACGAGTTCGGCCAGATCGTCGAGGCTTGTTCGATCTCGGCCGGGCTCGACTACCCCGGTATTGGCCCTGAGCATGCTCATTTGGCTCAGATCGGCCGGGCGCGTTACGGCTCGGCTACCGACGACGAAACCCTGGACGCCCTCCAACTGCTGGCCCGCAGCGAGGGGATCATCCCCGCCCTGGAGCCGGCCCACGCATTGGCATGGCTCGTCAAAGCGGTCAAGACCGGCGACGTCCCCGCCGGCTCCACGGTCCTGCTCACGATGTCCGGGCGCGGTGACAAGGACGCCGAGCACGTCATGATGGCGCTCGCCGAGCGGCGCCAGCCGTGAAGGGCACGCCCCTGGAAGCCGCCCTGCGGGCCAAGCGCGACGAGGGCCACAAGTTGCTCGTCACCTACGTCACCGGCGGTGTGCGGGGGGACTGGACGCAGCTGCTGTTGGCCATGGCGGACGGCGGGGCCGACGCCATCGAAGTGGGCCTGCCCTTCTCCGACCCCATGATGGACGGGCCGACGGTCCAGGAGGCTTCCCGCCAGGCCCTCGAGCGGGGTACGACCACCAATTCCGTGCTGGCCGAGTTGCGCCGCCTCGACGTGCCCGTGCCGCTGGTGGTCATGACGTACTTCAACCTGGTGCTGCGGGCGGGCACCGACCGCTTCGCCCGCGAGCTGGCCGCCGCCGGGGTCACGGGCGCCATCGTGCCCGACCTGCCCCTCGAGGAGTCCGAACAGTGGGAGGCCCACGCCGCCGCCCAGGGCGTCGCCACCGTGCTGCTGGCGGCGCCGGTGACCCCGGCCCCCCGCCTGGCCCTCATCTGCCAGCGTTCTCACGGCTTCGTCTACGGCGTCAACCTGATGGGGGTGACGGGGGAGCGGGCCAGCCTGGCCTCGAGCTCGGCCGTCCTGGCCCGGCGGCTCAAGGCCGTGACCACCAAGCCCGTGGTCATGGGGCTCGGGATATCCGGCCCCGACCAGGCCGTGGCCGCCACGCAGCACGCCGACGGGGTCGTCGTGGGGTCTGCCCTTATGCGGGCCGCCCTCGACGGGGCGACGCCCGGGCAAGTCGGCGAGCGGGTCGCCGCCATCAGGGCAGCCATCGACGGGGAGCGAGCCGCCTAGACATCCCCCTCAAGTTCCCCGGCGGCGCCGGCACCAGGGGAAGCCACTGGGGAAGGCGCTGGGGAACCGGCCTGGCACCGTCGGGCTCATGAACGTACACCAGCTCGCTCCGCCCCGGGGGGGAGGCGGGAGCGGCTTGGCCATCTTCGTCAGTTTGGACCGAGAGTGGCGCGCCCTGACCCGATCGCCAGCCTTCCGCCAGCAGGCCCGGCGTTGGTCCTCGAGCGAGCCGGCCCTCACGGCGTGGACCGGCGCCTGGACCGTTGACGGGACCGTGGACGGGGCCCTCGACCGGGCCCTCGACCGGGGCGTCGACCGGGGCGTCGACCGGGGCGCCGACCGGGCCCCGGTGACCTGGGACGGCTACCAACCGGCGGGGGACGGGGCCGCCGTCCTGTCGGCTCTGCTGCGCCTGGCCACGTCCCCCGTCGCCGCCCGGGCGCTCCTACAGGCCCTATTGCCCCGCCTCAGGTCCGAAAGAGTCCTGGTGCCGGCGTACGGGCACGGCGTGGGGGAGCGGTGGCAGGGCGCCGCCGACACCGTGGCCGACTTGGTGGCCGAGTGTTTCGCCGCCATTAGCCGTCATGCCGGAGAGGACCGGGACGACGTGGCCCGGTTGCTGCTGGGGGAGGCGACGAGGAGGTTGCGTACCGTGCGCCGCGCCCAGCACCGCTACCAAGAGCGCACGGTGCCCATGCGAGCGGCCCACGACGCGTGGGCGACCACGGACCTGGCGGCATCGCGCTCGACGGCGGAGTGGCTGGCCGTGGCGCTCACCGACGCCGTGCGTACGCAGTCGCTGAGCGCCGCGCAGGCCCGGCTCGTCTACGCCACCCGGGTAAAGGGCGTGCCCGCCAGCGAGGTCGGGCGGAGCCACGGGATGGCGCCCAAGGCCGTTTACTACGCCCTGGCGCAGGCCGAGAGCGCCTTGTTGGCGAGGGTGTCGTGAGAACGACCGTAGTGCCGCAGGGTTTGCCGGCCCTGTCCCCGGGGCCTGGGCGGCGGGCCCCCCGGCCCCGCGCCCGCTCCGCCTCGGTGGCCCGTCGCCAGGCCGGGGCCCTGGCCGTCGTGCTCGGCGTCGGACTGTCTGTCGACCTGCTGGGCGCCGGCGCCCTGTCGGCGGCGGTCTTCGGCCAGGGCTGGACGTGGCCTGCGGCCTCGCACCTGGTCACGGCGGTCCTGGGGGCCTTGGTGCACCCGGGCCGCCCCGAAGAGGGCTGGCCCTCTTCGCAGGCGGCGCGCTTGGCGGGCGCCGCCGCCTTCTGGCTTGTCTTTGCCGTCATCGCCGGGGCCGAGGTGGCCATCGCCTACGGGGCGGCCCGCCGGTGGGCCCCCCGGCGGGCCCGCCCGGCACCCAGGGCGGCGCGTGCGGCCATGGCCCGCCGCTCGCCCATCAGCGACCAGAGGAGCCGTTTCGGTTTTGCCAGCCCCAGCCAGCTGCGCCAGGAGGCGTCGGTGAGCGCGGCGCGCCGGCGTGCCCCCCAGACCCGGCCGTCCCTGGTGGCCGACGGGCAACGGCTGGCGCCGGGCGACGTGGGCTACCCGCTGGGTTTCGCCGTTCCCGGCGGGATGGCGCTGTGGCCCAGCTGGGAGGCGTCGTTGCGCCTGGTGGCACCGCCGGGGGAGGGAAAGACGTTCCGCACCCTCCTGCCCATCCTGCGCCAGCACCCCGGGCCGGTCCTGGCCACGTCCACCAAGGCCGACCTGTACGAGCTTTCGGCCGTGGCCCGCCTGCGCCGCGGCCCCGTGCTCGCCCTCGACCCCGATTCTCTCGTGCCCGCGGCGGAAAAGGCCCGCTGGTCCCCGGTGGCGGGCTGTGAACGGAGCGAGACGGCTGAGCGGCGCTCAGCCGCCCTGCTGGCGGCGACGGGCGACGACGCCGACGTGCAGAACGGCGCTTTCTTCCGTGACTCGGCGCGCGACTTGCTGAAGGCCTACCTGCACGCCGCCGCCCTGGCCAGCTTGGACATCCGGGCCGTGCTGGACTGGTCCCGCCGGCCGGAGGACACCACGCCCACGGACATCCTGCTGGCCACCTCGGCGGCGGCCCCGGGTTGGGCCGACCTCATCGATCTGCACACCACCGGCGCGGCGGAGACGACCTCGGGGGTCTTGCGTTACGTGGCCAGGGCGCTGGCTTGCCTCAGCCACGACGCCGTGGTGACTGACTGCTGCCCCGGCCCGGGCCAGGAGCTCGACATCGAAGCGCTGCTGGAGGCCAACGGGACGCTTTACCTGATGGGCAAAGGCTCCCGGCTGGGCGCCATCGCCCCGCTCATCACGGCGCTGGCCGACGAGGTCTTCGATTGCGCCGAGAAGATGGCGGCGCGTTCGCTGGCCCGGCGCCTGGACCCGCCCCTGCTGGGCCTGTTGGACGAGGCACCGAGCATCGCCCCCGTCCCGTCCCTGCCGGAGCTGCTGGCCGACGGGAGGGGGCGGGGCATCGTCCTCGTCTACGCCATGCAGTCGTTCTCGCAGGCCGTGACCCGGTGGGGCCCTCAGAAGGCCGAGACCATGGGCAACGCCACCTCGATCACAGCCGTCCTGGGCGGCCTCACCTCGCCCAACGACCTGTCGGACCTGGAGCGGATCTGCGGGCAGCGACGGGTCCGGCGCGAGTCGACCCACCGGGCCACGAGAGGTAAAAGCGGCGGCGACTACTCCCGCACCACCAGCTGGGAAAGCGAGACCGTCCTGCGGGCCGACGAGATCCGTACCTTGCCGGCCGGGCGGGCTTTGGTCCTGTGGAGCCGGCTCCCCCCCGTCCTGGTCCGTATGCCCCTGCTCTCCGAGAGCCGTGACTGGCCGGAGATCAGGGCCGAAGAACTGGCGGCCCGCCAGGCCAACGACAAGGCCCGTGCCCTCGCCGTCCAGGAACCGACCCGTCCATGGGAACGCTCATAGAAAGCAGCCGCCAATGACCACTTGCCCTCCTCCCTACCGGCCCTTCCGGGGCGCCCCACCTCCCCATTTCGTGGACCGGGCTGACGCCGAGTCGATAGACGGCGCCGGTATCGTCGCCACCAGCCTGGCCGCCTACAGGGCGGGCCCCGGCGACCCCCGGTTCCATCAGCTGGTGACCTCGACGCCGGCCCTGGGCAAGACCGCCCAGGCCCGCGCCGTCGCCCGCCAAGTCTCGGCCCAGTTGGGCTGGGTCGTCACGTTCCACCGCTGCCGGCCCAAAGAACGGGCCATGCGGGACGTGGCCAACCAGACCGTGACCGGCATGGCGCGCCTGTGGGCGCCCGAGGCCCCCCCGCCCGTTGTCAGGGCGGCGAACCAGGCCGAGGCGGGGCAAGAGGCCGGCGCCCCCACCTGGCCCCGGACGCGACCGGGGCACCCGGCCGGACAGGGACTGGCGCCGGGGCCCCAGCTCCGCCGGTTGGTACCTACCGGCCGCGAGCCATCGTGGACCGAGCTGCGGGAGTTCTTCGCCCTGGCCGGGTCGTTTGCCCGGGCCATTTCCCGAGGCTTGCTGCTCGTGCTCGACGACGCCGACCGGTTGAGCGGCGCCGAGGTGGAATGCGCCGGCCACCTGGCTCGCAGCCTGTCCCGGGACGGGTTGCCGGTGGCCTTCTTGCTGACGGGCGGTCCTCAACTTGGCCAGCGCTTCGCCCGGACGGGCAACTTCGCCGGGTCCGTGTGGCCGACCAGGCTCGGCCGCTTCGACGACAGCGAGGCCAGGGAGGCATTGGTGGTGCCCGCCGCCGACAGGGACGTCGAGTTCGAGGAGGGCGCGCTGGAGCGGCTATGCGCAGCGGCCGACGGCCGCCCCCTCGAGGTGCAGCGGTTGGGGCTGGCGGCCTGGTCGAGCTCGGCCCGGTCCGGGAAGATCGGCCTGGCCGCGGCCGAGGAAGCGGTAGGACTGGTGGCGCCCGAGACCACGGCTATGGCTTCCTGATGCGGGTACCGTTGGCGGCATGGACAACCCGTACGTGGAGCGGATCGGCGAGGCCACAGCCAAGCTGCTGGTGAGCGTGGCAGGTTTGGACGACGTGGCCGCCACGGGGCCCAGCCTCCTGCCCGACTGGGACCGCTCCATGGTGGTGACCCACCTGGCCGCCAACGCCGACGGTACTCGGCGAGCCCTGGAAGCGGCGGCCAGGGGCGAGGTGGGCGAGGTCTACCCGGGCGGGCGGCCGGCCCGCAATGCTGAGATCGCGGCCGGCCGTGCCCGTCCGGCCCGAGAGCTCGAGCTCCGCTTGGGGCGCGCCTGCGAGCAACTGGCGACGGCCTTGGCCGCCGCCTCCGACCAGGCGTGGGACGCGAGGGCGGTCCACCCCAGTGGGGAGGTGCGCATCGGCCCGGGCTTGGTGGTGGGCCGGCTACGCGAGGTCGAAGTCCACCATGTCGACCTCGACTACGGCTACGAAGCGCAGGACTGGCCCTTCGGGTGGGTGCTCGAAGAGATGGACCGGGCCATGATCGATTTGCCGTCCCGTCTGCCCCCGGGCGTGGCCGTGGTACTGACGGGCAGCGACGCCGGTCAGCATTGGGTGGCCGGCAGTGGTGACGGCGTCGAGATCGTAGGCACTACCAACGACCTGTTCGCCTGGTTGACAGGACGCGCCCCGGGCGTCGGCGAACAGGAGTGCCCGCCGCTCACACCGTGGCGGTGAGCTGGTCCCGTCCCGCACCCTCGCGGTGGGCGGGCCCCTCGGCCGTTGACCGCTCGGAGCGCGGAGGCTCAGGCGGGGCCGCGGCCTTGTGCTTGGCCTTGCCGGGGCTCTTTTGAGCGGTCTTGGCCTTCTTTTTCCCTGGTCGGCGTGCCGGGGCGCGTTCGGGGCACACCTTCGAGAGGAAGTCGCCGACATGGGCCGCCAGGCGGTCGTTAATTAGCGAGTAAATGACGCGGTTGGCGTGGCGCCGCTCCGTGACCAGGCCGGCCGCCTTCAAAACGGCTAGGTGCCGGGACACCGAGGGCCCGGAGATGGGGAAACGAGAGGCCAGCTCGCCGGCGGCGAGCTCGCCCTGGCTCAGGTCCTCGAGGATCCGGCGCCGGGTGGGGTCGGCCAGTGCCTTGAACACAGCCGCTGCTTCGGCATCATCTTTGCTGACGGCCATATAGCTATTTAGCCAGATAGCTAGTAAGCCTGTCAAGTGGCTCCGCCGTCCTCTACCCCTTCGGGGCCGAGGACCAGCGGCCCGGCGGTTAACAGCTGGTGCCCAGGCGGCTCTGAGGGAACGACCAGGTGGCGGACGTTGAATGCAGCCATGAACTACCGACAACAGGAGACGGACGGCACCGGCATGTCGCGCCCTCAGAAGATGAGCCGGGCCCTGGTGGCCCGCCGCATCCGTCGGGCGACAACCGCGATGGTCCTGGGTGCCGTTATAGCCACGGCAGGCATCGGGACGGCGGTGGCTACCGAAATCCCGGGCGCCACGACCAAAGCGGTGACGACCGAGACGAGGACCAAGGCGGTGGCAACCGGCACGAGGACCAAGACGAGGGCGCCGGCGACGAGCCTGGCCGGCACCGCGACCACGGCGACGACAGTGGCACCCACGACCACGTCGGCTGTTACCACATCGGGGGCGAGCTGATATGGCCCGCCCGGCCGTCCCCAGGACCGGCCGCACCAGTTACTTCGTCCGCCGCTTCCCTGCGCTCGGGACTACCGCCACGGTCGCCACCACCCGTCGCCAGGCGATCGACTTCGCCGAGGCAGTGCTGCGTGACGAGCTCAGTGCTTTGGACCGCGCTTGCAGCCGGTTCGGGGCGGGCTCGGAAATGTCCCACCTGGATCTGGCCCGTGGGCGCCCTGTCCTCGTCAGCGAGCTGTTGGCCGAGGCGGTCTCGGCCGCCCTGTGGGCGGCCGAAATAACCGACGGGGCCGTTGACCCCACGGTCGGCGCGGCCATGATCGGGCTCGGCTACGACCGTGATTTCGACGAGGTGCCGGCGGACAGCGCCGCTCTTGCCGAGCCCCCTTCGCCCGTACCGGGCTGGCGGTGCATCGAGCTCAATGCCCGAGAACGCCTCCTCTCGGCCCCCCAAGGCGTGGTCCTCGACCTCGGGGCCACGGCAAAGGCCTTCGCCTCCGACCGCGCCGCGGCGCGGGTCGCCCGGCTCACCGGGACGGCCGTCCTGGTAGACCTCGGAGGCGATGTCGCCGTGGCCGGCGCACCTCCTGAGGGGTGGCCGGTCGGGATCGCCCTCGATTGCGCCACATCGCCTTCGGCTTGCGACGTGGTCGTCGCCCTCCGGCACGGCGGCCTGGCCAGTTCCGGGACCTCGGTGCGTACCTGGCGCCGCGGTGGCCGCCAAGTGCACCACATCGTCGACCCGAGGACCGGCGACAGCGCGAAGACCTGCTGGCAGCTCGTGTCGGTGGCGGCGCCGTCTTGCCTGGTGGCCAACGCGGCGAGCACGGCAGCCATCGTATGGGGCGAGGGCGCACCGGAGCGGCTCTCGGCCATGGGGCTGGCCTGCCGGCTGGTCCGTACCGACGGCTCGGTCCTGGCGCTCAACGGTTGGCCCCCGGACCAGGGCCACGGCGTCGGTAGCGCCGCCACGTGGGGCGGCGGGACGGCGGCCTAGCCATGTCCTCGATCGACCTTTGGTACACGACCCGGGCTACGGGCCTCGTGGCATTGCTGTTGTTGACGGGCACGGTGTTCCTCGGCATCCTGACCGCCGGGCGGGCCCGGACCAAACTGCCGGCCTTCGCCCGGGCTGAGGTCCATCGCCGGGCCGCCGCCCTGGCCGTCGTCTTCCTGGCCGTACACGTCCTGACCGCCGTGCTCGATACCTACGTGAACATCGGCTGGCCGGCCATCGTGGTGCCCTTCGCCTCGGGCTATCGCACGGTATGGCTGGCGCTCGGCACGATCGGGGCCGACCTCCTGCTCGCCGTCGCCATCTCGAGCGCGCTGCGCCAGCGCATCTCGGCCCGCCACTGGCGAGCCTTGCACTGGCTCGCCTACCTCAGTTGGCCGGTCGCCGTCTCGCACGCCCTCGGGATGGGCACGGACAGCAAGCTCACTTGGGCCCTTGGCCTCGTGGCGGTGTGCATTGCCAGCGTCGTCGCCGCCGCCACCTGGCGGGTGGTGGGAGCGTTGCGGGCCCGGTCCGCCTGGCCCAGGACGGTCATCCGGCCCCGTAGTTCCATTCGCTCACGCGTGACCGGGGCCGCCCCGGGGACAGGAGCAGGACCATGGGCACCACGTTGACGACCGGGAGGGCCCTCCGGCTGACCACCGAGGGAGTAGGGCACCGGCCTCCCACGCTGGCGGGCCACCTCCGCCGCCACGGGGCCCTCCCCCTGGAGGCGGCTCGGGGGCCAGCGGGGAGCCATAATTTGCTGGCCGAGATCGAGAGGTCCGGCTTGACCGGCCGGGGCGGGGCGGGGTTCCCCACGGCGCAGAAATTGCGGCTGGCCCGCTCCGCCTCCCACCCGACGCTCATCGTTAACGCCATGGAGGGCGAACCGGCCAGCGCCAAGGACCGTTTCCTGGTAGGGACCGCCCCGCACCTCGTCCTGGACGGCGCCGACCTCGTCGCCACCGCCCTGGGTGCCGCCCGGACGGTGCTGTGCGTGGCGGACAACTCTCCTGAAATGGCCGTTAGCTTGGACCGGGCCCTGGAGGAGCGACGTGGCGTCCGCGGCCAGGCTCCGGGGGCCGAGATCCTCCGGCTCCCGGGTCGGTACGTCAGCGGCGAAGAGTCCGCCCTGGCTTCCATGGTCGGCGGGGGGCGCGGTGTCCCTAGGTTCAGACCGGACAAGTCGGTCCCGCTGAGCGCCGGCGGTCACGCCGTCATAGTCCACAATGTCGAGACGTTGGCCCACGTCGCCCTGATCGCCCGCTACGGCGCCGATTGGTTCCGGCAGGTAGGCGCGCCCGAGGCGCCCGGGACTTGCCTGGTGACCATCAGTGGAGGCGTCGAGCGCCCGGGCGTCGTCGAAGTCGCCACGGGGACGCCGATCTCGGAGATCGTCCAACTGGCCCGGCCGTCGGCCCCCGCCCAGGCGGTGCTGGTGGGAGGGTACGGCGGGACGTGGCTATCGGGCGAGGAGACGGGGACGCCCTTCGCTCCGGTCGAACTGCGCAGGCTCGGGGCATCGATGGGCGCGGGGGTGCTCGTGGTCCTTCCCAGCGGTTCGTGTGGGATCAAAGAGACCGAGCGCATTGCCTGGTCCATGGCTTCGGAAAGCGCCGGGCAATGCGGCCCCTGCCTGTTCGGCCTACCGGCGATCGCCGATGACCTGCGTGCCGTGGCCGACGGGACGGCGGCCCCACCGGTCCTCGAGCGGCTATTGGCCCGCTGCGGGGCGGTAACGGGCCGGGGCGCTTGCCGGCACCCCGACGGGGTGGTCCGCCTCGTGCGCAGCGCTCTGGAAGTCTTTGCCACGGACATCACTGCGCACGTCCAGGGTCGCCCGTGCCCGGGCCGGGCCCGGCCCAGCGTCCTGATGGCCCCGTCCCGGGCCGCACGAGGGAGATAGGCCATGCGCATCACCGTCGACCCCGCCGCGTGTGACGGCTTTGGCTATTGCGTGGAAATGCTGCCCGAGCTGATGTCCGTTGACGAATGGGGTTTCCCGGTCGTGGTGGAAGCTGATGTCCCGGCCGGGTTGCTGGACGCGGCGCGCCAAGCGGCGCGCACCTGCCCGCGTCGGGCCGTGCTCTTGACTGGTCCGCCCTAGAGGCCTAAGGCGGCGCTGCAAGACGGCCACTGGGCCCAGCCTTCGTCGGCTTCCAGGCGCTGTGCGGCCTGGTCTTGCATCCAGGAAGGCTCCTCGTCGGGCAGCCCCGGGTAGCCGAGGTCAGACCACGTTGACGGTGAGAACTGGTAGGCGCCGTAATAGCCGTTGCCGGTATCCGCCTGGTAGTTGTCGCCCGACTCGCACTCTCGTAGCTCCAACCACACCCCGCCTGCCGGGGAGGGCTCCTCGGCGGGGACCGTGGCCGCGGCGGTGGCTGAGGGGGCAGGTGGGTCCGTTGCGCCCGTCGTGGTGGTCGCCGCCGTCGTGGTGGTCGCCGCCGTCGTGGTGGTCGCCGCCGTCGTGGTGGTCGCCGCCGTCGTGGTGGTCGCCGCCGTCGTGGTGGTCGCCGCCGTCGTGGT